>NZ_CP048286.1:5107500-5317500 GCF_010365285.1 Paenibacillus rhizovicinus
TCAAAGCGCAGATGGACCGGCTGTCGGAGAAACGGGAGCTGCTCCGCGCAATCGCGGAGGGGAAGTCGATCGACGAGCTGCAGGAGCAAGTCGATCTGCCGCGCCGCGACTTGATGGAGCGGATCGAGAAGCTGGAAACGGAAGGCTATGATCTGGAGCCGCTCATCGAACGAGAGCTTGCGGAAATGCCGGATTTCGAGCAGCAGCTTGTCTGGGACGCGCTGCAAACGCTCGGCGACCGCTACTTGAAACCGGTGCTGCATCAGGTGTACGGGGAGGATGCGGATCAGGGGAAGGGCAAGTCGCTCGACATGCTCTATGACCGGCTCAGGCTGATACGGCTGCGGTTTCGACGGGCGAATGGCAGCCGGGAACAAGTGTCATAACGACCAGATCGGATCTTCGAAACGGATCGATAAGCCGCTGTCGCAGCCGCAGCCGGTTTCGTAGGAGCGGTTGCCGATCAATTGCGAAGCCGCTTCGCGAAGCTGGTGCTTGGAAGGCGTAATGGGTTCTTGAAGATCGTTCTGCTCCGATTCGTTGCAGCGCAGCCATAGCAGGACGGCTTTCAGAACAGGTTTGCTTTCGTCCATCGCCCGGTCCCACAGCATCCATATATCGTCATCGTGTCTCGTTTGCCCATCGGTCGGATCAAGCCAAGGACGGCGCGATTCGTTCAAAATATCCAGCTTCGGCAGATGCCGCTTGTACACGAAGGGATCGATCTGCCCGAACGTCAGCACGCGTTTGATTCCGCTTGGATCGTGGAACAGCCGCTGCGCGCGAATCATGTCGCCCATGGCGCCGCGCCACTGCTCCCGGCGGATCAGCGGAGCGAAATCGGAATAATGCACGGCCGAGATTTGTTCGAAAGCGTCTACGATCGCGTCCGGCAGTGCGCCTCGCATATCGATTTCGCGCCACACTTCCGTCTTCCAGGTATCTATGCCGAGCAGCTTGCGGACGATGAGCGTATCCATCATTACTTCGAAACGCTGATGATCCCACTTACGGAAGCCGGAACGGCTGAAGACGTAAGGATGCATGACGCGGTCCAAGAGATGATGCAGCAGGAAGCCTAATGCATAGGCGAGCGAGTCGTCCTTGGACGGATCGGAATCGGGCAGGTGATCGACCGCATCGAGCATATCGAGCAGAGCCGGGCCGCAGTGCCGTTCATGCATGGCGCTCCCGAGCTTGTTCATCGTCTTGTCTTTCTGCCAGGGGAGGAAATGATGATAGAATAGAAAGTCCGGACCTTGGCAGCCCATATTGAATAGACGCTTACGCGCCGGATGCGCAATGAGCGTTTCTTCGCCAAGCATGCGGAGGCATCGCTGCCCGAATAAAAAATGGGTCCATACGTTTGGCACGGTCATCCTCCTTAATTGGGTATCCGGTAAGGGGGAAATCTGAATCGAAAGTACGAATTTTAGCGCGGTCTCGGGGCGATGATTCGACATAATCCAGCAAACTTGAGCGGAATGGTATACTTGACCTAATTATTCTTGTATAATTAGGAAGAAGTTCACCGACAACGTTGCAAAGGGGCGCTACCTCAAGATGAAGGCTGAGTACATCAATCCCTTCCTAGAGTCCGCTAAAATCGTGATCGAGCAAGTGATTCAGATCAGACCTTCTACCGGGCAGCTCGGCATCAAGGACGTAACGTTCATGGAAAATCATATATGGATTCAAATCGGCCTCAACGGCCAAATGAACGGTGATATCGTTTTTGGATTAAGCGAGCAGGTAGCGCTCAAGATGGTTTCCGCGATGATGGGCGGCTACGCCATTGCCGAAATGGACGAAATGGGCAAAAGCGCGATTAGCGAGCTCGGCAATATGATCAGCGGCAACGCCAGCACGATGCTCTTCAACCAGGGCGTGAGGGTGGACATTACGCCGCCGAAAGTGATTCATTCCGCGCAGGATGCGGGTTTCAAGGCTTCCAAAGCATTGACGATCCCGCTCATTATGGAAGGAATCGGCGAGCTGGACATTCAAGTTCTACTTGCATCGTAGCATTTTTCAAGCTCCCGTGGGAGCTTTTTTTATATTCCGGACAGATTAGTTTTTGCTTATAATAGGATTGGATTTTTCTGGATTTTGGCGCGCCGCGCCGTCAAAAGGACAGCGTCGACCGTCGCTTGCCGCATGCGCGGGCCGTTCGGGGAACGGATTCGTTTTGCCTATTCGTACCCTTTGCAGTAAACTGAAAGGCAGGTGATGACAGGTGTTGCATGGGAAAATCGTACTGATCACCGGCGCGGCGAGCGGGATCGGCGCAGAAACGGCCAAAATGCTGGCTGCGCAAGGCGCCGTGCCGATTCTTACCGGCCGCAGCAGAGAGAAGCTGGAGCGGATATCGCAGTCCATTCCGCAGAAGCACGGCTGCTATGAGCTGGACGTGACGGATTTCGGGTCGGTTCAGGAAGCCGTTCGGAGGGTCGCGGAAGATTACGGCCGTATCGACGTGCTGCTGAACAATGCCGGATTCGGGCTGTTCGAGCTGTTCGAGGATGCGCCGGTCGAGCGGTTTCAAGCGATGATGGACACGAACTATATGGGGATCGTCCGATGCGCGAAAGCAGTGCTTCCGGTCATGCGCGCGCAGGGCGGCGGACATATCGTGAACGTCGCATCCATGGCGGGCAAACTAAGCACGTCGAAGTCTTCCGGTTACGCGGCGACGAAGCATGCGGTATTGGGGTTCACGAACGCCATACGCTCGGAGCTCGCGCCTTTCAATATTGCCGTATCGGCTGTCAATCCCGGTCCGATCGACACTCCTTTCCTGCAAACGGCGGATCCGGACGGATCCTATGCGAGCCGGGTACGCGGCTACATGCTGAAGCCGGAGCAGGTTGCGAGTGCGATCGTCAAGGTCATCGAGAAGCGGACGCCGGAAGTGGATTTGCCGTTATCGGCATCCGTCGGCATCCGTCTGTACGGACTGTTTCCGCGTTTGGCCGACCGGGTTGCGGGCAGATGGCTCAACCGTAAGTAGTGGTTCACAGGCAAGTAAGTATAAGAGGAGTTTGATGCATGTGTCTTGGGAAACGTTACAGCTGCAGCCGCAGCTGATCGAAGCGTTACGAATGAATAAAATCGAAGCGCCGACGCCGGTGCAGGCGGAGACCATTCCGCTGATGCTGGCGGGGCATGATATTTCCGCGAAATCGCAGACGGGCTCGGGCAAGACGCTGGCCTACATGCTGCCTGCTATCCAGCGGGTCGACACGGCGAGCAGTGCCGTGCAAATCATGGTGCTTGCGCCTACGCAGGAGCTGGCGATGCAAATTTTCCGCGTGGCGGAGACGTACGGCGAAGCGCTCGGCGTGAAGACGCAGCAGCTCATCGGCGGAGCATCCATGCAGCGCCAAGTGGAGAAGCTGCGGGAGCATCCGCACATCGTCGTCGGTACGCCGGGGCGTATTCACGAACTGGTGAAGTCCGGCAAATTGAAGCTGCACGGCATTCGGCTTGTCATTATCGACGAAGCGGATCAAGTGTTCAATCTCGGGTCGACGATCGAAGTGGAAACACTGCTGAAGGGCATGCTGCGCGACCGGCAGATCGCCTTCTTCTCGGCGACGCGGCCGCAGGCGATGGCCGATGTCGAGGAGCGCTGGATGCGGGAGCCGAAGCAGGTGAACGTGAGTCCTGACCAGCAAACGCCGAGCAAAGTCGCCCACTATTACGTTGTCTGCGACAAGCGCGATAAGGCGGATACAGCAAGGCGCTTGATTCATCTGCTGAAACCGGCGTCAGCGCTGCTATTCATTAACGAAACGGACGAAATCGCGAATTATGAAGCGAAGCTGAAATACGAAGGCTTCTCCGTGGAGACGCTGTACGGCGATGCCGACAAACAACGGCGCTCGTCGACGCTGGCCCGGTTCAGGGAAGGCCGGCTGCAGATCCTGCTTGCAACGGACGTTGCGGCCCGAGGACTCGATATCGCGGATTTGGCGCTCGTCGTCCATTTGGATCCGGCGCTGGATGCCGATCATTACGTTCACCGCTCCGGACGGACGGGACGGATGGGGAAATCCGGTACGGTCGTGTCCATCGTGACGCGGAACCAGCTGTTCATCATGGACAAGTTCCGCAAGCAGCTCGGCATCGATTTGCAGGAGAAAACGATGTACAAGGGCAAACTGTGGTCGCCGGGCGAGGAACAAGGCGTTCGCGGCGAGGATAGACCTCGGCGGGAATTCAGCTCGACCCGGAGCAGCGGCGACGCAGCGCGCAGACCGGGCCAAGGTGCCTCCGCGGCTGGCGGTTTGTCCGCAGCCCGTAAACCGCCGGCACCGGCTCAATCCGGCGAAGCGGCTGCGGAGCCGGCCGCGCGCCGGGCAACTATCGCCGGCGGGCAATCGACGCCGGCTTCTCGTTCCGGACAAGCCGCTGCGCCTCGCAAGCAGGATCCGAAGCAGTCGAAGCCCGCTAAATCCAAGAAAGAGCTGGAGCGGGAACGGAAGAACAAAGGCGCGCCGAAATGGCTCAAAGCGAAGCGCGACGGCGAACAGGGCGAAAAGTAAGCAAGACGAGCGCACATCGCAGTCGCATTTTACGAGAGCAAGCATCGCAGTCGCATCTTGCGCGAGCAAGCTTAATCGCATAAAGGGTGAAACCGGAATGGCATGCAGAATGCCGTTCCGGTTTTTTTTGCGCGGCTGCATGGTGCGTGGTTATTGGTAGTTCAGCCTGCTTGCCCAGCAGGTTGCCGGCCAAGCAGGCAAACCCGGAAAACCGAGTATTTTCGCGGCTTTCGACGGACAGTGCTCTGGTTGGGCCCTATTGATTTCTTCTAGGGAAGCCGTCGTAAATGTCGCATGCCAGGGGCTGCGGGTGCTGCGCTTTGCTGACAAAATTTTCACCTGCTACCCCCTGAAAGCATTTGCATGGTCCCGAAGGATATGAGCGAACGTTAAAAAACGCGGCTGGGACCGCATCGCGAGGAGAGTGGCATCATTATGAAAAAGGCCATGTTGAAAAAGGCGGCAGTCACATCGATAGCGTTACTGACTTTGGCAGGAGGCGCGGGCAGCGCATTCGCCGACGGTAAAGGAAACGGACATAACGAACGCGAAAACGGCAAGCAAGAAGATCGCAACAACGGCGGCAAGAACAACGGCAATAGTAACGTTAACAACAAAGGCAACAACGGCAACGGCTCCGGGATCAACCTGCACTTCAAGGATGAGCAGGATCTCAAATGGGCGATGGAATATATTATTCGTTTGGCTTCCAAAGGCGTGTTCAACGGCTACGAAGACGGCACGTTCAAGCCGCAGCAGCAAATCACGCGCATCGAGTCCATCGTGGCGGCTGTCCGCCTGATGGGATTGAAAGAGCAAGCGGAGTCGCAAGCCGAGATGAGCACGAAGCTCAACTTCAAGGACGCCGATCAGCTGACGAAGAAATATCCTTGGGCAGTCGGTTACGTAGCCGTCGCTTTGGAGAAAGACCTGTTCAACGAGACGGACGACGCTATTCAGGCGGACAAGCCGGCAACGCGTTTGTTCGCGGCAACGCTGCTCGTGAAGGCGCTCGGCCTTGAAGCCGAAGCGAAAGCGAAAGTCAATTCGCAGTTGACGTTCAAGGATGCGAAGAGCATTCCTGCCGGCTCCGTCGGCTATGTGGAAGTAGCGCTCGAGAAGAACCTCATCACGGGTTACGAGAACAATACGTTCCGTCCGAACCAGCCCGTGACGCGCGCCGAATTGGCAGCCCTGCTTGACCGCACGGACGAACAGCTTCCGGATCACGATGCGGCGGCGATTACGGGTACGTTGAAAGTATCTGCGTCGGCCGGATCGATTACGGTCGTGAAAGCAGACAATAGCGAAGTGGCGCTGGCGCTCGACCCGAACGTATTCATCTTCCGCAATAACGTGAAGGCGACCGCGGCTGCTCTGAAAGCAGGAGACGAAGTGCTCGTTCGTACGTACCAGAACAAAGTCGTATTCATCGAAGTGACGAAGGCGGCTGCCGACCAGGTCGTGACGAAAGATAGCGGCAAATTCGATTCGTACAAGGTGAACTCGTCGGGCAGAATGACGATCATTTCCATTACGAAAGATCTCACGACCGGCGGTACGCAGAAATATTCGTACGCTGTATCTCCCGAAGTAACGGTTATCGGCGATGCGGCGCTGCTCGAAGTCGGCCAAGCGCTTGAGCTGACGCTCACGAACGGCGTTGTGACTGCGATTAAAGTCGTTTCCTAATAAAAGCGCGCTTATCGAGCATAACGCGCACGAACCGCGCACCAGCCGGTGCTTAATTAGAGCCTTCATTCCCGCTTGACTGACGGGAGCGAAGGCTCTTTTGCTTTTGGGCTCGAGATCCGGCCTTCGCCTCAAGCGGCTGAACGGAACGGCCGTTTTTCATTTCTTCGAAAATTTGGTAGTATTCAGGGTAGAGACAAAGAGGTGATCGCGATGAAACCCGTATTGGAAGTGAAAGGTCTGACCGGCGGCTATAGTCCCCGAAGACCTGTTCTGCATGATTTGAATTTCGAGGTTGCCGCAGGCGAAATGGTCGGACTGATCGGCTTGAACGGCGCGGGCAAAAGCACGGCCATCAAGCATATTCTTGGCCTGATGCAGGCGCACGAAGGCGAGATCCGCATCGGCGGGCATACGCTTGCGGAACAGCCGGAGCAGTATCGCCAGGCGCTGGCTTACGTGCCGGAATCGCCGCTGCTCTTCGACGAGCTCACCGTAGAAGAGCATTTGCGATTGACGGGCATGGCCTACGGCGTCGAAGAATCGCTTTATGAGAAACGGACCGAAGGTCTGTTGGAAGAGTTCTACATGAAGCCGAAGAAAGGCGCTTTCGCATCGCATCTGTCCAAAGGAATGCGGCAGAAGGTGATGATCATGAACGCGCTGCTTGCGCGGCCATCCTTGTATGTCATCGACGAGCCGTTTCTCGGCTTGGATCCGCTCGGGATCCGTTCGCTTCTCGATAAGCTGGTCGAGGTGACGAAGGAAGGGTCGTCCGTGTTCATGAGCTCGCATATTTTGTCCACGGTGGAATCGTACTGCAGCCGGTTCATCGTGCTGCATCAAGGCGTCATCGTCGCGCAGGGCACGCTGGCCGACGTGTGCGAGAAGGCCGGCATGACGCGGACGGCCGGCGCGGGATCGCTGGAGGAAGCCTTCTATCGCTTGGTGGCCAACGGGGGCGCGCATGGATCGTTCCGTTAATGCGCTGTGGCGCAAGCGAGCCGGGGATTTCTGGCGCGGAGCCATCCCGTATTTCCGCGACATGACGCAGAGCGGGCTGCCCGGCGTTGTCATCATGCTGCTGCTCGCCGGACTGGCGGGATACGGCATGCTGCTGCGGGACATGCCGGCGAACTTCCCGTTCACGCTGGTCGGCGTCGTCGTCTTGACGCCGATAATCTGTTGGAGCCCGCTGCGAACTTGGCTGCGCGAGGCGGATATCGTCTTTCTGGTGCCCCGCGAAGCGGAGATGCCCGCCTATATCCGGCGTTCGTTCCGCTATAACGGCTTCGCCTGCGCTGCCGGGGTTTTGCTCGTTTGCGTGTTATATCTGCCGCTCTACTCGGCAGGTCCGGCGACGACGCCCGTCGTTCTAATCTTTATTTTCGCGCTGCTGCTGAAATTGATGAACATCGCCGCAGCCTGGCGCGAACGGCAGCTCGTCGAACGCGCCAGCAGACGCGCCGTCCGGCTGCTGCGCTGGGCGTCGACCGCCATCGCCGCAGGTGCTTTGCTGCAGATCGAGTTGTGGAAAACGCTGGTCTATCTCGTCGTGGTCGGCGGTCTCTTCTGGCTGTTATATGGGCGCTTGTCGCGCTACCCGCTGCCATGGATGACCTTGATCGCGGAGGAGCAGGTGACGCGCCGGCGGTACATGGCGTTCTTCAGCGCCTTCGCCGACGTGCCGACAGAGTCCGCCGCCGTCCGGTCCAGAGGCTATGTCTCTTGGCTGGCAAGGTTCGTTCCCTACGGCAAGAACAATGCTTTCACGTACTTATATGCGTATACGCTCGTCCGAACGGAGCTTGGCGGCATCGTTATTCGGCTGACTGGCCTTGGAATCGTGTCCGGCATGCTCTCCGCATACGCGGGCTTATGGCAGGGCTGGGGCTCGGCGGGCGTCTGCCTGCTGTTCGTTTGGCTCAGCGGCATTCAGCTGGGCTCGCTTGCGCAGTCCCACAGGCATTCCGTCTGGCGGCTCGTCTACCCGCTGCCGGAGAAGACGCGTCATGACGCCGTACTGCTCGTCGACCGCTTCGCATCGCTGATCTGCGCGGTCTTGATCTGGCTGCCGCAAGGCATCTGGCTGCCGGGGCATGGGGAACTGGCGCCCGCGCTTGCGGCGCTCGCCTTGTCGGTCTTGTACGTGCTGGCGCTGCGGCCTTCGCGCGTGCGGAAGAAGCTGCTGTTCGATCCGGATGATGACTAGGAGCTCGTTCCGGCGGGGAAAGATTGATTTCACCGGATTCCCGCCCATATGGCGCACGATCCCCGCGCAAGCAGCGCATCGTCGACAACGCCAAATAAAGCTGCCCAAGAGGCAGCTTTCGCGTCGTGTCCATGCATGATTCCATAAGCAGTCTCCCGTTGGTGAACTGCACCTCCAGTCGTTAGATGATGTCTAACGATCGGGGTGCGAACCGCTACAGGGAGGCTGCTTTTGCTTTAAGATCAAGGCGATACCCTTTGACCAGCGTTTCGCCGTTCTTCACGTCGGTATTGACGGCGCGCTCGAAGCCGAGACGTTCGTAAAGGCTGACCGCGGAGGCCATCATATCGGAGGTGTGGAGATGCAGCCAGTCCGCACCGAGCCCAATGGAGCGGGAGACGGCTTCGCGGATGAGCGCGGTTGCGATGCCTTTGCCGCGATGCTCGGGCGGGACGGCCAGATAGCGGATGATCGGGCCCGTGATGCCGAGCTCCGGTGCGCCGTAGGCAGATTCCGAACCGAGGAAGAGCTGCACGGATCCAACGATGCGGTCGTCCTCCGTCGCGACGATTCTCGCGGCAGGTCCTTCGTTATCGAAGGAAGCGAGTATGGCGTTGCGGTAAGGCTCCCATCTGTCCGCGGGCAGCGACCCCGAATATTGCGTATACGCATCAACGGTGACCTGCAGTACCGCATCGCGGTCTGCTGCCGTTACATCCCGAATTGTTAGTCCCATCGAAATTTCCTCCTTCAATGCTAACCTGATAGAAGCGTTGCAGCTTTCAGACTAGTATAGCCTATTATTCCGACCTTTTAAATTGGTTATTTAAAATTTCAATAAATCGATAGAAGTTTCTAGCTAGCTATTGCGAGTTCAACATACCGATAGCGTACAGTTGGCACTTACCAACAGTGTGCCATGTCCGCCTCCCCAAATGCAAATCCGACTGGATGATTTTGGTCCGTTTCGATTGACGGAGGTAGGGGATTGCTTTAGAATACGAGTAATTCCAAGTTATCGGATATGAATAATTAAAATTGAGGAGCGAACCCGACTATGAACATCGAAAATATCGAGGCGTTCGTGTACGTGAACCACTACGGGAGCTTCAATAAAGCGGCCGAGGTGCTCTTCCTGTCGCAGCCCTCGGTCACGGCGCGCATCCAAACGCTGGAGCGGGAACTGGACTGCAAGCTGTTCGACAGGCTGGGAAAGCAGATCGCGCTGACGGACAAAGGGAAGCAGTTTCTTCCCTACGCACAGCAGATTATGCAGACGTTCCAGAAGGGCAAGCAGCACATGCAGCAGCGCAAAACGATTCCGCATGAGCTGCGGATCGGCGCGACGGTTTCCGTATCGAACTACCTGATCCCGAGCTTGCTGCCGCGATTGAAGCAGCGGTATCCGGAAATTCATATCAAGCTGTTCACGGCGGGGACGGACGAACTCGTCAACAAGCTGCACAACAAGGAGATCGATTTGGCCTTCGTGCGGAAGGTAGCGCATCCGACGCTGAGCTCTTATAGATTTTACGAGGATCCGATCAAGCTTTACGTGTACGGGGGACATCCCTTTATGCAAAAGGAAAAGGTGTCGATCGAGGAGATCAGCTTCCAGCCGCTCGTCTTCTTCGAATGCGGATCGCTCGACTGGATGCGGGTGCACCGGGTGTTCGACAGCCTGGATCATCAGCCGAACATCGAGTATCTCGTCGATAACTCCGAATCGGCGAAGAAGCTCGTATTGGAGCGGGCCGGCATCTGCTTCCTGCCTGGGCTGTGCGTGGAGCAGGAGGTGCGGGCGAACCGGTTGTTCCCGATCGAGTTCGACGAGCTGGACGGCATTACGCTGCAGACGAACCTGATTTCCCGCAATGGCGAGCATGCGATGTTCGCGGATTCGCTAATGGAAATCGGCCAGGCGCTGTTCGGCCAGTAACGCTCGCTAACGGACGCTGCCCGCCGGCACTGCGCGCAGTCGGCATACGCATCCCTGCCTCTGCTTTTCCATATTCCATCGACCATTATCCCGTTCCGATTCACAGATAGACTCCCTCCATGGACATATAGAAAATCTCTATCGATAAATGGATTGACTGCTGCGGACCTGGGATGGTAAATTAAGTTCAATTCAATTCCGATTAAAACGATTGGAATTATAAAGTTAATAATAATCGGCGATCTACCATTCCTGTGGAGGTCCATACGAGACCTTTGCTTTTCAGGTGAAGGCAGCTATTTCAAACACACAGTGGAGGTAGATGGGGTTATGAACAAGACAATGATCGGTACGGCAGGCTTGGCTTTGGTGGCAATAACGGTAGTGACGACGGGATGCGGAACGAAGAACGACAACAAGAACGCAAGCGCGAACGCATCCGGCAATCAGGCATCGAACGACACGCAAACCGCGAGCGGCGGTAACAACGCAGCGGACGTGAAGAAAATCATCGTCGGCACGGGCACGCAGTTTCCGAAAGTATGCTTCCTGGACGAGAACGGCAAGCTGACGGGCTTCGACGTCGAGCTGGTCAAGGAGATCGACAAGCGTCTCCCGGGTTACGAATTCGAGTTCCAAACGATGGATTTCTCCAATTTGCTGCTGAGCCTGGAAACGAAGAAAATCGATTTCGTGGCCCATGAGATGGAGCAGAATCCGGAACGGGCGGAGAAATACCTGTTCAACAAGGAAGCGTACGCGCACTGGAAAACGAAGATCATCGTACCGGCTGACAGCAAAGAAACATTCAAATCGTTGGATGATCTGAAAGGCAAGAAGGTGCTGACGAGCGCGACGAGCGCCGAGGCGACGCTGCTGGAAAACTATAACAAGACGCATGATAATGCGATTAAGATCGTCTATACGAACGGCGCTGCTAACGATACCGTCAATCAGTTGACGACAGGACGCGTGGCTGCAACGCTCGGGGCCGACTTCACGCTGGGTCTGATCGATCCGCAAAAAAAATTGCAAGTGGTCGGCGATACGCTTGAGGAAGCCGACGTGCAATTCGTATTCCGCAAAAACGATCCGGACGGCCAGAAGCTGGCCGATGCCGTGGACGGCGCGATCAAAGAACTCAAATCGGACGGCACGCTTAGCAAGCTGAGCGTTCAATGGCTCGGAGCCGACTACACCCAACAATAAAGCTGAAGGAGGGAAAAGAAGATGGGCGCGAAGTTCGACATCAGCTATGTCTTCACGTTTTTCCCTAAGCTGTTAAGTACGCTGCAAACGACGTTGCTCATCGCAGGGGGGGCGCTGCTGGCCGGTCTGATCTTCGGCTTCATCGCGGCGCTCCCGCGCCTCTACAAGGTTCCGGTGCTGCAGCGGCTGTCTCAACTCTATGCTTCCTTCTTCCGGGGTACGCCGATTCTGATTCAGCTCTTCTTGTTCTACTACGGGCTGCCCGAAGTATTGAAGCTGATCGGCATCGACATCAGCCGTGCTCCCGTATTGCTGTTCGTCATTGTTACTTACGGGCTTCATACCGGCGCTTACGTGTCGGAGACGATTCGTTCGGCCGTCGCGTCCGTCGATCGCGGGCAGGTGGAAGCCGCCTATTCCGTCGGCATGTCCGGTTACCAGGCCTTCACGCGCATCGTGATGCCGCAGGCGCTGGCGATCGCGGTGCCGGTTCTCTCGAATGTCATCCTGGCGCTGCTGAAGGACACGTCGCTTGCGTTCTCGCTCGGCGTGATGGAGATGACGGGCAAGACGTCGTCGCTGGCGACGCTGACGAATCATTTCGTCGAAAGTTATATTTCCTTGGCGCTGATCTATCTCGTTATCAGCATCGTGCTGGAACGGCTGCTGCTGGTTCTCGAAAAGCGGCTGCTGCGTCACGAGAAGCGCGCCGTCGAGTCGTTTCCGGTCTATCGGCGCGAGCGGTTTCGCCGGATCAAACAGTTTTTCACCCGCGAGAGGAACGTTCGGTTTAGAGAGGAGGCGAGGTAAATGAAGCTGGATCCATCGTTCATCTGGGAAGCCTTCGTCAAGCTGCTGCCGGTGATTCCGACCAGTCTGCTCATTACGGCGGTATCGGTGCTTTGCGGCTTCATCATCGGAACGGCGGTTGCGTTCATCCGCATCTATAAAGTGCCGTTCCTGCATCCCATCGCCTCCGCGTACGTCACGTTCATCCGGGGCACGCCGATGCTGACGCATCTGCTGATTATCTATTTCGGACTGCCGATGCTCATCGACGGCTTGAGCGAACAGTTGGGCTTCGGCTTCCGCTCGGCGTCCATTCCTTATATCTATTTCGCTTTTCTGGCGTTCTCGCTGACGGCGGGCGGCTATATGTCGGAGGTTGTGCGTTCCGGTCTGCTTACCGTGAATCGCGGGCAGATCGAAGCCGCTTACTCCGTCGGCATGACGACGCCGCAGGCGATTCGGCGCATCGTCTTCCCGCAAGCTTTCGCAGCGAGCATTCCGAATTTAGCGAATGCGGTCATCGGCATGCTGCATGCGTCGACGCTGGCTTTCACCGTGTCGGTCGTGGAGATTTTCGCCAAGGCTCAGATCGTCGCTTCGACGAACTGGAAGTTTTTCGAGGCTTATCTGGCCGCCGCCGTTATTTTCTGGGGGCTCACCGTGCTCATCGAACGCGTCGCCGTCATCCTGGAGAAACGAATCAATCTGTACAATCGAGGTGGGGTCGCATGATTAAGTTGACGGGGATTACGAAATCGTTCGGGAAACAGCAAGTGCTGCAAGGCATCGACCTTAAAGTGGAGAAAGGCGAGGTCGTCGTCATTCTGGGCCCGAGCGGCTCTGGCAAAACGACGCTGCTGCGCTGCATCAACTACTTGGAGCGTCCGAACGAAGGACGGATCGCGATCGGCGACTTCGAACTCGACTGCGCCCATGCCGGCAAGAAGGACATTCACGCGCTGCGCGGCAAATCGGCGATGGTGTTCCAGCACTATAACTTATTCAAGCACAAGACGGTGCTTGAAAACGTGATGGAAGGGCTCGTCATCGTGCAGAAAATGCCCAAGGAGACGGCGCGCCGCAGAAGCATCGAAGTGCTGGAGAAGGTCGGACTCGGCGAGAAGCTGGACGCTTATCCAAGCATGCTCTCGGGCGGACAGCAGCAGCGCGTCGGCATTGCCCGGGCGCTGGCGTTGAACCCGGAAGTCATCCTGTTCGACGAACCTACGTCGGCGCTCGATCCCGAGCTGGTCGGCGAGGTGCTGTCGGTTATCCGCCGGATTGCCAAGGAAGGCATCACGATGATCGTCGTCACGCACGAGATGGGCTTTGCCCGCGACGTGGCGAATCACGTGGTGTTCATGGACGGCGGCGTCATCGTCGAAGAAGGCGCGCCGAAGGAGATTTTCAACAAGCCGCAGGAAGAGCGGACGAAGCAATTCTTCAAACGGATCATGCCGGAGCCGGCCTATTCCATCTAACCTATCTAACGATCATCAGGAGGGGAAAGCAATGGGAATTATACTTAGCATTTTGGATCAAACGCCGATATTTCCGGGAGAAACGGCGGTGGAAGCTTTTCAGCACACGGTGACGCTGGCGCAGCGGGCGGAGGCGCTCGGTTACAGACGGTTGTGGGTGTCGGAGCATCACGATTCCTCGTTTATCGGCGGCTCCTCTCCGGAAGTGCTCATCTCGCATCTGCTTGCCAAGACCGAACGCATTACGATCGGCTCGGGCGGCATCATGCTGCAGCATTATAGTCCCTACAAGGTCGCCGAGAATTTCAACGTGCTGGCGTCCCTCGCCCCTGGCCGCGTTGATCTCGGCATCGGACGCGCTCCTGGCGGGCTGCCGCGCTCGACGCAGGCGCTCCAGCGCGGAATCGAAAATCCGCCGACGTTGACGGAGAAGATCGTGGAGCTGGAGAAGTTCATCCACGATAAGCTGGAGGACGATCATCCGCTCGCAGGGCTGAAAGCATCCCCTTCGCCGGAAACGGCGCCTGAGCTGTACGTGCTCGGAACGAGCGTCGGAAGCGCCGAAATCGCGGCGTCGCTCGGTCTGCCGTACGTGTTCTCGCAGTTCATCAACGGCGATGAAGAAGTGGCGCTGGCGGCATTCGCGGCCTATCGGACACAGTTCAACGCCGAGAGCGGCCGTCAGCCGCAGGCCATCTTCGCCTTGTCAGCCGTCGTTGCGGACAGCGACGAGGAAGCCGCAGCATTGGCCGGCAATCATAAGCAAGTGAAGATTCATCTGGAAAGCGGACGGACGCTGACCGTCGGCACGGTCGAGCAGGCGGAGGAATACGGCAAGCAGTCCAACGAGAAGTATCGCATCGAGGTGAAGGAACCCGAGGTGACGAAGGGCTCGAAGGAGACGGTGCGCGCCAAGCTGCTTGATCTGCAGCGTAAATACGGTGTGGAAGAGTTCATCATTACGACGAACGTCCCGAACTTCGAGAAGCGGCTTCGCTCGTTCGAGCTGCTGCAGGAGGCGGTTGCCGAGGCGGCTCTGTCGGAAGTTTCGTCGGCTTAGGCGGGATTGATATAGACTAGACAAGATAGATCGGATAAGAGGAGATGGCCCAGGCGTCGTTGAAAGCTCGGGCGGTCTTGATTAGCAGGAGGGATTCACTTGGTTGAACGGTTGGAAGGAAACGGCAGGGCCGGCGCGGAGAGTCGGGATGAGGAACAACTACAGAAGCAGTTGGTCGCCATTCGCCGCCAGCTGCACCGGAACCCGGAACTGTCGCAGGAGGAATTCGAGACGACGGCATCGATTCGCCGCTGGCTGGAAGAAGCGGACATTCGAGTCATCGATTACGGGCTGCGGACGGGACTCGTCGCCGAAATCGGCGGCTTGCTGCCGGGCCCGGTCGTCGCGGTCCGCGCGGATATCGACGCGCTGCCGATTCAGGAAGAGACGGGCTTGCCGTTCGCGTCCCAGGTGCCTGGCCGGATGCATGCGTGCGGGCATGATTTTCATACGGCTGCCATCGTCGGCACGGCGCTGCTCCTGAAGGCGCGCGAGCGGGAGCTTCGGGGGACAGTCCGGTTCCTGTTCCAGCCGGCGGAGGAGAAGGCCAAAGGCGCGCAGCAATTGATTGCCGCCGGCGCGTTGGAAGGCGTAAAAGCCGTCTTCGGCATGCATAACAAGCCGGATCTGCCCGTAGGCACGGTCGGCATCAAGGAAGGTCCGCTCATGGCGGCGGCTGACGGGTTCGTCGTTGAAGTCGCGGGGCTGGGCTCGCATGCCGCGGTGCCCGAAGCGGGCATCGATCCCATCGTCGCCGCGGCGCATATGATCACCGCGCTGCAGACGATCGTGAGCCGCAACGTCGGTCCGCTGCAAAGCGCGGTCATCAGCGTCACGAAGCTGAACAGCGGTACCGCTTGGAACGTGATTTCCGACAAGGCGGTGCTCGACGGCACGATTCGTACGTTCGATGAAGGGGTCCGTGAAATTGTGCTGCGACGGTTTCAGGAAGTTATCGAGGGAGTGGCGGCGGCTTTCGGGACGACGGCGAACGTTCGCTGGATTCAAGGACCGCCGCCCGTGACGAACGCCGCTTCGCTCGTGCCGCTTGCGCTTCAAGCGGCAGCAGATGCGGGGCTGCAGGCGATTACGCCGACGCCTTCTCCAGCCGGCGAGGACTTTGCTTTCTATCAGCGCGAGGTGCCGGGACTGTTCGTGTTCATGGGGACGTCCGGACCACGGGAATGGCATCATCCCGCATTCGATATCGATGAGGCCGCACTGCTGCCGAGCGCGTCGTTTTTCGCTCGTTTGGCCGAATCGGCGCTGCTGGGCCTTGCGTCCGAGTAAGAGCTGAACCAGAGACCAGCACCAGCATCTGCATAGCTCCCGTATCAGCCCCAGCCCCAGTATCAGCACAGAGCCAGGATAAAGTGATCGTGGTTGATCCAAACAAGCTTTATATAAGCTCTCATTGTAAAATCCGGCGCGGGTTCGGCCCGCAGCACGCAAAACGGAGGGACTACCCTATGACTGTACATGCCAATCCCATTGAAACGCTGCTGTCCGATTATTCCACGCTTCATCAGCAGCTGAAGCAGAAGATCGCGAGCTTGAACGAGGATCAATTGACATGGAAGGCGGCGCCCGGCACGTGGAGCGTGACGGAGGTATTGTCGCATCTGACGGACCATGCGATCGTCGTCGGTTTCCGGATTCGCGAAATTCTGGCGGGATCCGCCGCGAAGCTTCCGGCTTTCAACCAGAACGCATGGGTGGATTCGTCGCTCGCCAACGAAGGCTCCGCACAGGATATTCTTGCTTTCTACGAGTCGTATTTGACCTATAATCTGCTCTTGCTGAAACGCCTTGCGCCGGAAGCATGGGAGAAAACAGGCGTGAATTTCAAAGATGAAACCGTGTCGCTGCGCGACGTCGTCCAGGGCTTCGTCAAGCATGTGCATCATCATATTGCTCAAATCGAACGCATTACGTCTGCTTACGCCGTTGCCTGAACGGGCATCGAATGCTCGAATTTCAAGCTTCACCCATTAGGAGGAATAATCATGAGCAAACCTCGCAAACAATTGAAACTCGGTGCCATGCTGCACGGCGTTGGCGGCAATCCCGCCCTGTGGCGTCACCCGGAAATCAAGTCGGACGCCAGCGTAAACTTCGAATTGTACAAAAGCTGGGTGCAGAAGGCGGAAGCGGGCAAGATGGACTTGGTATTCGTCGCGGACGGCTTATACATCAACGAGAAATCGATTCCGCATTTCCAAAACCGCTTCGAGCCGATCTCGATCTTGAGCGCGCTCGCCGCGATCAGCACGAACATCGGTCTCGTCGGCACGCTGTCGACTTCCTATAGCGAACCGTTCACGGTCGCTCGCCAGTTCGGCTCGCTCGACGTGCTGAGCGGGGGGCGCGCAGGCTGGAATGTCGTGACTTCCCCGCTTGAAGGATCGGCGCTGAACTACAGCAAGAAGGAGCATCCGGAGCATGATCTCCGCTATCGGATCGCGACGGAATATCTGGAAGTGACGCGCGGGCTGTGGGATTCCTGGGAGGATGACGCGTTCGTGCGAGATAAAGCATCCGGCGTGTTTTTCGATCCGGAGAAGGTGCATGCGCTGAACCACGAAGGCGAGTTCTTCTCGGTCAAAGGGCCGCTGAACATCGCGCGTTCCAAGCAGGGACGGCCGGTGATCTTCCAAGCGGGTGCGTCCGAGGTCGGCAAGAATTACGCGGCGAAAGAAGCCGATGCGATTTTTGCCGGGCACGAGAATATCGAAGATGCAATCGCGTTCTATGACGACATCAAGGCGCGCGCGGCGTCCTTCGGCCGATCCGCGGACGAAGTGCTCATCTTCCCGGGCATCGGACCGATCGTCGGCGCAACGGATGAAGAGGCGGAGCGCAAGTATCAGGAAGTGGCCAATCTCATTACGATCGAGACGGCGCTCAATTACTTGGGCCGGTTCTTCGAGCATCACGATTTCTCCCAGTATCCGCTCGACGAGCCGTTCCCGGAGATCGGCGATCTCGGCCGCAACAGTTTCCAGAGCGGCACGGACAAGATCAAGCGCGACGCGAAAGAGCGCAATTTGACGCTTCGCCAGGTCGCTCTCCAATCAGTGACGCCGCGAAGCCGGTTCATCGGGACGCCGGAGAAGGTGGCCGATCAAATCGAGGAATGGTTCGTACGCGGCGCCGTGGACGGCTTCATGATTGCCGAAGCCGTGCCGAACGGGCTGACGGATTTCGTAGACCTCGTCGTGCCGATTCTCCAGGAGCGCGGCCTGTTCCGGACCGAGTACGAAAGCGATACGCTTCGCGGCAACCTCGGCCTGGCTATTCCGGCTAACCGGTATGCGAAAGAGAAGGCATCGATTTAAGCAGCGTGGAGCACTGATTAGAATAGCGTTACACCCGTGTAATAAGAGACAGTTCCCGAAGGTCGAGCGACCTGAAGGAGCGGTCTCTTTTTTGGCGTATGGCGTCATGGCGTCGGCTCGTTTTTCAGCCATCCTTCAGCCATCCTTCTCTTTCAGGGTGCGCTCAGTTTTGGTTCAGATACGGGGACTATGATAACGATGCGGCTGTCACTCATAGGTTCGAATCATTTGGATCACATTAGGAAGGAAATGTCCGCGGCCTGTGTTTCACGGGGGAAGGGGCTGTTCAACAGATGAAGACAAGTACGATTGCCGCTGCCGGACGGATGAACAAAGAACGTGTGCCGGAGCTCGAAATGCTGAGGGGAATCGCGATATTAGGCGTACTGATGGTTCATTCTACGTCTAAGGCAGTCGTCGAGGTGCCGAATTCTATTCTGCGAGGATTCTATATCTTTCTCAATACGTTCTCGCTGTTCTGCGTGCCGGCTTTTGTGTTTCTATCCGGGTTTGTGCTGTTTTATAATTATTTCGAGCGGCCGCTGACGTTATTCACGATCAGGACCTTCTATCGGAAGCGGTTGAGGCAGCTGGTCTTGCCGTACCTGTTTGTTTCGCTCGGTTATGAACTGGTCATGCATGCGTTGAACCATCGAGCTTGGCAGCCTGCCGGCATGCTGAGGCAATTTGGCGAGCATTTGCTGACTGGAAAATCCTACGCGCACCTTTACTATATATTGATTACGATCCAGCTGTACGTGCTGTTTCCGCTTCTGCTGCTGCTGTTCCGGAAGCTGCGGATGCCGGTGAAGCTGGCCATTCCGTTCGGGTTCGCCGTCCAATGGGCATTCTATTTGTTAAACCGGTACTATTGGCATCTCGAAGCCAAAGGCGATTGGTCGTTTATGTATTTCTCGGCTTTCCTGATCGGTGCTTATCTGGGCATGCGATCGGATGCGTTCAAGAACTGGTTTATGGCAAGCGGAACGCGGCGTTCCTTCATGCCTAAGCTGCTATCGTTAGCTTGGGTGGGCGTGACGTTCGGATTCGTTTGGATGTATGATCAGTACCGGACGGGCGCTCCGGCCCCGGCAGGGTATTGGTTCGAAATCGGATACAACCTGTTCACGTTATTGACGACGCTTGTTATGTTGAAAGTCTGCGTCTGGCTTAGGCGTCATGCGGTTGTTCGTCTTGCGACGGCCGCTTTGACGAATTTAGGCGCATTATCGTTCGGCATCTATCTCATTCATCCCTTGTTCCTGCTTATCTATCACCGCCATCCGCTTGCCTCCGCGCAGCCGCCGGCATATCTGCTCTGGACAGCGGGAGGCTTCCTATTCGCGCTCGGCGCGTCGGTAGTGGTTCTGCTTCTGGCGCACCGGTTCATCTACTGGTCTTGGATCGTGCTTGGGCCGGCTCCGGCAAAGCTCCAGTCGAGGCGGGCGAGAGTTCCTAGCGTCGAGGTGCTGTTAACCGAGGCGCTGGATAAGGGGTAATGTATGGGTTGCATTTACGCAAAAAAGAGGCCGTCTCGAGTTGAAATCGAGACAGCCTCTTTCTTTCATTGCCAGCGAAGGTTTTTCGAATGGGAGCGACTTTGGTGCGAAGCACCACGGGAGCGCCCATCGCAAAACCGAAGCCTTATTTGCGGCTTGCTACAGCCACGTCCTGTACGGCTTTATAGATCGTGTCGAACAGCTCTTCCAGGTTCGCTTCCTCGATGCACGAGAACGCAACGCGCAGGTCGCTTTCGCCGAGCGCGATCGTACCGATTTGGTATTCGTCCAGCAGGCGCGTGCGGACGGTTTCCGCATCCACGCCGTTTAGCTTCAGGCACATGAAGTAGCCGGAGTTGAACGGATAGTACGACCACACGTCGCCGTAACGGCCGCTGTCGAGCAGGCCTTTTACCGTATTGGCACGGCCTTTCATGATCGCGAATTTCTCTTCCTTCTGCGCATCGAATTCCGGCGACTGCAGCGCCTTCAGGACGAACGTCTGCGAAGGGTGCGGACCGCTGGAGATCGTCGCGCGGATGATGCCGAGCGTCTTCTGCTCAAGCGCGCTCAGAATCGCATCGGAACCGCCGGCGTAGGTGATAAAGCCGACGCGGAAGCCCCAGACGTATTCTTCTTTGGTCGCGCCGTCGACTTTGATCGGCAGCACGCGCGGGTGCAGGCCGGCCAGTTGGCCGAACAGCGATTCTTGCATGGAGCCTTCGAAGAACAAGCCGAAGTAGGCGTCATCCGTGACGGCTACGACGTTAATGCCGGCTTCGGCAGCGTCGTTCAGCGCAGCGACGATTTCGGCGCCTTCTTGCGCGCCCGGCGTGTAGCCCGTCGGGTTGTTCGGGAAGTTCAGGACGACGATGGCTTTGCCTTTGTCCTTCTGCGCCAGCAGCGCTTCGCGCAGCCCTTGGCTGTTGAAGCGGTTTTCGCTGTTGTACAGCGGATATTCAACGATTTCTGCCCCGCGGCGAACGCCGAAGGTCAGTTCGTAATTTTCCCAGTTTTTATTCGGAATAATGACGGCGTCACCGACATCCGCGAACAAGTCCGCGACGATGCTGAGACCATGCGTAAGCGCATTGGTGACGACTGGATTACCGTAAGCTTTGTTCGCAAGCGACGGATTTTCCTTCAGCATTTTGACACGCCATGCGCTGCGCAGCTCGGGTTTGCCGGCTGGAGGCGCGTATTCGTACAGATCCTTCGGATTGTACGCGGAGAGCGTGTCTTGAATGACTTTCAGATGCATCGGCTGACCGTTCTCGATCGCGATGCCGATCGTTGCGTTGTACTTCTTCGCCTTCGCTTTTGCTTCGGCCGATTGGCTCAAGATGCCTTCCTTCGGAAAATAGATGGCTTTACCGAGTGCGGATAACATCTGGAAAACGTGGCCGTTCTCGCGCTCAATCGTCGCGTTCAATTGCTGGGCAAGTGGGTTCATGGACTTCATTCATCCTTCCGGTAGTTCAGTCTCTTAGTTTGATTTCCGATTTGGAAACCGATTAGGTGATATTATACCACTTCAAGGCATCGGAAGGCCATGAAAGTCCATAGATTTTTCGAATATTATTTGTAATCGTTGTCCGATTCAAAAGCAAACTAGGCAAAGCCCGCGCGGCATGTTGGCAAAGGCTTCGCAGTATTGTATGATGGCAACGACATTCGTTTAAAAGCTGGGAGGAAGCCGGAGATGCTGCACTGTTCGCCGACATCGTTTCTATTAAAATCCGCGTTCGCCAAAATCGTCTGCGAGCCGAGTTGGAAGTGGGCGAAGCGCGAGAAGCCGCTTGCCAATTACGATTTGTTCTACGTGTGGAGCGGCATCGGGGAAGTGCTGCTGAACGGCGTGCCGGTGCCTGTCGGCAAAGGCAGCTGCTTCCTGTTCCGGCCGGGCGATTTCACGAGCGCCACCCACGATCCGCAAAGGCCGCTGGTGCTGACGTACATCCATTTCGACGTTTCCGAGCCGGTCGATTTGATTCCGCAGCCGTATCGGATGCTGCAAGAAACCGTCGATTTCGAATATCTCCTCTCCCGCTACGTCCGTCTGTTCCTGGTCAAGACGTATGCGGCGGAGGAAGAGGCGCAGCTGATCCTCAAGCAGCTTGTGATTCATCTGCTGCGGGGCGATCAAGAGATCCCCGTCGAAGAGCGGAAAGCGAGCAACCAGCTGACGGAGGCGATTCACGAAATCGCCAACTACATCCACCAGAACCCGAGCATTGCGCACCGCGTCGAGGATTTGGCGCAGCGGGCCCAGCTGTCTCCGCGCTATTTCTCCATTAAATTCAAGGAATTGATCGGCTCGTCCGTCCAGTCGTACATGATCCGTACCCGGATCGAGCGGGCGCAGCATTTGCTCATGCATGCCGGGATGAACGTGACCGAGGTCGCGGACGCGCTGGGCTATCGGGATATCTTCTTCTTCAGCCGGCAGTTCAAGCAGTACACGGGCAAAAGCCCGTCGGAAATTCGGTAGGCGTCGGCGCCGCAGTCGAATTTCCGATAGGCTTGGCTGTCGTCTAATAGAAATCATCTTCTAGTCGCCGATCATTCCCTTGGCATGCGGGCAAAATTGATTCATGAGCGCGATCGTCTCCGCATCCAGCGGCAAGCCGCGTTCCGCCAGCTGGGCCGTGATGGACTCGCGGGCCGGCTGTTTGAGGTTTTGCCCGAACTTGAATTTCCCGCTGATGCGGTCCGCGTCGATGCGCACGACCGCAACGCCCTTCAGGCGAGGAACGTAATCGGGATCCGCCGAATCAATCGTTTTATAACCCCCTTCAGGCTGCAGCTTGCGCATGAGCGCTTCGAGCGCGGCCGCCTTTTCGGCCAAATCATCCACGATGACGGCCTGTCCGTCCACCCGCACCGATTTGAAATAAGCCGTCGCAGGGCACGCCAGGAGCGGATCGCTGAAATAGGACGGGATGATCGCGTACTCCTTCGCCGCCATGAACGTGACACGCTGGTTTTTCTTGAGCTGGGTCATTTTCTCCCCGATCCGGCTCCCGTGAAAATAAACGCTCCCGTTAACGTAGACGAAATTAAGCGGCGTCATCGACGGTAAGCCGTCTTCTGCGACGGTGCCGAGAAAGCCGAAGCTCATCTCCTCCATGAAGCTTGTGATTTCCTCCGAATCGTTCTCCTCGTTGACTTCGAATTCCGTTCTGCGCATGGCCATTCCTCCGTTTTCCAATGGATAGCTCCAAGCATACAACGGACATTGACAACTCAGAAGATCCAATTATGATTAGTTTTATTAGACCACTTGGCAGTAGTTACGGTCGGCAATTGGAGGCAGGGCATATGGACTTGGATTTTCGAATCGCGTATGAACGCTATTACGGGGAGCTTGGGCGCAAGACGGAGGCGTTGTTCCAGGCGCTGCGGGAAGCGATCGTAAGCGGGATGTTGAGCGGCGGAACCCGGCTGCCGTCCAGCCGGAAGCTATCGGAATTATACGGGTTATCCCGCGGTTCCGTGAATGCGGCTTACGATATGCTGATCGCGGAAGGCTTCGCCCGCGCGGAGGGGGGAAGCGGAACCTTCGTTGCGACTAGCGGCTTTCCGCTGCACGGACCCGAATCGGATCGGCGCGCGGGTGCGGCTCCGATTGCCTTGTCTGCGCGGGGAGAACGGCTGGTAGCTGGGAAAGCCAGGTTCAGGCTCGTGGAGAATCATCCGCCGAATCCGCATGACGGCGCTTTGGAACGAATCAGCTTCCGGCTCCGGGAGACGGACGCGGAGTTATTCCCGGCAGAAGCGTGGAAATCGGCCATGCATGCGGAAATCCGCGAGATGATGGCGGCTTTTCCGGCGATTACGGCTCCCGTGGAAGGCTATTTGCCCCTGCGCGAGGCCATCGCGCACGATCTTCGGCGCGAGCGGGGCATTCGCGCAAGCGCCGCCAACGTGTACATCACGAACGGCTCCATGCAGGCGATTGCGCTGTTAGCCATGCTGCTGGTCGAACCCGGCATGCCGGCGGTGGTCGAAAATCCGTGCTATGCCGGCATCAAGCGTGCGGTAACGGCGGAGGGCGGCGTCCTGCTAGCCGCGGTTGTCGACGATTGCGGCATCGTACCGCAAGATTGGGTTGCCCGGCTGCTGCTCGTATCGCCGACGCGGCAGTTCCCGACGGGAGCCGTGTTGTCCGCCGAGCGCAGGGCGGAGCTGCTCGCTTGGGCATCGCGCCGAGGCGCCGTCATCATCGAGGACGACTACGACAGCGAGCTGCGCTGGGGCGGCAGGCCGGTGGAACCGCTGAAGGCGCTGGATCGCGAGGATCGGGTCGTCTATATCGGGACGTTCTCGAAGACGATGTTCGTGGATCTGCGTTTGGGCTACGTCGTGCTGCCGGATGCGCTGCTGGAGCCGTTCCGGCTGGCCAAAGCGCTGCTGGAGCCGCATCCGACGGCGCTGGTCGAACAGCGGGCGATGGCGCATTTTATCGGGAGCGGCGCGTATGCCAAGCATGTCAGGCGGATGAAGCGGATTATCGGGCGCCGGCTGTTGGCGTTTCGGGAAGAGGTGGAGGCGCGGCTTGCGCCATGGTTTCGCTTCGTGCCAGCGGATGCGGGTCTGCATATGTACGCCGAGTGGCGGGGGGATGAGAAGCAGTATGTCCGGCTGAGGGAACGGTGCGATGCGGAAGGCGTGAACTGGTCGATCGGCGATTCGTTGTGGGAGAACGGGGAACCGCGGTGCACGGCGCTGTTCGGGTTCGCCCATTTGAAGGAAGGGCAGATCGCGCAAGGCGGGGCGTTGATCGAAGCGGCTTGCAGGGAGTTGGAGGGCGCTTGACAGGCTCATGTCCAAGTCTCCTTTGCGATTGCCGTTACAGCCTCAAGCCGTTCATTACATAGGGCCGAACGATGTCTACAAGCACCTCGACTCGATTAGTATCCTCGACAGTTAACCAATAATGCGCAGCGCTATAGATGGATGCGCCGGTCATGGCCGCCATGACTTTGATATGACGCCTGTCCGCCCCGTGGGAGGTATCCCCTTTCATGAAAATTCTTTCTATCGTTTGCTGCAGCATTTTTTTTATTTTGTCATCGACAAGCGTAGCCATCGACTTGGAATCCATTCTGCAGATCCGATAAAAATCCACGATGTATTGGTGCGTCATCAAGATGAGCTGGTTACATATTTCGTCAGTAAATTCCTGCGCATTCGCCACTTGCTCTGGAAGCCTCTCATGAAAGGCCTGTTCCGTGATTTCGTCAAGCAAAGCAAATTTATCTTCAAAATGGGCATAAAAGGTGGCACGGTTGACGGTAGCTTTCTGAGCGATATCCTTGATGGTGATTGTTTCAAATCCTTTTCTTTGCAGCAAGTCTCTGAATGCTCCTCTAATTAACTGCCGTGTGCGCATTACCCTCGGATCTTCCTGATTTGCCATTGCGCCGCCTCCCCTTTTTTAACATCAAATCGCACAATGTGTTGTCTAAGCGACTTTCTTCGGACTCTGCCGGTTGAAATCAAAAGCCTGCGATATTATTATCTTATCGAACAGGTGTCGTTTAAACAATCTATGACGGATTCCTTGAAGGGAAGGATCGAATTTGAGAGCCAACCCATATAGACTCTTGATATTTGGCGCCGGCGTAATTGGCAGTGTATATGCACTTCGCTTAGCGCAGTCGGGATTAGACGTTACTATATTAGCACGAGGAAAGAGACTGGAGGCGCTGAGAAGGGAAGGATTGAAATATAACGATAATGGAACCATCAAGCAATTATCGATCAAGACAATCGAAAAACTTGAGAACGATGATTGTTATGATTTTATTTTGGTCCCGGTCAGATATGATCAGGCCGAATCTGCCCTGTCCGCGATCAAGGATAATTGGAGCAAGAACATCGTCACTTTGACCAACACCATAGGATACGACTCTTGGCTTGAAATCGTGGGCGATCGCTTACTTCCGGGATTCCCGGGCGCCGGTGGAGATATTAAACAAGGTGTTCTATACGCTCAGTTTGGCTCCGAGAAACATCAAGGAACCATTTTTGGTGAAATAAATGGACTGACGACCGAAAGAGTGAAAGAGCTTGCCCAAATCTTCGAATCGGTGAATTTGCATTATGAAATCCAGGAAAATATTCGGGCGTTCCATATTTCGCATACTGCGTTGGCTATCGTCAACAAGCATTTCTATACGAATGACGGAATGGTGGACATCGGGACGGCAAGAAGCGCAAGCACGCTAAGCAAGATCGCCGCAGCTATTAAACAAAACATTCGCCTGGTAGAGCAAGCCGGAATTCCGGTAATCCCGCCCGAAACGAAAGCGATGGGAGAAATGTCTGACAACGATATTATTTCCCGTTACCGCCAGATGCTGAGCAATGACTTCATAATTGATGTAAAGCTTGGGAATCATGCCGTCAGCCAAAAAGCCGAGATCATGTTATTAGACGAGATGTTTCACAAAATGACTTCCATCCGGCGATGACATAACTATAGGTGAATGGCTACAAGTTGTTGCATGCGATCCATATTTTGAGCGAACATCCGAATGGGAATTGCAGGATTCCGCTCTAAAGTCCGGCTAAGCGCTTCATCTAGTGTATAATGCTAGAAGGCAGCTTCCGCTTGGACGGCAGCTTCACGAAGGAGAACTTATGACATTCGAACAATTGCAACTTATTCCACCTATTCTTAAAGCGTTGGCCAAAGAAAATTATAAGCAGCCGACGCCCATTCAAACGCAGGCGATTCCGCCGGTGCTGGCCGGTCGCGACTTGTTCGGCTGTGCCCAGACGGGAACAGGCAAGACGGCGGCATTCTTGCTGCCCATCCTGCAGCTGCTGGGAGCCAAGCAGGATCGACCGAACGGCAAACGCGTCATTCGCTCGCTGATATTGACGCCGACGAGGGAACTGGCTATTCAGATTGCCGATAATTGCAAAGCATACGGGCGCTTCATGAACCTGCGCAGCGCCGTCATCGTGGGCGGCGTCTCGCAGAAGGCGCAGGAGCAGGAGCTCGCTCAAGGCACGGACATTCTAATTGCCACGCCTGGCCGGCTCATCGATCTGATGAATCAAGGGTTCGCGGACCTGCGGCATGTACAGATTCTGGTACTGGACGAAGCCGACCGCATGCTCGACATGGGCTTCATTCATGACATGAAGCGCATCATCGCCAAGCTGCCCGCCAAACGGCAGACGCTGTTCTTCTCGGCGACGCTGCCGAACGAGATCAAATCGCTGGTAGACTCGCTGCTGACGAATCCGGTGAAAATCGAGATTACGCCCGTCTCCTCGACGGCAGAACGGATCCGGCAATCGCTTTATTTCGTGGATAAGCCGAATAAACTGCCGCTGCTGATCGATCTCCTGCAGGACAAGTCGATCGGCAGCGCGCTCGTATTCACCCGCACGAAACGCGGCGCGGATCGGGTGGTTCGCGGCCTGACGAAGGCGCAGATCGCCGCGCAGGCGATTCATGGGGACAAGTCGCAGACCGCCCGCCAAACGGCGTTGAATAATTTCAAGAACGGCGTGACGCGCTTGCTGGTAGCGACGGACATCGCGGCCCGGGGCATCGACATCGACGAGCTGTCGCATGTGATCAACTATAACCTGCCGAATATTCCGGAGACGTACGTGCATCGGATCGGCCGGACCGGCCGGGCGGGATTAAGCGGGATTGCGATTTCGTTCTGCGAGCACGAAGAAATTCCGTTCCTGAAGGACATCGAGAAAGTGATCAAGCAGCGGGTTCCGGTCATTAAGGATCATCCGTATCCGATGACCATGACGGAGCCTGCTCCCGCGACAGCTGTGGCGGCCAAGGCCGGCAGAGCGCCTTCAGCAACGGGCGCTTCGCGCGGCCATAGCGGCGGCACCGGTCGGAACGTCGCCGGCGGACGGAGCGTCGCCGCCGGTCGGAGCGATGATGCCGGAAGTGGAGGAACTGGCGGTTCCGGCGGCCGCCATCGCAGAAGGCGGCCCAAAGCCGGCAAGTGACCAACGTCGTTACGACCAAATAGCGATAAGATTGCATTAAAAAACGCCAAGCTGCATCAGCTTGACGTTTTTTTGCGTTTATTGCTCGGCCAGCGTACCGAGCTTCTCGCCCATGCGTACTTTCAAGCCGGTTTTCAAATCGGCGCGAGGGAAGAAGCTGTCGTCCTCGGTGAGCAGCACGACGGTGGAGCCGAATTCGAAATAGGCGAGATCGTCGCCCCGTTCCATCTTGTCGCGCAGCGGCTGCACGTACTTGATGCTGCTGACGTTCATGGCGCCGACTTTGACGATGGCCGTCTCCGCGCTAGAATGGCGCATGTAGGTGATGAGCCGTTCGTTGCGGCTGAGCACCCGGCGCATATGGCGGAGGCCGAAATCGTTGACAGGATATACTTTACCCGGCACATGCTCGCGTTCCACGATCGTGCCGGCGATTGGCGTATGTATGCGGTGGTAATCGGTCGGGCTTAAATAAAGGACCATATAGTAGCCGTTTTTGTAATTCTCCGTGCGCGGCGAGTGGTTCAGCAGCTCCTCGATCGTGTAATCCTGTCCTTTGACATTCACGATCGTTCCTTGCTCGATAGGGCCGCAGCCTGTAATAAGCGCGTCGACGGGACTGACAAGCGCGTTCGGATCCGAATTGACCGGCCGGGCACCGGGTTTCAATCGTCTCGTGAAAAATTCGTTCAGCGTGCTATATTCATGCAGTTGTTTCTCGGCTTCCTGGACAGCAATGCCGTACATGCGGGCGAACCTGGGAATAAAATGCCGGCTGGCGGGCGATTGGGCGAATCGGCCCGTTATGCGCGAAATCCATTTGCGCGAGCTAAGCTCGGTCATGGATCGGAGCAGCCATTTGGTCATGCCGGTCGTTCACGTCCTCTCTTGATTAAGGGCAGTTCTGGATGGTCTGGGACTAGTTTGACATATCGCGGGGTAATTATCAATAGAATACATTCCCACAGGTTTAAGCCGGGCGGCGTTGGCGAATAGTGAGGATGAGGTGATTGACGATGTTTGGAATGATTCTGCTTGCAACCGTCGTGGGAGGCGCGCTGCTGACTTGGCTGAGGATCTGGAACCGCGGAGCCAGACGAGTGCTGGATCTGCTGGCCGTATTGGCGTACATATTGTTTTTTACCGAAGCGGCCCATGCGATCATGAAGACGCTGCTGGACGATACCGTGTTCATGACGCAGGTGCACGAGGTGCTGCTCAGTTGGCCCTTTCTGATTAGCGGCAGCTATATGGGCCCATATGGCATGAGCCTGCTGTTTGCGCAGCTGCGGACGCGGGACAAATAGTTGGGCGAACCAACGCGCGGCGAATCAGGCAGATGGCGGTTGCCGGCTTGGCATTCCGGCGTATGCTGTAACAGCACATTTTCTATCTGGAGAGGCGGTCTGCGCGCCATGGATAAACCCAAAGTCGCATTTGTGACGCCGGGTACGTTTCCTCTGCCGTCCCTGAATAGCAGCTCCGTCGAGCGTGTCGTGGAAAAGACCGTGCCGCTGCTCGTTCCGCATGTCGAAGCGCATATTTACGGGCGTATCAGCCGTTCGCTCGGCAAGCGGGGCAACGTTGGCGGTGCGGCGATCGAACGATTCCCGGCGGCTAACAAGCAGCGCTACATCAAATGCGTGAAACGCGCGGTCGGCAAGCTTCGGCCCGACGTGCTGCAGGTGGAAAACCGTCCCCGTTACGTGCTTAAGCTGAAGCAGCTGAAGCCTTCGAGGCCAATCTGGTTGAATCTGCACTCCAACACCTTTATCCGGGAGCGGGCGATTCCGCTTCGGACCTTGTCCAAATGTTTTCATGCGGCTGAACGCATTATCGTCAATAGCGAATTTCTGAGAGAAGATGCGGCGAGTCGCGTGCCGGCGTGCGCGGATAAGCTGAGGGTCGTCTACCCCGGGGTGGACGTAGAACGGTTTCCGTCCCAGTATTCGGCTGCCGGGGCCTTGCAGCGCGCGGAGCTCCGTACGAAGCGGAAATGGCTCGGGCGCAGCGTCGTGCTGTTCATGGGCCGGCTGCAGGAAATCAAAGGCGTGCATCATCTGCTCAAGCTGATGCCGCAGCTCATAAAAGAACATCCGTCGGTGCTGCTCGTGATCGTTGGCGGCGCATTCTACGGTTCGTACCGGACCACGGCTTACGTTCGCCAGCTTCATCGGATAGGGCGGTCGATGAAAGGGCATGTGGTTTTCGTCCCGTACGTGCCTTATTCCGAAGTGCCGAGCTGGTTTCTCGGAGCCGATGTTGCGGTCGTTCCGTCCGGGAACCGGGAGGCGTTCGGACTCGTGAACGTGGAGGCGATGGCTTGCGGCCTGCCGGTCGTCGCGACCCGCGCTGGCGGGATGAAGGAGATCATCGACCATGGCGTGACAGGTTACATGGTGGATCCCGAGCATGTCGTAGCGGAGATGCGCTCGCGTCTGCTGGAACTCTTATGCAACGACCAGCTGCGTCGGGAAATGGGCCTGCAGAGCCGCCAACGGGTGGAGCAGCACTTCACGTGGCAGCACTCCGCGAACCGCTGGCTGGAGCTTTTGTCGGAGAGGTAACGAATAAAGGTGGCAGAATTGTAAGAAAAAGGTTGAAATTTGTCGGTATCTTACGTAATATAAGAATTAGTTTTGGGACGATTTGGAGTCTCATGCAACAGGAAGCACCTGTTTGCAGGCTGGTTTATTCAGCTTGCACGCAGGTGCTTTTTTGCGTATTCGCGTGGTGGGGCCTTGAAAATTTTGGGGATTTTTTAGCGTGGCAGGTATCGTCGAAATCTAGCAAACAATGGTAATATATGTTAGTTGATCGAGTCCTATGAGCCTAGTTCGCTTCGCCTAGGGAATCCGGGCTTGAAAGGCTATTAGAGACGATTACCATTACTCGGGAGGTTTTTCATATGAACATGAACAAATTTACGATGGCTGTGGTTGGCGCGACACTTTTAGCTAGTAGTTTGGCTGGTGGAAGTTCGGCCATTGCTGCGGAAAAAGCAAAGATTACAAAGGTAGATATGCCCATTAAGCTGCTCTACAACGCGCGCCAACTACCGACTGACGTGCAACCAGAGAGTGTAAATGGGACGACTCTAGTACCCCTGCGTGTTGTATCGGACAAGCTTGGCGGCAAGCTAACGCTGACGGGAAAGAATATCCGCATTGTGAAGGGGAAGAGTACCCTCTCACTTACGATAGGAGCGTCGACAGCATCGATTAACGGCAAAACGACCAGGCTGGCTGTGCCGGTGAAGGTGGTTAAGGGGAGGACGTTGGTGCCGCTGCGTGTGGTGAGTGAGGGGTTGGGTGTCGCGGTTGAGTGGGACAGTATATTGCAGTTTGTATGGATTGGCAGTAAAGACGTGCCTAATATAAGGGACATTAGGCAACCAGTTGATTTCGAACCATATCTGACTTATTTCAATGATTCCGACTTTTTGGCGAAAAGTGGAATGGGGATATATGAGAGAACCTATATAGTGGATGCATCCGATTTACCATATAAAGATGATGTGATGACAACTTATCGTATGGATCTTGCACATGATCAAAATAATCATCTTTATTTGCAAACGATCGTGAATACTCGTGCTTCAATGGCACCATCTTACTATTATCTTTCAAAACAAAAACCTGTTGTTGCATATGGATTGAATTACCTAACAAAAATACCTAAAAAAGGAATTCACTTTTACTATAACGATACGAGTAAAATCGGCGGTACGTTGAATAGCTTAAAAAAATATGAGTATTTCGATGTTCGAAAGGGACTCATAGTAAATAGCAAAGAGATGGCTAAGGTTATGATGAAAAATCCATGGAGGTAAATATGAATAGTAAATTCAAACAAATCGTTGCTATTATCGGAGCTATAGCGATAATAGCAACTTTGTTTCCTTCAAAGTTTATGGAGCATGTATCGGCTAGTGGAAATCCGACCGTTCAGCCGGTAAGAGAGCGAGGTAATTATCCCGTCGGGGATTATAAAAATTCGAACATGCGCTACGCCGTTGGATTTGTGTATGAGGATATATGGTCAGATTCATCAGGAGGGAACTGGAGTCCTGATCCTCCCAATAGAACAGGTGTCACGATAACGAATCCCTATACATTTACGTTTTCCGGTCGCACAGTAAAAAATGTAAATGTTACCCCTTTTTCAGCGGTTTCACAGAGAGATACTGGTATTTTTTATGATTCGAGGGGACAATATTTCGACGATTATAGTCCGTATGTGGGTAGCAACCCATCGGTTCCGACCAAATCGGGCGTGTCAGGATTAAATACAAGCTCGGTTTCGTTAAACGTTACTATGAAAGGTGATTTAATAAGTGCTGAAACTTATGATCTTAGATCATTAGAAAGCGCTTGTGGTGGCTGTTCGCCTAACGTCAACGGTTATCGTTACTACTTCCCAGTAATGTTCGCTTTCGAACTCAACGGTCGAATGGAAGTCCATTACAAATTGACAGATGGAACTAATATCGATAGCGACTTTAAGGGTCAGTCGACTGATATGGGAAGCGTTCCTGTATCTATCACTCCCGAGACCAATCCGAAATATGATTATGTCGGTTATAAAAAAAGCACGGAAGGTTCGCCATCAGGCGGAAGTATCGTATCAGAAAACCCACCTACTGTCGTCTATGATGCGACGTATGACATTTACTATTTAAACTTGTACTATGAACCGAAATCTACCGACGGCAAAATCATCATCAAACACTTCGATATGGCCGGCAACAGCCTAGACGGCGTAGCGGGACTGAATAATAGAGAACAATTATTGAAAGAAAACACGCCATATTCCTTCACCCATGATGCGCCGGCAGCCGGTTCCGGTTACACCTATCAAGGCTATAAAAAATCCACGTCCGGAAGCGCTCCGGGCGATCCGCTCTTCGCACCGCCCGCCGAGTATAACCTGGGCACGTACACCAAGGCAGCTTTTCCGAACACGGTCTACCTCTATTATTTCTACGATAACCCTGCAGCCCCCACCGATGGGAAAGTCATCATCAAGCACTTCGACCTGAACAACAACAGCTTGGACGGTGTGGCCGGATTAAGCGATCGGGAAGCGATTTTAAAAGAAAATACGTCCTATCCGTTCAAACACGATGTCCCGTCTGCCGGTTCCGGTTACACTTATGCGGGCTATAAGAAATCCACGTCGGGCAGCACGCCTAGCGGTACTATGGTTAATGCCGACTATAATCTTGGCGTCTACACAAGGGCTGCATTCCCCAATCCAGTCCAAATCAATTACTACTACGACATTAATATGGCCGGAAAGGTCAATATTCGGCATATGGTTCGCAGCGGCCCAACCGGTACATACACGCAGCAGCAAGAACAGGTCATCCCGATTGCTTCATTACCATTTAGCGCTTCCTATAGTCCTGATTCAAAGTATGGGGTAAGTAAGGGCAGTAACTTATCATATGTCTCTTTTTCCAATACAGAAACGACGAAGATGAGTCAATCGGTATCGCTGACCCCATCGTTAACGGGAGCCTATATCACGTTCTACTATGAAATGCCCGTTGACTTTACGGGGGATTTTGATGTCATTGACCCGAAAATCCCGTACAAAACCACCTTTAAGCTTCATCCGAAAAATTTCTATCTGAACGGGTGCACGTATATATCGCATACCTGGAGATTTAGCCGAGATGGCTTTGACTGGACAAGCAGTCCTCAAACCAGTCAATCAGCAGATATGACGTTTACGTATGCAAATTACCCTTCCGTACTGGGCGTTGGAACGCAGCTAGTGTATTTGAAGATCACGACGAGCTGCGGCGATTCGAGCTGGATCGGTCCGAAGACCTTGGAAATGACGGGACCGGCGAACAATCATCCGCCTGAGTTTCAAATTGCTTTTGTCTCCCCGAGCAATCCTACGAAGCCATTGACGCAAATTTCCGAAGGCTCCGTTCTGGATCTGGTCGTCATTCAAGATCCTACGGTGCCGACGCCAACCGATCCGGACGGAGATACGATTACATTTGATGGTTTTAAGTTTGCTGAAGGAGATGCTTGGATCCAGTCGATACCGAGCAAAGGGCAAAATCATTATCTCCAGTACGTCAATATCCCGATGGACGTTCGTGGATATCATAGCATTACGGCCACGATGCATGACACGTTCGGAGCGATAGCGACGGCATCGACATCCATTACGATTGTTCCGCCGAATCCTGTTCCGATTATCGACGGTCCCGATAAAGTAGTAGAGGGAAGACCCTTATCGGGGCCGTTTACCAGCGATCGCAGCTACAGCCCGATTGATGGCCGCACGATTAACCATACGCGCGACGAGTGGACGAATGTCCATGAGGTGTACACGACGATAGGTACGGAGAAGATCACATTGGACGTTTATGATTCCATTGGTCTGAAGTCGCTTGCGCCGGCCCAGCACACGCTAACCGTATTGGAGGACTTGCCGCCCATTCCGCAGCTGGAGTATACGAGCCCGAACATTCGGAATGCGGATGTGCCGTTCAAAGATACGTCCTATTCACCGGATGGCGACAAGCTCGTGATAAACAATGTCAGCTATCGGTATGATTCGGACAACGACGGCATTTATTCCGACGAAACGTTGGTCTCCGTCACCATGAATGCCAATAAAGAATTTACATTCCATCCTACCCGCGTCGGTAAATATAAGTTCTACGTGGATCTGAAAGAGGATTGGGGCAAAATGGCGAACGGAGTATTCGACTTCGAAGTCATCAATGATGCGCCGAGCGTAAACTTTGATATTTCGAGCGAAACCAAAAACCCGGTTCCAATCATTCCAATTCCGTTAAAAGGGAACGCGTTAACAAGTGTCGGCTGGAATAATAGTGACTTCAAAACCGCTTTAAAGGGCAGCAGTTTTAACTATAATGCGGCAACCGGAGCGCTTGTGCATTCCCCTACTAACTTTGGAAGGTTCAGTACAACTATAGCTCCAACAAAAAATGTATCCGTTGTAGATCTACAACCATATGGATACTATACGGATATTTCCTCAACCTATGTAAGAGGGGCTGATTGGGATTTAGGCAATGGTTATATTGCTAAAAACGAACTCACTGGTGATAGGGGATCTGAAACTACAAGAATCTATCATCGGGATTCTTCTGGCACACTCACCTTTATCGTGAAGCGTGATAATGTTGATCTGGTCATAGGAGTAGATTCCATCAACCAGCTTGTATATACGAGAGGTTATAATCCGGGGACGTCCTATGAGTCAATTGCGACTTATACAATGGCTAGTTTTATAAATCCCTCAGGAGCACCATCGAGTGTATCCTATCAAGCTGTTATTAATGGGAATCGAATAGATCTTACAAATGACCTGAATCGATATCTATATTTACCTACCGCTTTTGGTGACGTTATGTACTATCAGGTCTACGCGGGGATAAATTATTTTTTGGGAACGAAGAAACTATTTAATTGGGGGGGAAATACTCCAACAAATACAAAGAGCTATGGCTACATGTATACTTCCACCAGTAGCATTTTTGATTATGTTTATAATAGTTATAACCCTGATTTGAAAATGAGATATAATTTTTATACTAACTATAGTTATTATATTTTCAATCCTATTACTGATGGAAATGAATATAGTGGCTCATCTCCTTCCACTGGCAACATACGAGATGATTTTGTGTCAACGTACAATTATTTATATCCAACTTACGATGGTAAATACGTCGTATCCAGCCAAGGGAAAGTATACAAAACTTCGGATCAAAGTCGGGTTTTTACTCTAACTGGAGGTACTTATGCTTATGATATTTACGGTGTAACTCCTTCCAACATAGTCTACGGATTGAACGGGACTATGCTCAAAGGATTTTCTGTGAATAGTGACGGATCGTTAACTCAGAAATGGAGTTATACCCTGGCAAATGGTGTAAACACATTAACTGCAAAACTAGCAGATAACTCCGCAGGTTTGATTATTTTAGAAAGAAGCTCAGTAAGCAATTACACCGTTAGCCGTATAGATTTAGGTACAGGGAAGAAAACCGTTATAGCTGCTTTAAATCCAGCCTCCTATACCGGAAACGGTAATCCTAGTATTTCATTGCAAGATGATGGGACGATGAAAGTCGCGTTTACAGCTTCTGGATGGACTGCGGGGAAAACTAGATATAATCAAACTTATTTAATAAGTTCGTCTGAAAACACGTCCATGAATGAAGCATTAAGTTCGCAGAATCAACTGTTAAACAGCAGTCTGCATCTGAAAAACATGATGATCAACTACAAAATCAAAATGAATCTCGGGGTTGGAGGTAACGTATTCTCGGGCTTCAGCTTCGGCGTACAGGATAACTCGAATATGTATCGGGTAGAGCAGAATGCTCAGAAGTTGCAGCTTGTGAAGGTAGAGGGCGGGCATCGGACCGTCATCCAGTCCATGCCGTTCAGTTTCAAAACGTACCAAACCTATCAGATGAAGATCACTACGCTGGACAAAAAAATCAAGGTGTACGTTGACGGCGTTCCGATGATCGATGTCTTCGACGATACGTTCGGAGACGGGCAGTTCGGGCCGTTTTCGGAAATTCCGCGTACAGAGTTTTTTAACATGAGCTATTCCGATCTGCAAGATAGGAGCGTTACGTCCAAAATGCAAGGCGTTGCGCTTGTCGGGCAAGACATGGCGTACACCATTACGAACGACGATGCCGAGAAGGATCCGATGATTGCCAGCTTAACGGAATGGACGTACAACAAAGTGAAGGAGAAGTTCTTGGATGCCGGAGACGGCAAGTCTGGCCCTTCGTCCTTCAGCGGCAAGGTCTATCAGAAACCGGTCATGCAGCTGGATAAGGTTGGCGTGTATGATGTGACATACAAGACGGTTGATGATCCGAATCCGAATTTTCTTTATCCGTCCAGCGCCTTCGCCGAGTATCGCAAGCCGTCCAACAAGGCTGTCCGAACGCTGATCGTCCATCGCCCTCCGGTAGTGGACTACGATGTCAGCGTGAATGCAGACCGCACCGTCAAATGGACGGATCGCAGCCATGACCCGGACCGATATTTGAGCGCAACAAACTACTCTACAGAGGCAACAGGGATTGATTACCTACAGACAAAAGGGATATTGGAAAAAAAGTTTTACTACATCACGCCTTCCGGCGATTACGTAGCTACGAAGCTGGTAACGCCGAAAGAAGCCGGTACCTACACAGTTGGGCTTGCGGTCAAGGATGAGGTGCGACTTGTTCTGCTATAACCCATACTCATGGGGAAATGCAGAGGTTCAATGAACCTAACTTTATGATTGAGGATGGGAATGAGGAAACCACGTATACCGAAACCATCCCGCTAATATTCCTGCGTGCGTCTTACAGGCAGATGCAAGATGTACGAAGCCAGGTGAAGTCGGCTGAACGGAAGCTAAAGCCACCGCAAGGAAGGTATGCTTACGGATAGGTCGGGCGGCTGAAAAACAGGCTATGGTGAGAATGTTCCCTACGGAACTGACGAACTGCTGAATGTACGGGTCTAGATTCGACACTATACGGAAACGTATAGCCCAACAAACGTTGGGGTGAACCGGCGAAAAGTAAGATATTTCGTCTATGAAATTCGTCGCACCGGACTATGGCGGTGGAGCGTTCACAGGCTCAAAGGCAGCACCTACGGCTATGTATGGATAGCTAAATCATGAGGAACAAGGAAAACAAGGAACGTCGAAATAAGGACTGCTATCCGAGACGGTTGCTATAAGGTGTAATAGCCGAAATGCATTAATCCTTGTGAGAGTAGGGGCACGACTGATGAAACGCTTGTAATGAGCGTGGAGGAACAGCCCCAAGTCTTCAAAGATAAAGAACAAATTTTCCAAACGTGAACTGCACCGATCAGGTAAGAACGTGGGAACATCGTTGTCCGAAGGGATAAGATGCCACAGTGCAGGCTCTAAGATATTGGGACTATTACGACATGACAGGAACCTTCACGAATTTGCATGAGAGAGCTAAACGGAAGCAATCTTTCGATGACCTATATCCTATCATTACGTCGAGAGAAAACATTCTACTGGCATATCGAATGATGAAAGCGAATGAAGGCTCCATGACTGCTGGAACAGATGGTAAGACAATTGCTGACATTAAGAAGTTGACTGACACTGAGGTAGTAAATCTAATCCAAAACAAGCTAGAAAACTATAATCCAAAGGCTGTCAGACGTGTCTTTATCCCTAAGCCCAACGGCAAACAAAGACCGCTTGGTATCCCGTGTATCATTGACCGAATCATTCAAGAATGCTTCAAACAAGTTCTTGAACCAATTGCAGAAGCTCATTTCTTCAAACATAGTTATGGATTTCGACCTCTTCGCTCTACGCATCATGCGATAGCGAGGGTGCAGCATTTAATTAATCATGCCGATCTCCATTTTGTTGTAGATATCGACATAAAAGGCTTCTTCGATAATGTCAATCACACGAGGCTCATCAAGCAACTCTGGAACATGGGAATAAGAGATAGAAGGGTTCTGCGTATCATAGGTAAGATGCTAAAGGCTGAAATATCAGGAGAAGGAAGACCGACTAAAGGCACGCCGCAAGGTGGCATCCTATCTCCACTTCTGTCTAACATTGTCCTGCATGATCTCGATATGTGGGTAGCCGGGCAATGGGAAAAGTTCGAGAGTCACTTCCCTTTCAAGCATAACGAGAACAGGTTGCGCGCTCTCAAACGTTCCAATCTAAAAGAAGGATATATCGTCCGATACGCAGATGATTTCAAAATCATCTGTCGTGATTGGAAGTCAGCCGAAAAGTGGTACCATGCTGCCAGACTTTACTTAAAAGACCGTCTGCAACTGGACATCTCGCCGGACAAGTCGCAAATTGTGAATCTAAGAAAAAGAAAATCTGAATTCTTGGGATTCACGATCAAAGCGACGAAAAAGGCGAATAAGCGAGTAGCCCATACCGGGATAAACGCCAAAAAGAAGGCGCAAATCAAGAAAGAAGCAAAGGAACGTATCGAGAAAATACGTCGATACCCAAATGCAGGAAATGCGCTCGCTTATAATAGTTTCGTTCTTGGATTACATCTCTACTTCAAAAAGGCAACTCATGTATGCAACGCATTCTCACGTCTTGCCTACGATCTCAGAACGTTCATGTTCAATCGTATCCTAAAGGTCGGAATATATGAGCATCCAAGCAATCCGCCGCCATCCTATTTAAAGTTTTACAAAACAAGTTGGAAAACCTATAGGGTAGGGCGAGTGTACTTATACCCACTCGGTCAAGTGAATACGGAAACGAATCTAAATTTTGATCCTAGACTTTCCATATTCACTGAAGAAGGACGAAAAATGGTACACAGAAGCCTAAGGCCGGATGTGCAGACGGAAATCATTAACCTTATGAACTCAAATATTCCAAATCGTAGTATTGAATATATGGATAATCGAATTAGTCGATACAGTATGAAAATGGGGAAATGCGAAATAACAGGTCAATTCCTGTATGCAACTACCGTTCACTGTCATCACTTTCTTCCAACCAATCTAGGTGGAACAGACAAGTTCAATAATCTGAGAATCATCCACAAAGATATCCATAAACTCATTCATACTACAGATCACGATACGATAATGTCACTCAAGACTAGGTTCGATCTATCGGACAACATGGTCAAGATATTAAACCAATATCGGAAAATGAGTAACATGGAACTTATTTGATCTTATCGCTTGAAGATGGAACGCCGTATGCTGGGAAACTAGCACGTACGGTGTGGAGGAGGGGAAAAGGCAGAGATCACTTCAAAGCCTTACCTATTCCTATTACGGCGCATGGTCCGATTTTCTTGAAAAGACGGTTACGATCAGTTCACCTCCCACCCCGGACGAGCCGCCGCATGCCGGATTTACGGTTCCGACAACTGGCTACCGCGGAGCGGCCATAACGATTAACTCAACCGCATGGGACAAGGAAGACGGGGCTAGAGAGAATCTGCCGCACGAATACTACATGCAGAACATGGCCAGCGGCAACGAAACGATGGCCAGTGCTTCGCGAACCTCTTGGACGAAGACATTCAGCACGATGGGAGCCTTCCAACTGAGGCAAACGGTCGAGGATCATTTGGGCCAAGTAGACAGCGTTACGCATACGATCGAAATTGTGAACCGGCTACCAGTCGCACAGCTTTATCTTCCGGCCAGCACGGATCAGAACGCTCCGACGAAGGTTGAAACGCGGACACCGACATTCAAATGGAACTACGGCGATCCGGACGATGATCCGGAGACGAAGTTCCAAGTGAAGGTATACCGTTACGGCGGGGTGCTGGAACAGGATTCGGGAATCAAGAGCGGGAACTTGCTGCTCTGGACACCTGGCGTCGAATTGCCGGAGCATGTGGATATGTACGTGCTTGTCCGCGTCTTCGACGGCTACGACTGGAGCGATTACAGCGATCCGCATTTCTTCTTCATAGAAACGAACCGGCAGCCGGAGGGAGATTTCGACTGGCTGCCCAAACCGGCGTACGAGGGCGACCCGATTCGCATTACGCAGGCTGTCAGCGATCCGGATCTGGACATGCTAAGCGTTTCGTACGCGGTCACGGATCCGGACGGAGCATCGGCCGGATACGATTATACTGTCGCCCCTTCTTATACAGACAAGGCTGGACCGCAATTTATCGGCTTGAAGGTCGGCACGTACAAGGTGCGGATGACGATATCCGACGGCAAGGCAGCGCCGGTCGCGGTAACGAAGAACATTGTCGTGCTCCCCTTGTCGGTTGCCGGGGAAGTGAGGCATACGGATTTGTGGGACGAGCGCCGCATAGCGAGCAATCGGGATGCAGGTGGCGATGCGGATCAGCCGCGCGCGTACAATGTGTTTTGGGCGGGAGAACGTTTCCTGCTCGGCGCTTCGACGACCGACACGGTGACGGATACCGATGCGATCGAGGTGAAAGTGACGATGAACGGACGGACCGTCAGTCTGACATCAATAAATCCGTCCCATACAAACTGGAGCGGAGAGATGTGGGATGCGGATTTCGAGAAGCTGCCGGACGGTCCGTTGACATTCACGTTCAAAGCGATTTACAGCAACGGCACCGTGAAGCTAACGCAGGTGACGGTCGTGATCGCGGGCAACGTGCAGCAGACGGTCGGCGTGCACCGACGGCAATAATCAGGCTTTCCAATGCTGCCTTGAAGCGTGGAAACGGAATAGATCCAAGCTTGAAATGAACTGCTCCCGCGCGGGGCAGTTTTTTTTACATAGAAATTGATTATCGCTATGTGACCTGCCCATGGGTGAATGCATATGATACCTATGACAATTGAGGTGGAAGAAGGAGAGGGCTATGGCGAAGAGCAGCAAGGGAAAAAGCCCGAAAGGGCGGAAGCCGTTATTTTACGTGGATAATCCGAATGCTTCGGAGTTGAAATGGCTCGAGGAACTGAAGAAGAAGAAACCGGCAGCGGACAAAACCGACGAGAAACGCACCGTTCAGGTGAATGCAGCCTCCCAAGTGCTGGCACCCCCAGCGCAGGAAGCCGTGGAGCCGGCTGTCGAACAGCAGCAAGGCACTCCGGAAATTATACAACAGCAACAGACGGAGACGCCTCCGCAGCAAGCGGAAGTATTGCCGTCCTTTGAGTTCGTAAGCACGGCTGTTGTCGCGGAAGAGCCCGAACTGCCGTCAGTTTCCGCAGCACTCGAGCAGGAGGTATCTGCAGCTCCTCAAGCGGATGCCGTTCAAGAAATTCCACAGGAACAGCCGGAAGAAGAAGAAGAAGTAGTAGCGGAGCAGGAGCTCATTAAGCAAGAAGCGTTCGTAGAAGAGCGCCGCATGCCGAATTCGCCGCTGCCGTTCGTGCACACCGACGATATTGCGGACGACGCGGTAACGACCGAGAAGCTGGCCTTCGGATCCGTGGATACCAACCGTATTAAGCCCGGCGCCGTGAAGCCGCAGTCGATCGCGGATTTTGCAGTGGAAAGCATTCATATCTCGGAGGGCGCCATCGTCGCCTCCAAAATCGCATCGGAATCCATCACGGGCGAGCATCTGGCCAAGAACGCGATTTCCGGCGCGAAGATTCGCGACCGTTCCGTCACGGGCGACAAGATTCGCGACAGCAGCATTACGTCGGAGAAGCTGGCGGACCGGACGATCAGCGCCGACAAGCTCGCGGAAGGCTCGATCGAAGCGAAGCATTTGAAACAGCTGATCGTGACGACGGATCTACTCGATGATCAATCCGTTACGACCTCGAAGCTGAGAAGCGCCGCTGTCCGTACGGAAAGCATCGCGAACGAAGCGATCAGTACCTCCAAGCTGGCCGAAGGCTCGGTTACCCGTTCGAAGCTTCGCGACGGCTCGGTGACGAGCGAGAAACTTAGCATCGGTTCCATTGAATCCAGCCATTTGCAGCCGGGGCTGCTGCTTGCCGAGCATGTGGCGCCGGGGGCGCTGCTGGGGAAGCATATCGCGCCGGGCGAAATCGTGTCCGGCCATCTGGCCAAAGGCGCGATCGGAGCACGGGAGCTGCAAGCCGAAGCCGTCACGTCCGAAGCGATCGCGCAGGAAGCAGTAGGCTCGCGGGAACTGCAGGACGGAGCCGTAAAGGCCCAACACATCGCAGCCGCTGAGGTCACGACCGATCATTTGCACGATCAATCGGTTTCATCGTCCAAAATCGCCGATCTGTCGATCTCGACGATCAAGCTGGTCGACCATGCCGTCACCTCCTCCAAAATCGCCGACAAAAGCATTACCGCGACGAAGATGAGCGACGATGCGGTGCAAGGCAGGCATGTGAGCCGCTTCAGCATCAGCGGCGATAAGCTGGTCAGCGACAGCATCGAAGAGCGCCATTTAACCGAGAAATCGGTCGGTTCCAAACAGCTGATCGAAGGCGGCATCCTCAATGGACACCTTTCCGATCATGCCGTCACTAGCAAGAAAATCGCCGCGAACGCCGTTCAGGAAGCGCATATTAGCAGCGCATCCGTCGGACGTTCGCAGCTGCAGGACGCCGCGGTCGTCGAGCAGAAGCTCGCCGAGGGCAGCGTAAGCAGCGCGAAGCTGGCGGAATTGTCGGTATTGACGAAGCATTTGGCCGACGAATCCATTACGTTCGACAAGGTTGCGCCTGAAGCGATTCGCGCCTTCCATTTGTCGGCGGGAGCGGTAACGGAGGAAGCCCTGTCGCCGGAATCCGTGTCGGGGGATCATTTGCAGCCGGGCGTGATCGATTCTTTCCACATCCGCAAAGCGGCGATTGAAACGAACGCGATCCAAGACGGCGCGGTCAAATCCGCGAAGCTGGCGAGCGGCGCGGTAACGGAACGGCATCTAGCGGCTGGCGCGGTCTACTCGCATCATCTGGCGGATCATGTGGTAAATTCGCTCAAACTGTCGCCGGAGAGCGTATCGACGGATAAATTGACAGATTGGTCGGTCACGTCGGAGAAGCTGGCCGACGGCAGCGTAACAACGTCGAAACTGGCCAGCGGTTCCGTTACGGGCGAACAGCTTGCGGATGGCGTGCTGGGCGCGCGTCACTTGGAGCAGCAGTCGATCGAAGGCAAGCATTTGTCGCCAGGCGTCGTAAGCGGCCGTCATTTGGCAGCGGGATCGGTCGTCAGCAGCGCAATCGGGCAAAATGCCGTAACCGGCGATAAAATCGCCCCGGGCGCCGTGAACGGCAGCCATCTTGCTAACGAGTCGGTCGGCAGCCAGCATCTGGCGGAGCAGGCGATATTCGGCGCGCATCTGTCGCTGGAAAGCATTCGGGATATTCACCTGGGCAAGGAATCCGTCACGGAAGAGAAAATCGCGGAAGGCAGTATCGCAGCTTTCCATTTGCAGAACGAGGCTGTCGACGCGCGCTCCATCGGGGCATCGGCGGTGCACGGGCAGCATATCGCGGCGGCGGCCGTCGACGCGAATCACTTGGCGGAGAATTCGGTCGGCAGCACGCATTTGAAACCCGACAGCGTACTGCGGCTGCATTTGGCCGGGGAATCGGTCGACACGGAGCAGCTTTGCGATGAAGCGGTAACGGGCGCGAAGCTGGCGCATCTGAGCATCAGCGGCGATCATATCCAGCTCGAGACGATTGCAGGCAAACATCTGAAAGCCGAATCCATCCAGGGCTACCATATACGTAAAGGGTCGATTTCCCAGGCGCATCTGGCGGCGGAGTTCTATACGTTCGAGAAAGCGCCGGACGGTATTATCCATGGCAGCAAAATCAAACGAAGCTCGATCAGCAGCGAACTTCTGGCGGACGGAGCCGTCGGCGCTGCGCAATTGGAAAGAGGCGCGGTCGGCAACGAGGCGCTTGCCAATGGTGCCGTCGGTGAAGCACAGCTGCAGACGGGTGCGGTAACGCTTGGCAAAATCGCGGCGCGTTCCATTACGAGCGCGCATCTCATCGCAGGTATCGTGGGCAGCGAGACGATTGCGGAGGGTGCGGTAGGCAGTTCGAAGCTGGCGAACGGTGCGGTTGGAACGACAGCGCTGGGCGAAGGCGCAGTCGATAGCACGAAGCTGGCAATCGGAGCGGTCGGCACGGAAGCGCTCGGCGACGGGGCTGTCGTGAGCGCGAAGCTGGCGAACGGCGCAGTCGGCACGGCGGCGCTGAGCAACGGAGCGGTCGTGAGCACGAAGCTGGCGAACGGAGCGGTCGGCACGGAAGCGCTGAGCGATGGTTCGGTCGTAAGCGCGAAGCTGGCGAGCGGCGCCGTAGGCCCGAAAGCGATCGGCGGCGGAGCCGTCGGTGCGGTGCACCTGGCGAACGGAGCGGTCGGCACGGAAGCGCTGGGCGACGGAGCGGTCGTAAGCGCGAAGCTGGCGAACGGAGCGGTGGATGCTCTTGCGCTGAGCGACGGAGCCGTTGAGCGTTCGAAGCTGGCGAAGGGTGCAGTCGGCACGGAAGCGCTCGGCGACGGTGCAGTCAGCAGCGCGAAACTGGCGAACGGCGCGGTTGGCGCTGCGGCGCTGGGTGACGGCGCGGTTGAACGTGCGAAGCTGGCGAGAGGCGCGGTCGGTACGGCAGCGCTGGTAGACGGAGCAGTGACGAGCGCGAAACTGGCGAACGGAGCGGTCGGTGCGGAGGCGCTGGAGGACGGCGCGGTCGAGCGTGCGAAGCTGGCGGTCAGCGCGGTCGGTACGGATGCGCTGGCAGACGGTGCTGTCGTGAGCGCCAAACTGGCGAACGGTGCAGTCGGAACAACGGCGCTGAGCGATGGTTCGGTCGTGAATGCGAAGCTGGCAAACGGAGCGGTTGGCGAGAATCAGCTGCAGGACGGTTCGGTAACGGCGAAGAAAATCGTACCGAATGCGATCGGCGCGCACCATCTCCTGCATGGAGCGGTTACGAGCAAGTCGTTGAGCGACGGCTCCGTTCTGACAGGCGCACTGGGTGACGGAGCGGTAACGGCAACGAAGCTCGCAGGAGGAGCGGTCGGCGAAAGCCATCTGCAGTCCGGAGCCGTAACGATGGGCAAAATCGCCGCGCGTTCGATTACGACGGTGCATCTGATTCCGGGTTCCGTGGAAAGCGGCGCGTTGTGCAACGGCTCCGTGACATCCGACAAACTGGCGATCGGCGCAGTCGGCACGGAAGCGCTCGCGAACGGCGCAATCACCGCCGATAAACTCGCGCCGGGCGTCTTGAAAGAACAAGAAATCGTTATCGAGAAAAATAGCGTGACGGCGGACTGCATCGCAGACGGAGCAGTGCAGTCGAGCAAGCTGCCGAACGGCGTAATCGGCAGCGCGAAACTGGCGGACGGCGCGGTGGCGTCGAGCAAGTTGGCAGACGGAGCAGTCGTCGGTGCGAAGCTGGCGGACGGCGCGGTGGTGTCGAGCAAGCTGGCAGACGGAGCAGTCGACGGTGCGAAGCTGGCAGACGGCGCGGTGGTGTCGGGCAAATTGGCAGACGGCGCAGTCGATAATGCGAAGCTGGCAGACAACGCAGTCGACAGCACGAAACTGACGGATGGAGCGGTGCAGTCGAGCAAATTGGCTGAGGGCGTCGTGCTGACCGGCAAGCTGGCAGACGGAGCAGTCGACAGCGCGAAATTGGCGGACGGAGCGGTGCAGTCGAGCAAGTTGGCTGAGGGTTCCGTGCAGTCCGGCAAACTGGCCGACGGAGCAGTAGACAGCGTGAAATTGGCAGACGGAGCAGTGCAGTCGAGCAAATTGGCAGAAGGTTCCGTACAGTCCGGCAAGCTGGCGGACGGAGCAGTCGACAGCACGAAACTGGCCGACGGAGCGGTGCAGTCGAGCAAATTGGCTGAGGGCGTCGTGCTGACCGGCAAGCTGGCGGACGGAGCAGTAGACAGCGCGAAATTGGCGGACGGAGCGGTGCAGTCGAGCAAGTTGGCAGAAGGTTCCGTGCAAACCGGTAAGCTGGAGGACGCAGCAGTCGACAGCGCGAAACTGGCTGATGGAGCGGTACAGTCGAGCAAGCTGGCAGAAGGTTCCGTGCAAACCGGTAAGCTGGCGGACGGAGCAGTCGACAGCGTGAAATTGGCCGACGGAGCAGTGCAGTCGAGCAAATTGGCTGAAGGTTCCGTACAGTCCGGCAAGCTGGCGGACGGAGCAGTCGACAGCGTGAAATTGGCCGACGGAGCAGTACAGTCGAGCAAGTTAGCAGAAGGCGTCGTGCAAACCGGCAAGCTGGCAGACGGCGCAGTCGACAGCACGAAACTAGACGACGGAGCAGTGCAGTCGAGCAAGTTGGCAGACAACGCAGTAGACAGCACGAAACTGGCCGACGGAGCAGTGCAGTCGAGCAAGTTGGCAGAAGGTTCCGTGCAAACCGGTAAGCTGGCGGACGGAGCAGTCGACAGCGATAAACTTGCGGACGGAGCGGTACAGTCGAGCAAGCTGGCAGACGGAGCAGTCGACAGCACGAAACTGGCGGACGGAGCAGTGCAGTCGAGCAAGTTAGCTGAAGGCGCCGTACAAACCGGCAAGCTGGCAGACAACGCAGTCGACAGCACGAAACTGGCGGACGGAGCGGTACAGTCGAGCAAGTTAGCAGAAGGTTCCGTGCTGACCGGCAAACTGGCAGACAACGCAGTCGACAGCACGAAACTGGCGGACGGAGCGGTACAGTCGAGCAAGCTGGCGGTCAGCGCAGTCGACAGTACGAAAGTGGCAGATGGCGCCATTCAGTCAAGCAAGCTGGCAGACAACGCAGTCAACAGCGCGAAACTGGCAGACGGAGCGGTCACGGGCACGAAGCTCGCGTTAGGCAGCATCACGGAAGCGCACTTTGCCCCGGGCGTACGATTATCTTCCGATCAGAGTCAGGTCGTCGATTCGGCGAGTTTGGCGGACGGCAGCATCGATGCGAATAAGCTGAGCTTTGCACCGGTGTCCACGGTCAAACGCGAGACGATCGCCCTGCAGCAATTCGGCCTCGCGCCGTACAATTTCCAAGGCCAAGGCGAGCAGCTCGACGTGACGATCGGCTTCGATCAGCCATTTGCGAACAGCGCGTACGTATTCGTGGCCACGACCGATTCCCCGTCCTGCTACGCGGTCATCAAGCAGAAAACCGCCTCGGCGGTTCAGCTGACAATCGTCCGCACGCGGATTACCCCTGAACCGATCGGTCTCGTCAACTGGATCGCGATCGGCTCGAAATAATGCAAGCAGCGCCTCCTTTTCCGCGGTCAACGCGGGGAAGGAGGTTTTTTTACTTTTCCATGACGTCCGACGACTTGGAAAACGCTGTAACTATCGATCCGTTTCCTGCGTCTAGCTTACATAAGGAGTTGGAATCGCATGGAGAAGAAGCTTACCCTACGCAATGTAAAGAGACAAGCCGGCATCGTATGCCGTCTGCTGCTTGCCGCCCTGCTCATTCAAGGCATCGCGGAAGCCGCCGCACCGACCGCCAATGCCTCGGCGCCGTATGCCGCGTACGCAAGCACGGCTGCTCACGCCGCCACGAAGCCGATTCAAGTGAAGCGAATAGACGGCAGCCGGGAATGGATGACCGAGCAGAAGCTGCCGATCCAAGCGATAAATGGCCGCGTCTACATTTGGATTCAGGATCTCCGGGAACTGTTTCGCGAAGTCAGTTTGGTGCAGGCACGGGACGGCTCGCGGGTCACGTTCGCTTATCCGGGCGTTTTCGCGGCGTTCCGGCCGGGTAGCCGATCAGCGGTCATCAACGGGAAGACGCTCCAACTGGATCATGAAGCACTGATCCTGCAGCGTAACCGCATGTATGTATCGCTGCGCGAGGCAGCCCTGCTCCTGCATGCCGGATTGCGGTATGACCCGGCACAAGCCACGGTAAGCATCACGTACGGCGAACATTACGTCGTGAGCGCGGATTCCGATGAACCGGATTTGTTTTGGCTGGATCCACTTACGCATCGCTTATACGCTTCGAAGAGGGGAGCGCCTCCGATTCTGGCAGGAACGACTCACGCGAAGCTGGAAGGCTACGGCTACCTGGAGTCCGAGCGGCTGGATGCGCATAACGTCGGCGTCACGTTGAAGGATATTTACGGCGAGCCAGGCCTGGGGACGAACGTGTTCAAGTTCATTGTGCATCAGGACAAGCTGGTACTGGAAAGCCAAGCGTCCTATTACGGCAGCCGAAACGTGGACAGTCTCTCCCGTTACTCGGGCGGGATCGTGCTCGTCGACGGCGGCAGCGTGCTGCTTGCCAAGCCGGATGGCACGGTAACCCAAAAGGCGGACATCGCTAAAATGCTCGATTCGAAGGAAGCGATGACGGTCCTCTATGCGGCCGACGACGCGCTGATCGTTCAACTCTATGATGCGCAGATGCTTGCGCTCGTCGATTTGAAGAAGAAGACGGCCGCGCTGCTCTACAAACGGCTGCTTCCCGCGGATGAGCAAAAGCGGGTAGAAGAACAGAGGAAATACAGCATGGATTTCGATTACGACGGGGATGGACTCGATTTCGTCCGCAGAGAAGGCGATACGTTCTACTTCACGCACGCCGACGTGATCGGAACCGGCTTGAGCAACTATTCGCTGACATTACAATAGCGCCATGCATTGCCTGGTTATGCATGGCTATGCATGCAGCATGAATCACCCTGCCGAGAGGCAGGGTGATTTTGCGTTCATGGCGTTTAACGGGCTTGAAGCTTCGCCGGAGCGTCGGCGCCATCCGGGAGGGCTTATCCCATCCGAGAGGAGACGCTGCCGGATGCAAAATAAAACGAGCGATAGATGCCATACCGGGTCTTCCTAACGCATGCACGTAAAACGGTAATCGTATTTGAGACGCGTACGGCCAATAATGCGATAACTGCCGTTCGCTGTCCGCGCGAGCGTGTAGTAGACGACGACATTGCCGTCGGGATCGCCGGAGAGCACGGCTCTTACTCGCAAGCGGCAGCATGTGGAGCTGACGACGCGCGCCGATTTTACGACGAACGCAACGGGGCCGGGGTCGCCGACGACCACATAGACGCGCCCGTTGTACACAAGCGGCTGCATGCTGCACATCAGCGTTTTACTGAAAGAGACACCCCAGTATTTGCGGAAATAGCTGTATATTTTAGCTTTTGTGCTGTAACGGAGCGGCAGCTGGCTGTATTCGTTTCCGCGGGTGTAAATTCTTTTGCGGCCGAAGCCGGAATCGTAGACGCGGAACCATGCGACTTCCGCTTGATTCAAGAAGGAGCGAAGCGCTTGGCTTATGGCGGGATTTTCATTCATGAATGCAATCACCTCCTTATCGCAATAGCATATGAGGATTGATAGATTGTGTTGACGAGCATGGGTGGAACGTCAGGCAAGGCGACCGCCTTGACGTACATCAGCCGTTCCTCTTACTCTCATTCGTCCATACACTAACTGGTAACAAGAAGATTTAGGGCAGGTGAGAAGGATGCCGCAGCCTTTTGGCTCCCAGACAGCCCGGCATAAGGATGGTTTGCTGATCATGACTAAACGGACCCCCGGTCTTTCAATTCGCGCAGGCGTCATGCGTATGCGCGCCTCCGTCCCTGCGTTAGCGAAGACAGCGAATATGCCAGCAACGGCAGCCAAGAAAGCCGTACGCTCCCGCAGCAAGCCGAAGCGGCGTCCGGGGGCTCGTGCGACGAAGATTGCAGCCGCGAACAGCCGGTACGCAGCCAAACCGGGCATGCCGGCCGCGGACGGACCGGCAATCGCGAGCAGCCAAAGGCCGATGAAGCGTAAGACAGCTGCCAAGACGATGCCCATGCGGTATCAGCAGGCTGTTCAGCCGCTTCATCGCAGGAAGACGAAGGCTGCCGCGGCGAAAGCCGAAGCGCTGGCTCCCGCGGGCTTTGCCTTGCCGCCGATGCGCCAAGAGCCTTGGCAGGAAGCGCCGAAGGCGCAGCTGCCGGCAATGGAAACGGCGCACGGAGAGCCGCTCGTCTCCGTCATCATTCCGGTCATGAACGAGCGCCGGACGATCGGCCGGGTTATTCGGGAAGCGAAACGCGTTCACCCGAGCACGGAGGTGATCGTCGTCGCGAACGGCTCCAAGGACGGCTCCGCGGCCATTGCCAGAAGCAGCGGCGCGCGGGTCATTGCCTACGACGAACCGCTTGGCCACGACGTCGGCCGCGGTGTCGGGGCGAACGCCGCGAAAGGCAAAGCGCTGCTGTTCATTGACGGCGACATGGTTATTCCGGCTGCGCAGCTGCGGCCGTTCGTGACGTCCATTCTTCAGGGAGAAACGGATGTCGCCCTGAACGACTATTCCGGCCCGACGGATAAGCATGCCGTTCACAGCGTCGTGCTTGCCAAGCATGCGCTTAACGCGCTGCTGGGCCGGAGCGACCTGAAGGGCACCTCGATGACCGCCGTGCCGCATGCCGTCAGCCGGCGGGCGCTGGAGATGATCGGCGCGGAAGCGCTCGCCGTTCCGCCGCTTGCGCAGGCGAGGGCGGTCCGGCTTGGCTGCAAGGTGGGGGCGGTCAAACATATTAATGTCGGCAAGCTCAACTTGCTGCGAAAGAAGCGCGAACGAACGAATCCGCTGGAGCTGCTGATCGTGGGCGACCATTTGGAGGCGATCGACTGGCTGGCTCGGCATAGCGACGAGCGCGGCGGATACGGAGACGCGGAGCGAAAACGCGAATTTGCGAGGTGATGACATGCATTCGTCGAGAAGGTCCGGCAACATCAGGAGCAGAAGCACCCGGAGCGGCGGCGGAAGCGGCACCCGCGCAAGCAAGGGCGCTAGCGCCGGCAGCGGCAGCAGAAACGGCGGCAAAGGAAGTCCTATGCCGAAGAAAGCCGCCGTGCCGGATCAAACGGGCGGAGGCGGATTAGCGGGAGCGCTGAAAACCGCCTATATGGCCGGCTTCGCGGAAGGCGCCGCGCTGCTTCGAAGCGGAGCTGCGCTTGACGGCCGGCAAGCCAAACTGCGCATGAACGAGCATTGGACGCAGCGCTCCTTGCGGGGAGGGAGAGAATCCCGCGCCGGGAATCCGCTGAAACGCGGTCAAGCGTATGCGGACGGATTCGCCGCGGGTCTGCGCCAGCCCGGCGGCATGTGGGTGCCCGTCGCGTTGACGAGGACCGCCGCCGCCGTCGTGCTGGCAGGTCCGGGGACAGGGACCGAGGCGGTCCGGCAGCTGCTCCGGCTGCCGTTCGAGGACATAATCGTCGTGCTGGAGGGGGCTGGCGAAGAGAGCTTTGCCCGATTCAGAGCCATGCCGGAGATCAGCGTCTACCATACCCCGGCAAGGCTGGGCACGGATGTGGGCCGGTCGGTCGGCGCGCGGATGACGACAGCCGAGCTCGTGCTGTTCGCCGACGGGAACATTCCGGTCGCGGCAGAGCAGCTCGCGGCGATGCTGGCGGAGGCGCATGCCGGGCACGACCTAGTGCTGGCCGACGTAAGCGGACAGCTGGGCGCGTTCCGCCGCTGGGACGAAGCGGCGCGGATCCGGGCATTCATGAACTGGTCGCTGGGCAGACCGGAGCTGAGCGCCAATTCCGCCGCCGTGCTGCCGCATGTCTGGACGCGCTCGGCGATGGAACGCGTCGGGCTGCCGGCGCTCGCCGTGCCCCCGATGGCGCATCGGGCGGCATTGGAACAGAAGCTGCGCATTTGCTGCAGTCCCGTCTCTTCGCTGAAATCCGTCGTTTGGGGAGCCGGCGGCGGAGCGTTCTCCGAAGCGGGGTTGAAGCTGTCGGCAGGCGACCATATCGAAGCACTGCGGGCCGCGATGCGCGAGAAGGGCGCCAGACTGTCGCTGCCCGACGGGGTCCGGCGCAGGCTTGAAGCAGGAGGAGGCGTCCGATGAGCGGCATGACGAGCATTATTATTCCGACGTATAACGGGCTGCAGCTCTTGCAAAATGCGGTCGCTGCCGTTCGGCTGTACACGGATCCCGTGCAGACCCCGTTCGAAATCATCGTCGTCGATAACGGCTCGGGGGACGGCACCGCCGCATGGTGCGTCCGGGAAGGCGTGACCTGCGTCTCGGTCGCGCGCAACACCGGGTTTCCGACGGCATGCAACAAAGGGATGCGAGCGGCGAACGGCGATTACTTCCTGCTGCTGAACAATGACGTCACCGTGTCGTACGGCTGGCTGCACGGCTTGCGGCAGGCGCTTGACGGCAGCGCGGACGCGGGCATCGTCGGGCCTGTAACCAACTATGCGAGCGGCAGGCAGCAGGTGGATCATCCCTTCGAGACGATGGATGATTTTCACCGCATCGCGGCGGATGTATTCGTTCGCGATGCGCGGGCGCATGAGCCGATCTTGCGGCTGGTCGGGTTCTGCATGCTGTTTCCCCGCACGCTGTACGAGCGGATCGGGGAGCTGGATGAGCGGTTCTCGCCCGGCCATTACGAGGACGACGATTATTGCTTCCGCGCGCGCATGCACGGCTTCAGCCTGCTGATGTGCAGGAACGTCTTCGTTCATCACCAGGGCAGCGTGAGCTTCAAACGGAACGGCGCTCAAGAAGTTTCGCAGCTCGTAGAACGCAACCGGGCGCTCTTCATTGCAAAATGGCAGGTCGATCCTGCGAATTTCATGTAACCAGTAACCGTTTAGGAGGTCATTCATTTGAAAGCTGTTATCTTGGCCGGCGGGACGGGAACGCGGCTTCGGCCTCTGACGAAACTGCTGAACAAGCATCTGCTGCCGGTTGGAAGGATGCCGATGATCAGCTATGGCCTGATCAGTCTGCAGGCCGCGGGCATTTCAGATATTTTGCTGGTCACGGGACCGGACGCGCTTGGCGATTTCGCTTCGTTTCTCGGCAGCGGCAAAGATTATGGAGTATCGCTTACTTACCGGATTCAGGAAGAAGCGGGCGGCATTGCGCAGGCGCTGGAGCTGGCGCAGCCGTTCATCGGCGGCGACGACAAATTTATCGTGCTGCTGGGCGACAATTTGTTCGAGGAACCGCTTAAGCCTCATCTGGACGCTTTTCGCGCGCAGCCGGACGGCGCGATGGTCTTGCTGAAGCAGGTGCCCGATCCGGAACGTTACGGCGTGCCGGTGTTTGACGTTGACGGGCATATCGTCCACATCGACGAGAAGCCGTCGGCGCCGCAAACGGACAGCTGCGTCACGGGCATCTACATGTACGACGGCACGGTCTTCGATCTCATCGGCGCGTTGTCTCCTTCGCAGCGCGGCGAGCTGGAAATTACGGACGTCAACAATGGCTATGCGGCCAAAGGCAAGCTGGCATATCGGCATCTCAGCGGCTGGTGGACGGATGCCGGGACGTTCGGATCCTTGCTGGAAGCAAGCCGGAAACTGATGGGTGATCTCCCATGACCCCCTTGAAGATGACGACGATTACTGCCAAAGCTGCTCCGGCTAATCCGGTTAAGCCGGCTGCTAAACCGGCAGCCGCCGTATCGCGGCCGGCCGTTCGGACCGAAGCCGGGAGCGGGGCGAAAACCGCGGTCAAGCGCAGCACGGCCGGCTCCGGCTCAGGAGCGGCAGCCGCGGGACCCCGCTTGCCTGGGAACGCGCCCAAATCCAAAAAGCAGCGTGCCGAAGGCGCGAAACGGACAAGGGCCCGGAAAGGAACAGGAGCTAAGCGCCGCGGCCGCCCCCGGAGATGGAGAAAGCGGCCGGGCGATCAAGCCGTTTCGGCGCTGCTGCCGACGGACCACGACCAGCAGGACGGCATGCCCCCGAGAGACAACTATCAGGAGAACGCCTATACGGCGGGCTATGAGCTCGGTCTGTACGAAGGCGGCGAGCTGCTGCTGGAACAGGCGATGCCGGTCAACATGCTGCTGCCCGAAGTCACCTTGCGGGAAGTGATCGCAATGGGAGCGGAGCATATCCGGCATCTGTGTCAGCCGCTGCTGGATGTGCATCAGGTTTTTGCGGAAATGGAGGCGGCGATCGCCGAGCAGCGTCCTTGCTCCGTCGTTCGGCTGGGGGACGGCGAGCTGCTGACGCTTGCCCAGGAAGGCGTTTACGATGCGGCGACCATTCAGCGCGAAGGCGGCTTCCTGCCCTACGCCGGGGTCAGGCCGCCCGACTTGAACGCGAGAGACCAGCTGGCGGAATCCGTCCGGCAGGCTCATATCGTCGGCGTGCCGCTGTCGCGGCGGAAACATTTTCAACCTTTGCTGCATCCCGTGCTGCGCAGCCATCATTTGGCACCGGCCGGCATGCGGCTGACGACCTCGGCCGTTAATTACAGCCTGCATCAGGCAGGCTTGCTGAACACGCTGCTGTCGGGCAAGCAGCTGCTGATCATCGGCAACGTGGCGCCGGCGCTTGCTCATGTGCTTAGCCAGCGCGGTTTTCATGTATCCGGCGTGATCAGTCCGGTCAGAGGCGTGGATGACGTAGAACGGGTGATGAACGAGATCAGGGGAAGCGAGTTCAATCTGGCGCTTGTGTCCGCAGGCATCGCCGCTGTTATTCTCTGCACCCGGATTGCGCGTGAGCTGGGCAAGACCGCGCTCGATTTCGGCCATATGGCCGACGGTATCGTGAGAGGGAAATATGCGCTGTAACCGCCTTCGGGAGCCGGTAAGCAGAAGGAGGGGGCAAGATTTATGAAAAAGCAAACGCGTTCCCGGCGCAGACGCCAGGTACCGCTGCGCTCGCGCCGCCGCCACAATCGTCACGGTCGGCCGAAGAAATCCGGCAACACCTATACGGTCGGCTTGGCTGCGGGGTACCAGGAAGGCGTCCGTGCGGGGACGGAAAGCTTCGGCACGTATTTCGACGGCACGAGCATCATCATTCCGAGCTTCAATCAGCGCGATTACTTACAGAAGTGCATCGAAAGCATTCATGATCACACGCCCTCGCCGTACGAAATCATCGTCGTCGACAATGCGTCGACGGACGGATCGGCCGAATACCTGCAATCGGTCGGCGGCGTCGTGCGCTATCGGGTGCTGGACCGGAACCGCGGCTTTGCCGGCGCGACCAACGTCGGTCTCATGATGGCCAAGGGCAACAAGCTGCTGCTGCTCAACAACGATACGATCGTCACGCCGCATTGGCTGGACAATTTGCTGGCCTGCTTGAACAGCGATCCGAATATCGGCATGGTCGGCCCCGTAACGAACTATATCAGCGGAGATCAGCGCATCGAGGTGCCCTACACGGAAGAGAACGGCATACTGCCGTTCGCCCGAAGATTCAATGCCAGCGATCCGGCCAAATGGCAGCGGACCGACCGGTTGACGGGCTTCTGCCTGTTGTTTCGGCGCGAGCTGTGGGAGCAGACGGGATACTTGGACGAAGGCTTCGAAATCGGCAACTTCGAGGATGACGATTTCAACATTCGGGTCAGGCTGCAGGGCTATGCCCTGATCATCGCGCGCGATACGTTCATCCATCATTTCGGGAGCGTGAGCATGAAGGCGCTCGGCAGCAAGTTCCATGAAGTGAACGATCGCAACGAGCATGTCTATATGGACAAATGGGGCAATCCCCATGATCTGATTCACGCGGTGCGAAACTCGGGCGCGGGCAGGCCGCCGCAAGGCGAGTCATCCTTCTTCCCGCAAGGCGTCGTCGTCCGCGGCGTAACGGAGACGCGGTATTGGATCGAAGGGGGCATGCGCAGGCCGATTGTCGGCGAGGCAGTCGTCCCAGTCGTACGGCTCTCGCAAATCGACGTGCGCCGCTGGCCGGCAGGCGAGCCGGTCTCCGCGGCGGAGGTCGAAGCGTCCTGGTACGATCAGCCGCAAATCTGGGAGGCGGACGGCGTGATGTACATGGCGGAGAACGGACTTCGCCGCCGCGTGCCGAGCGCCAAGGCGGCGGAAGCCTGGAGCCTGTCGCTGCGCCAAGCCGCCTTATCCCCGGAGCAGCTTGGACAGCTTGGCGAAGGCTTGCCTGTCATTGCGCCGGTTCGGGTGGCAGAGCATTTATAGCTGATAAGTACAGCGACCGGCGCGGCTGCGAATGGTCCCGCCGATTCACGCTCCGGGGCGGTTCTGCAGTACCGCGCGGCAGATGCCGCGCATATGCTGGTAGTAACCGATCCCGTGATGAATGCCGTATGGGGGTTCTATTGAGCGGCCGCGTCATCATCGGGCAGGAAGAAGATTAAGGAGGACGGCGTCATGCAGCAGATCGTGACGGAAATGATCGAGCATATGTCCCATTCCCATGAACAGCTGTCGCGCATCCTGGAAGGTAAGCGCCATGTCGCCGTCAGAATGGCACAGCTCGTTCATTCGCTTCCGGATCAGCATCCCGGTTTCGGAGGCTTTGATGAATTGATGGACAATTCCAAGGCGGTGACGGGCAGCGTCGTCGCTTATTTGAACAGCATTGCCGAGCTGCAGGAATCGCTTGCGGTGACCATATCGACGGTCATGAAGGAATTTGCGGTCGAGGACGAAGAGTAAGCGCGGTGGAAGGGAGCATCATTTCATGAGTCGGGAAACGGCATATGTCAAAATGCTGGACGCCTCCGCCAAGCTGCAGCTGAACGTGGCGATGATTTTGGAGGCGAAGGCGCTGGAGGCCGAGAAGGTGCGGTCGTGGATGATCAATCACGTGACGCCGGACGCATTCGCCGATCAGCAGGATCACTTGAAGGCGACGCTGAGCGTACATGATCAAATGGTCGAAGTCATTGACGGGCTGACGAAGCTCAACATGGGTTTGACGAATGTGCTGAAAGCCGCCCTGAATCATCACGAGAACGATTCGGGAGGCGGATTTGAAGGCATGCTCGGCGGCTCCTTCGACTTGGGGGAGAAAGAATAGTGGACCGGAAACGGCTGGAGCGCGAAGCACGCATCGCGCTGATCGGCGCGCTTTCCCGCAGCCAGACGGCAGTCGCCCGGATTCTGGAGAGTGTGGGAGACATGGCTCGGAACGACCCCGGCATGGCTATGTCCATTCAGCGCAATATGAAGTCGCTCGCAGCTATGCAGCAGACGCTCTCCGAGATGGTGCGCGCGATGGAGCGCCATCCGGCGCAGCGAAGAGCAGGGAAGCCGGCCTCCAAGCCGTGGCTGAACCTGCAAGCAACGACGGGCGGCAGCAATAAGCCGCCAGAGCGCAAAGGAGGAAACCGAAGTGGTCGCAGCAGCCGTAAGCATTTCTAAGAGGCGCAAATCGGCGGGGTCGAAACGCAGAAGCAGCGCGAAGCCGCGGCAGCAGGGCAAACGGACCAAGTCCTCCCGCGGCAGCAAAGCCTCGCCGCGCAGGAAGCAGCGGAAACGCCAGCCGCAAAGCAACGCCGGCTACAACAAGGCTTTCGACGCTGCCTATAATCAGGGCTACAACCTCGGCTTTGCCAAAGGCTTCGAGGATGGCCACCAGATCGCGTACGAACAGCAGAACGGCTAGCACGAAGAGCGGCCGGAGCATGGCAGGGGCATGCTCCGGCCGCTCTTCGCGTTGGAGGCGGAATGAATTGTACGACATAGTAGGCGTTATATAAACGGCGTGAGTAAGTTTGCGCGGTATCACGATAGGCTGCGCGTGACTGGAATCGTTGGACAAGCCGCAAGCGACAAACCGCAAGCCGCAAGCGGCAAACGGCAGTCGGCAAGCGGCAGTCGGCAGGCGTATTCACCCCTATTTCCAAGCGTTCGACACCGCAAGCTTCTCCTCGTTTATCGATCCCAGATATTCACGATGGGCTGTCGGTTCTCGATCCTGGACCTGCTTTCCGCAATCCAATCGATAAACCATGGATTGTTCGAACCGCTGAAGGTTTCGTCGCCGTCCCAGTTTCGAAAGGAACCGATGTATACGATGATTTCTCTCAGCCGCAGAAATAATGGCAGCTGCCGAACCCAATATTCGTCCAAGGCATGTTCAAGTTGATAGCCCTTCATGAACTGTTCCATGAACCGGCTGGCTTGTTCTTCCCGCAGCTCCAATCCATCGTCTCCGCCGTAGACATAGACCAAATAATACAATTGGACCGCGATGTCCTCTACGAACCAGCTGTACTGGGCTTCGTCAAAGTCAAAAAGCGTCACTTCACCTTGATCATCGACCATGAAATTCCCCACGTTGATATCACCGTGAATGAGGCCATAGGCTTCATCGGTTTTCGGTAATCCGCGAATCGATTCGAGCAATTCGAAATAGCTGTCGCGAACGCCGGTTTGCGTTTCCGGCAGGAGATCGATATGCTGCAGAAACCAATTTTGTTCCCAATCATGTCTATGGATCGTTGGCATGACGGGCTGATAGGTACTCGATAGCGCGTGCAGCTTCCCTGTCAGCCGGCCGAGCCGTTCATACAGGGCGACGTCTTCCAGACACTCTGGATAATCCACTCTTCTTCCCGCAGCCCGCTCGAAAGCTGCGCAAATGTAATCGCCATGAGCCGAATGAATCTGTTCCGTCCATTGACCGTTCTTAGAGCGGATCGGTTGTGAAACCGAAATCCCCTTGCCCGCAAGGTAGCGGATCCAGTCCAGCTCGCTCAGGACGAGAAGCTCGGTCCGGTTGGCGCTTGGCGTCAGACGCAGTATAAGGTCTTGTCCATCCTGCGCGTAGGCATAGACGAGATTTTGCAGTCCGCCGATGAACGTGGTTACGCTGGCGTTCGTGCCGTAAAGGCGACATGCATGTTCTAACGCTTCATTCGAGACTGCGAATTTGGACATGAGAAAAGGCCTCCGTTTCATAGGTTGATGTAAACAACGCAAATAAACCCTGCCGTGCAGGATCGAAAATAAACTGCGTTCTAGTTCCTCAACTTAATGACATTCGGGCCTGGTGAAATACGTGAGCCTCTTTCCTGCTAGTGAGTAAATACAGTGAAATCTTATCCAGATATTAGGCGGGTGTCAATCGGCTCGCTTCGAGCTTCGCTCGTCGACGTCTCATTCACCGTAGGAGGAGGAAGCGGGAAGGAGCTCAAGAATGTCCAGGTTATCGCTGACCGTGATCATTTTGTCTGTGTATGCCCAGTTGCGGATGAGATGAGGCAGCTTGGTCAGATTATAGCTTTTATTCCACGCCAGCAGGTTGTGAATGCCCTCGAGCTTCTCGCGTTTCTTGCTCGGCACAGCGCCGGCTATGCGTTCTTCGTACCGCTTCCATATTCGCTCTTCTTGCACGGGCAGGGGCGTCATCAGCACGACGATTTTATCCGCGGCGGCAAAAATCGGCTCTACCCACGATCTGTATACGCCTTCGGTGATCCACGCGTCGAGACTGATGATTTCGCCGAGCTGCCGGTTACGCTCGTCCTCGGGCGCTTGCACGCCGTATTCATTCGAACGATGATCCCAGAAAATATCGTCCAAATCGTAGTGCGTGATATGGAGCTTCTGGCTGAGTAATGCAGCGATATAGGACTTGCCGCTGCCCGATCCGCCTATAATATGGATTTTGATCGCAATCACCTCTCTATCCGGTATTATTCGCGAGCGGGTGCCGAGAACCTTTTTGGAATGAGATCGGAGAGGGAAAAGTTGCGCCAGTAATTTGGTAGCGGAAAGAAAAGCGACTAGCCGTGGGACTGGCAGGTTTGCTGGCAGGATGGGCTGAAAAGCTGCCGGGATGAGAACTTTTGGTGTGGTCAGCGGGCAGTACGGGCAGTACATGGCTCGAATTCGGCCGATAGTCCGCGATGTAATGTACTGGGTGCAGTACATGGCCTGAATTCGGCCGATTGTCCGCGATGTAGTGTACTGGGTGCAGTACATGGCTCGAAATTGGCCGAATGTCCGCGATGTAGTGTACTGGGTGCAGTACATGGCTCGAATTCGGTCAATCAGCGGGAAGAATCAGTCGAGAATCTGCTGAGGTGACAGCATTTTGAGCAGCCGCCCCGACAACGGGCCTGCCAACGCGCCGCCTCGGCCAACGCGATCGACTTCCATGCCGCTCCCGGGCCAGCCAGCGTGTCCCACCGAACGCGACCAACTCCCGCACCGCCGCGGCCAACGTAACCAACCTCTGCCCCCCAAAAAAAAGGCTTTCCCTCACCGCCGCGATCGACGGATAGGGAAAGCCTTTTTGCATGGTCAGCGAATAGCCTGTCTTATTGAAAGCCCCGTTTGGTGCCGTTCGTTAAGACCGGCAGGCTTTTGATGTCGCTCGTCATGCTGGAATGACAGATCGGACAGCTCGGAAACTCTCCGAACGAGAAGTCGTTTCTCATCCAGCAGGAGCAGCTTTCGTTCGTGCATGTCCAGATAGGGGTCTCTTCTTCGGGAATGGGTTCCACTTGTTTCTTAGAGAAATGAATGATCAAGCCCTCCTTCGCTCACTTTAACCTCTTATAATATGTGATCGCACTCCCAGAATTATACTACTTTTTTGAAATCACGGGTGGTTTTCCGCGTTCATTTTAATAATTTCCGAATATGGGCGTTGTCCGCTGCCATGTACGTTCGCCTTGGGGGTCATCAGCCAATTTTAATTCCCGCGCGGACAAGTGACCAAGAGCCTTGCCTGTCATTCGCATATATATGGTGACAGAAGAATGATAATCCCAGGGGTGGCGACTGTGCAGACAAAGGAACAACGGAACGCCAAGGCGGCAGCGGCGGGATTCGCGTCAGGTTATGAGAATGGTTTGCGGGACGGCGCCTGCGAATATTTGTACCGGCTTATGCAGCCGGCGGCACCGACGAAGAGAGACTGCTGCGTGCTGTATATTCCGCAGGGCTTCGAGGGCATCGACCAGGGCGTCATCGAAGCGCTGCGGCTGATTGTCCGCGAGGTCTATGTCGCGGATGCCGCGCGGATGGCGGAACAGGCTGCGCTCATTCGGCCGGACTGGGTGCTGGTGTTGAACGGGCTTCATGTTTTTCCGGCGAATCATCTGGAACAGGTCGATGCCGTTCGTTCACTCGGGATACGGACGGCTATTTGGTTTGCCGACGACCCTTATGTCACGGCGGATACGATGTACATCGCGCCGCGCTACGACGTTGTACTGACGCACGAGCTGAGCACGATTCAGATGTACCGGGAACGGGGCTGCGCGAACGTGATCTATATGCCGCTGGCCGTCGATCACAACCGATTCAAACCGAAGAAGGTCGAGGAACGCTACCGCAGCGACGTCTGTTTCATCGGCCAGGCGTTCTGGAACCGGGTGGAGATGTTCGATGCGCTCGCGCCGTTTCTGAATACGCGCAAGGTGTTCATCGCAGGCGGACTATGGGAACGCATGAAAAATTTCAAAACGTTGCAGCGCTTCGTCCGGCAAGGCTGGCTGCCCGTCGACGATTCCATCAACTATTACAACGGCGCGCGCATCGTCATTAATTTGCACCGGACGACCGAAGTGGGCAAGGACAACAAGAACGTGCTGAATTTGCCGGGGCGCTCGATCAACCCGCGGACGTACGAAATTTCGGCTTGCGGCACGCTTCAGCTGACGGACTGCCGCGAGGATCTGACGCAATATTACACGCCGGGATCGGATATCGAAACGTATGCCGACGCGGCCGAGCTGAAGGCCAAACTCGAGTATTACTTGGGACACGAGAACGAACGAAGGAGCATCGCGCTGCGGGGACTTAAACGCACGCTGGCCGAGCATACGTACGTACACCGGCTGCAGCAGATCGCGGAGGTGCTGGGATGGTGACGCGCGCGCGCATGCGGCTGCTGAAGCCGACCGAAGGGAGGAGAAAGGCCATGAGAAAAATGCGGGCAAGGCGCGGCAGAGCCGTACGCAAACCAAGAACGAACCGGGGACACGCCGCAGGCTTCCGGATGGGCTGGGAGCATGGGCATTGGTTCGGACGCTGCGAAGCCGCTCTTCAAGGGATCGCGGTACCGCCATCGCCCATGAAGCAGGTGCATGTGCTGTTCGTCGCGACGGGGAAGGGCTTTCCTTACTCGCCGCTCGATATCGCCATCGCCGATGCATTCCGCGGCCAGGTCGGGCAGTTGACGATCACGGACACGAAGCAGCCCGTCGCCGAGCTCGCCTTGCGGATTCGGCCGGACATCGTCCTCGTGCTTGACGGCCTGGAATTCGACGTCGCTCAGGTCGACCGCATGCGGGAAGCGGGCATCCGCACGGCCATCTGGTTCACGGATGATCCGTATTATACGGACATTACCTCCAAGCTGGCACCGCATTACGACGTCATCTTCACGCTGGAGCTGGTCTGCGTCGAGTATTACCGCGGGCTTGGGTGTCCGAACGTGCACTATTTGCCCCTTGGCGCGGATCCCGCGTCGTTCCGGCCCCGCAACCCGGAGCGCTCGCAGCGCCACGAGATTTGTTTCATCGGTTCCGCCTATTGGAAGCGGGTAGAGTTCTTCGATCAGGTGACGTCGTTCCTGGCCACCAAAGACACGCATATTTCCGGCATCTGGTGGGAGCGGCTTAAGCGGTACCATCTGCTGTCGGGCAAAATCGAGCTCGGCCGCTGGATGGGCCCGATGGAAACCGCCAATATGTACAACGGCGCCAAAATCGTCATCAATATGCATCGTTCCCATAACGACGATACGTTCAACAACAACACCGCCGGCATTCCCGCGGTTTCGCCCAACCCCCGCACCTTCGAAATCGCCGGCTGCGCAACGCTTCAGCTGACGGATTTCCGGGAGGACCTGGCTTCCTTTTACACGCCCGGCTATGACATTGTCACCTATGCTTCCCCGCAAGAAATGATAGAGAAAATCCACTATTACCTGAACCACGAAGAGGAACGGCAGACGATCGCGATGCGCGGCATGCTGAGGACGATGCGGGAGCATACGTACGGGAAACGGATCGAGTGCCTGCTTGGACTGCTGTTTCCGGGATGATTGCCTGTCCGGGATTGCTGTACGGCCGGGCTGGACCGCATTTTGTGCGTTTGCTGGCGGTTCAAATGTCGTGCCGCGTCAACGGCCTTTCAAATACTATATTAAAACTAGGATTAAAGAGTAGAGCGATAAGGGACGGAGGTGAGCGCCTGCTCGTGCTTTGCCGCTAACGAGCGAGGCAGCCGATTGAAGCATACCAAGCCGAAAATGCTGATCTTCTCGCATATTTGCAGTCCGCAATACGTCACCGGTGCCGAGAAGCTGTTGTTGTTCATGGTCCGCGAGCTGCTCCCGTTCTTCGCCTGCACGCTGGTCGTTCCGTGCGAAGGCGTCATTGCTGTGAATGCCCGGAAGCTGGGCATTCCCGTCATCGTGCAGGATATTCCGCTGGTCGTGCCGCTCTACTTGGCGCTCCCGCATATGCATGACGAGATTTCTGAGAAGCAGCAAGGGCCGTCATGGTCTGAATTGTTCATGCTGCTGAGCCGCGAACAGCCGAGCTGCATGCTGGTGAACACTTGCGTCCACCCGCTTCCCGCCATCGCGGGCCGCGCGCTCGGCATTCCCGTCGTCTGGTCGGTGATGGAAGCACTTCGAGACACGCCGTACCAAGCGTCGGCGGCCTCGGTGTTCGAACAGTACGCCGACTATGTCGTCGGCATTTCGGAGGCGACGCTCGCGCCTCTGCGCACGCCTGGCATGATTCCGAAGACGCTGCTCATTCCGCCTTCGTGGGACCAGAACGAGCTGCAGCCGGAGCACTGGCTGCAGCATCGGGCGAACAGGCGCAGGCAGCTCGGCATTCTGGATCATGAGCGTCTGGTCGGTTACATCTCATCGTCGATCTTCGAAGCCAAAGGGTTGGAACATTTCATGCAAATGGCGGTCGGCTTGGCGCATCTTCATCCGAAGGCGAGATTCTTGATCGTCGGCAATCCCGTCGACGAGACGTACTTCGAGCGCTGCCTCGATATTGCGCGCCAAGCCGGATTGCTGGAGCGGTTTCGCTGGCTCCGGTTCGAAGAGCAGGTGGCGACGGTCTACCCGGCGATGGATCTCCTCGTCGTGCCGAGCCTGACGGCGGAAGGGTTCGGCATGACGGCGCTGGAAGGCATGGCGTTCGGCAAAGCGACGGTCGTGTACGGCTCCGGAGGTCTTGCCGAAATCGGTCGGGCCACCGGCAACGAAGGCTGCGTGGTGCCGACAGGCGACATCGTGGGGCTGACCGCCCGCGTTTCGTCGCTGCTCGGCGACGAAGCTGCGCTGCAGGCAGTTGGCATCCGGAACTTGAGGCAGGCGCAGGCGGCCTTCGGCATCGCCGTCTACCGGGACCGGCTGCGCAAGTTCGCGGAGACGTTGAAGTCGCAGGGCCATCGGCGTGCGAAAGTGTTCAAAGGCAGCGGGCCGGCGATTTACTTGCTGGATCGGGGCGTGCTGCGGCCGTTCCGGACGATGGAGGCCCTGACTGGCGTCGGTTACCGGCCGGAGGATATCAGCGTCGTGCCGGATGCCTTCCTGGCCGCATGGCCGGTCGGCGAGCCGATCGGGACGGCGGGGCCCGAGCCGCGGCCGGCGCGCCGCAGACGATCGCGGCTGCGCAGAGGCAGCAAGCGCCGCCGCGGACTTCGGCGCGGCGGCACAGGGAAGCGCAGGCGGACGGGAGCGGGCAGAGGAAGAGCTTCCGTCGGCAGGAAGAAGCGCCGCCGGAAAGCGGCGTAGCGGCAATGCAGCTCATAGGAACGCCGTTCAATTAGAAGGGGGGACGATTCATGCGCGTAGTAACGATATTGGGCACGCGCCCTGAGATTATTCGCTTAAGTCTGATCATTCAGAAGCTGGATGCGCTGGCCGACAAGCATGTGCTCGTGCATACGGGTCAAAACTTTTCTCCTTCCTTATCGGATGTGTTCTTCCGGGAGCTGGGCCTGCGGCAGCCGGATGTGCTTCTGACGGACGCGAAGCAGACGCTCGGCGGCCAGCTGTCCGTCATGTTCGCGGAAACGGAGCGCGTGCTGACGGCGCACAAGCCGGACGTGGTGCTGCTGCTCGGCGATACGAACAGCGCGCTGTGCGCGATCATCGCCGAGCGGATGGGCATCCCGGTCGTGCATATGGAGGCCGGCAACCGCTGCTATGATTTGTCGGTTCCGGAAGAGAAGAACCGCCGGATCATCGACGCGGTCTCGACGATCAACATGCCGTATACATCGTACAGCAAGGGCAATCTGCTGCGGGAAGGCTTCCCGAGCAACCGGATCGTGCAGACCGGCAACCCGATCCACGAGGTGATCTCGCATTACAAGCCGCAGATCGAGGCCAGCGGCGTGCTGGAACGGTTCGGCCTCGAGGCCGGCGGTTACGTGCTCGTCACGGCGCACCGCGCGGAGAACGTGGATGTGCCGGAGCGTCTGACCGGCATTCTCGAAGGGCTGAACCGCGTGGCGCGGCGCTTCGGCAAGCGCGTCATCTGCAGCGTTCATCCGCGGACGCGTTCGCGTATCGACGGCGGTTCGGTCCAGGTCGACATGGATGAACGGGTGGAGTTTTACGAGCCGATGGGATTCTTCGACTTCGTGCGGCTGGAGCAGCATGCGCTGCTGGCCATCACGGACAGCGGAACGGTCCAGGAGGAATGCTGCCTCTTCGGCGTACCGACGGTAACGATCCGGCAGACGACGGAACGGCCGGAGACGATCGATTGCGGAAGCAACGTCGTCTGCGGGCTGAACGCGGTGCGGATCGAGGAAGCGGCGGCGGTCATGACCGCGCTGCCTGCGAAGTGGGATTGTCCGGAAGGTTATCTGGCCGGAGACGTATCGGATAAAGTGGTTAAATTTGTGCTTGGAGGGAAATGGAATGTTTACTAATCAGCGCATACTGGTCACCGGGGGTACAGGGTCCTGGGGCTACGAATTGATCCGGCAGCTGCTGCCTCAGCAGCCCAAACAGATCATTGTGTTCTCCCGCAACGAATCCAGCCAGGTGGCGATGAGCCGTTCGTTCGAGGATCCGCGCCTCAGTTTCTGCATCGGGGACATCCGGGATAAGGAAGCGCTGATGCGCGCCTGCGAGAGGGTGGATTATGTCTTTCATTTGGCGGCTTTGAAGCATGTGCCCGTATGTGAGGATCAGCCTTACGAAGCGCTCAAAACGAATGTCATCGGCACGCAAAACGTCATCGAAGCGGCCATCTCGAACGGCGTAAAACGCGTGATCTACATCTCGACGGATAAAGCGGCGAACCCGTCCAACTTCTACGGCATGACCAAAGCGATCGGCGAGAAGCTGATCGTGTACGCGAACCTGCTCAATTCCAACACGAACTTCGTCTGCGTGCGCGGCGGCAACGTGCTCGGCACGAACGGCAGCGTCGTGCATTTGTTCATGAACCAAATCAAGAACAAGAATCAAGTGCGCATCACCGATATGAAAATGACCCGTTTCTTCTTGACGCTGCAGGATGCGATCTCGTTGTTGTTCAAGGCGTCCGCGGAGAGCATCGGCGGGGAAATCTTCGTCATGACGATGCCGACCTGCCGAATTGTCGACCTGGCGGCGGTATTGATGGAGGATATGGGCATTGACGCGGAGATGGTGGAAACCGGTACCCGTCCGGGCGAGAAAATCCACGAGATCCTGCTGACGGAACACGAAAGCACGACGACGGTGGCCTATGACGACGAATACCTCGTCATCCTGCCGACGATCGATATTCCAGGCCTTCGCCAGCATTACAGCTCGCATCCGAAGGTCGATTTCGACAGCTACTCCTCCAGCGAATCGATTATGTCGAAGGAAGAAATCCGTTCCATGCTCGTGAGAGGCGGGTTCCTGTCATGAAGATTCTCGTTATCGGAGGCAACGGCATGGCAGGACATGTGCTGATCCGATATTTTCGGGAAAACGCGCCTGAGCATGAGGTCGTCTACACGACGCGCCGTGCGGACGGGGAAGGAAGCCTGCCGCTCGATGCGGCGGATGCGGACGCGGTTGCGGCGCTCGTTCGCACGGTAGAGCCGGACGTGATTATCAATGCGGCCGGCGTCCTGAATCAGGACGCCGAGACGCATCCGCTCGCCGCGTACATGGTCAACGGCTTCCTGCCGCACTGGCTGCGGCACGCGGCGGATACGATCGGCGCGCGGGTCATCCATATCAGCTCGGATTGCGTGTTCAGCGGCGATCGCGGCGCGTACACGGAGCTCGACCAACCGGACGGAACGTCGGTCTATGCGCGTTCCAAGGCGCTCGGCGAAATGAACTACGGCCGGCATTTGACGATCCGCACCTCGATCATCGGACCGGAAATCCGGACGAACGGCATCGGTCTGCTGAAATGGTTTCTCGCGCAGCAAGGCACGGTCAAAGGGTATACGAACGTGCTCTGGAACGGCGTGACGACGGTGGAGCTGGCCAAGGCAGCCGCGTTCGCCATCGCGAATCCGCAGATCGGCGGCCTTGTTCATCTGACGGCGAGCGAATCGGTGAACAAGTATACGCTGCTGCTCTTGTTCCAGGCGGCGTTCGAAGCGGAAGGCGTGCGGATCGTGCCCGACGATGCGATCGAGATCGACCGTACGCTGGTTTCGACGCGGCGCGATTGGAACTACCGGACGACGGGATACATTCCGATGCTCGACGAGCTGGCGCAGTGGATGAATCGGGCATGAGCCGGCCGCGCCTGCTTGTTACGGGCGCCGGAGGGTTCTGCGGCGAGCACGCTTGCCGGCATTTCGCTTCGCTCGGCTGGCAGGTGATTGCAGCGGTTCGCCGGCTTCCCGCTGCGGCCGCGGCGGAATGGGCATGGCTCGGCGGCGTCGATGCCGTCCTGGCCTGCGATCTGTCCTCGCGAAGCGAGACGGAAGCGCTGGCGGAACGAGCGGCGCCGGATTACGTGCTCCATCTGGCGGGCGCCAACGCCGTCGGCGCGTCGTGGAGCGACCCCGCATCGGTGCTGCAAAGCAATGTGATGGGTACGGTTCATTTGCTGGAAGGGATCCGGCGGCTGGGTAAACCGTGCAGGGTGCTGGTCGCGGGATCTATGCTGCGCTTCCCGCTTGCCGGGTCCGGGGAGGCCGGGAAGTCGCCGGCAGCCGGCGGCGCCGAGGCGTCCGCTGCCGGAACGGCCGGCGCAGGCGCGGCGCGGCCTGCGGACGGTCCCCGGCCGCAGCATCCGTACAGCTTGAGCAAGACGATGCAGGTGCTCGTCGCGCAGAGCTGGTCGTCGCTGTTCGGCATGGAAGTCATCGTCGCGGAGCCGTCGAATCTGATCGGCCCCGGCCGATCGGGCGGATTGTGCGGCTTGCTCGCGCGCTACGCGGCGGTCTCGGAACGCGCGGCAGCAGCAGGCGACGCTGCTCCTGCGCCGTTCCGGTTCTCCTCGCGGAGCGAGCAGCGGGATCTGCTTGACGTTCGCGATGCGATTGCCGCGTACGAGATGCTGTTCCAGGCCGGCGAGAGCGGCCGCGTCTATCCCGTGGCGTCCGGCATCATGCGTACGCTGGGGGAGATCGCCGGCGCGTTCGGCGAGGTCGCGCTGCAGCCGCTGCGCTGGGAGTTCGGCGATTCCGACGCCGCTTCGCCGGCGCCCGCGGATATCGGCGCGATCGCCGCGCTTGGCTGGTCGCCGAGCTATTCGCTGAAGCGGTCGCTGGACGATGCGCTTGCAGCCGCAAGGCTGTCCGTTTAAACCTACTACGAGCTGGAGGCAGGAGGGGATTAGCATGGCATTCGCTTCATCCAAACCGTTCGTCTCGATCGTCATTCCGTTCTATAACGACCCCTACGTGACGGAGGCGATCGAGAGCGTGCTCGCGCAGACGTACCGCGATTACGAGATCATCGTCGTCGACGACGGCTCGAACGCGCATCAAGACCTGCTCGGCCGGTACGAGGACCGCATCCATTACATCGGCCAGTCGAACGGCGGCACGGCAAGCGCGCTGAACAGCGGTTTCCGCTTGGCGAGCGGCAAGTACGTCGCTTGGCTCAGCTCCGACGACCGCTTCTACCCGGACAAAATCAAACGCCAGGTCGAAGCGATGGAGCGAACGGGCTCGCTGATCAGCCATACCGGGTTTGACGTGATCGACGGGCGCGGCAAAATGACGGCCTTCGACATCATTCCCCCGGACATCGCCTCCGGCGATTTCTACCGCGCCTTTCAGCAGAGCAACCCCGTGAACGGCTCGACGGTCGTCATGACGAAGGAGCTGTTTCGTCTCATTGGACCGTTCAGCGAAACGATGCGGTACACGCATGATTTGGATTATTGGTTCCGGGTACTGTTGTCGGGAACGCCGTTCCTGCTCTTGCCGGAGCCGTTGTGCGCCTACCGCAGGCACGAAGAAATGGGGACCGTGAAGCACAAAGAGGCGATCGAGCTAGAGGTCAAAGGTACTTTCGCCAAATACGAAGCGCGCTGGAAGCTTTACTTAAGGCAGCTCGGGCTCGTTCCGCGGGCAAGGGAGATCGTGAAGAAGCAAGGTTCCGTCAAGCGCCGCTAATGCAAAGACCAGGCACCGCGATTATGCGATACCTGGTCTTTGTGTCGTTGCGGGGGCCATGTGAGCTTGCTCGGAAAGTAAACAATTGTAAGCGAAACAAGGTATAAGCGAAACAAGCTTAGGCGAACAAGCTGATCAGATTCCCGTCCGGGTCGGCGACGAGGGCGTAGCGCTGGCCCCAGAAGGCGTCCCACGGCTCGCGGCGCACCTCGTAGCCTTGACCGGCGATCTTCAGGTGCAGCGCGTTCAGCTCCTCTGCGCTCTCGCATCGGAATGCAAGCTCGATCCGGTGCCCGGAAGGCTCGTCCCAGCTGCCGTAAACGTCCCTGGCAACCTCGACGGTATCGAACGCGATGCGCACGCCGTCGTGCTTGATTTCCACGTGCGGATGCCCGTTATCCTCTTCGGGAATCTCGAATCCGAGCACGCGATAAAAGTCGAGCGCCCGCTTCATATCGCTGACGACGATGCCGACCATATCCAGCTTAACGGCCATGTTTGCAACAGCTCCTTCTCGTTTTCTGTCAGTATAGCATAAAACTTTCCATGTGCCGGGATTTTCGCGGTCCGAACCTGTGGTCTGAATTCATTTTATTTTCTTGGAATTTACTGCGTCTGTTAGTCGTCTTTCTAGTTCTGTCTTGCTTAATCCAGACACTTTAGAGCGAATCGAGCAATGGCTTCCTCATACCGGGGCCGCGAAGTTTGGCGGACAGATAGGACGGTATAGGTGGACTTATAGCCTCTTTCGGCTTTTGGCGGCCACAGGAGACGTTATGTGAGCGTAAACCCGTTCAAATCGAGGCTTTTGCCGCCAATAGCGGAACGTGAGTCCGCGCAGCTTGCCAGGAACGTTAGATGGTTCGACGGAATCAGTGGTGACCGGGGATCCCCGGTTTGTCCAGTAGGAGCGAACGATCGGCTCTACGGCAGGCCCATTCATCCCCGAGCGGCTTTTCAAAAGCATTCGCCGGCAGTACAATGATAGTCCAGGAACTAAGGTTAGGAGCTGCGGGGATTGCGCCGGCGGCTCGGCGGAGGTGTCATGACGGAATGGATACTGCGGGGCCGTTTGTATTCAAGGCCAGCAATTACCCGGAGAAGCCGGGCTGTTATTTGATGCGGGACGCAGCCGGACAGCTGCTGTACGTCGGCAAGTCGAAGAAGCTGCGGAGCCGCCTGCGGTCGTATTTCACGACCCGCCATACGCGCAAACGGACGTACGAGCTCGTCGCGAATATCGCCAGCATCGAGATCATTCTCGTGAATAATGAAACGGAAAGCCTGCTGCTTGAAAATAACTTGATCAAAATACATAAGCCCCCCTATAACCGCGCGTTGAAAAAGGACAACAGCGGCTATGCGTATTTGGAGCTGACCGGGGAACGCATTCCGCGGCTGGCGGTCCATTACAGAGACCGGAGGGAGCCTGCGCCGGCGTCAGGGGCGAGGTACGGTACGACAGCGAATGTCAGTGGTAGCGGGGATGCAGCCGTCCGCGAGCGCGCTCAAGCCGAGTATTCGGCGGAACCGGAAGAGAAGCATGAAGTCGGCCGAAGCCAGGGAGAAGCCGCAGCGCAGATCGCAGCCGGCAGCGAGGCAGGCATGTCCGCTCGGCCGGGCATGCTTTCGGTGCGGCAACCGGGCGGCACCGGGCACGGGGAGAAGGCTTCCGAGCGGAAGCGGAGCGCCGGTTATCCCAACGCGAATGCTAACGCCAATGCCAAAGCCAGCTCTAACTCCAGTGTGAACGCCAATGCCAAAGCCAACTCCAAAACCGCCGGAGAAACGCCCGCGTACGAACCGAAGCGGTTCGGTCCGTTCGCGAATGCGAGATTCCGCACGGAGCTGCTGGAGTTTCTGGCGGATCATTACAAGCTGCGCTCTTGCGCGGTGCTGCCGAAACGCGCTTGCCTGCTCTACCATCTCGGCAGATGCAGCGGCGTTTGCGAAGGCCATATCACCGAGGAAGCGTACGCGCAGGACGTGAAGCAGCTGTCGGAGCTGCTGTTCGGCGGAACGAAGGATGCGCTCATCGCGCGCATGTACGGCCAAATGGCCGAGTACGCGGAGCAGCTGAAGTTCGAGAAGGCGCAGAACATGCTGGAGCATATCCGCAATTTGGAGAAAACGCCGGAGCGTCAGATCGTCGACCGGGAAACGAGCCTCAATCAAGAGGTGCTTTATTTCGGCGACGAAGGCGTCATGATCGCGAAAGTGCAGCAGGGCATGCTGCGGGATTTCCAGCTTCACGAGCTGGAGCGGGGGTTTGCGGAAACCGCCTGCGACCGGTTCTTGATTCAAAGGTACCGGATAGAGACGAAGCCGGACGAGCTGATCGTCAATCGAATCGCCGATCCCGCCGCGGTTCGCAGGGCGCTTCGCCGACCAGGGGAGGGACAGGCCCCCGGCTTGCGCATCACGCAGCCGAAGCGCGGCCTGAAGCATGAGCTGCTGCAGCTGTGCAAGCAGAATTACGAATACCGCAAGGGCGGCGGCGAGTAAGGGAGTGAGCGTGCTGTTGGCAGAACCGCATCATCACTCCCGAATATCGGATCCCAGATACTCGAAGGTCGCTTGATCGAAGTACATGACGATCGGCCCGAGAAGCGCATCGGCCGTTGTCGGGAAAGTGACCTGGAAGACAGGCCGCGCATCGCCCGTGGATTTCATGGCTTTACGGGAAGCTGTGATCGGCATATTCGCTACCTTCGCTTCCTTCCAATTGCCGATGATCGTGCGCTGCTCGGCGGCAGGCAGCCGGTTCCAAGCAATTTCACGGGCCTTGGCGGCTCCTTCCAGGAAGATCGTATCCGCGTCGGGCAACGGCTTGGCCGGTGGTTTAGAGCCGTCGTGTCCGGAATGGATGCCGCTGGCCAAAGCCAGCCCGAGGAGCACGAATATCGGGAGCAGCAGGAGGAGACGGAAGCGGCGATTGTTCAACAGGTTCATCGAAACGCTCCTTTCAGCTTGCGGTTCTTTACTCCCTAGACGTCTTGGCGAACCGGATAGTTTCACCGTTCCTCCGTCCGATTCTCGGAATAGGCGGTTTGATGAACGAAGGGATGGAATATGCTAGTATGAAAGGAACATGAGGTATAAGGAGGGATTACGATGAACCCATTGCTGATTGATATTCCGACGCATTTCGAAACGGAGCGGCTGATGATCCGCGTCCCCCGTCCCGGCGACGGGCGCGTCGTATGCGAAGCGATGAAGGCTTCGCTGAAGGAGCTGCAGCCATGGCTGCCTTTTGCCCAGGAAGAGCCGACCGAAGAAGGCGTGGAGTCCAATCTGCGCTTGGCCTATGCCAGATTCGTGCAGCGGGAAGACATTCGGCTGCTTATCTTCGATAAGGCGAACGGCCAATTCATCGGCTCCTCCGGCCTGCACAATCCGAACTGGAACGTGCGGAAGTTCGAGATCGGCTATTGGATCGACACGCGCCACAGCGGCAAAGGCTACATGACGGAAGCGGTGCAGGGCATTACGGTATTCGCGTTCACGGAACTGATGGCGCGCAGGGTGGAGATTCGCGTGGACGCCTTGAACGAGCGAAGCCAGGCGATTCCGATGCGGCTGGGTTACTGGCATGAGGGAACGCTGCGCAATGAGGATCTGTCCGCGGACGGCACGCGGGTGCGGGATACGTATGTTTTTGCAATGATTCCATAGACGGAATACGGGGGGAGAGTCATGGGGGAGGAACATGCGAGACCGGTTGATTTCACTGGACCGGCGGAAAATACGAGCTTCATCATTCGATCGGCAGAGGCGGACGAAATTCCGATCGTGCATCGGATCATGCGGCAAGCCTTTGAACAATTCAGGGATCGGATCATCCCTCCTTCCGGTGCCCTGCTTGAAGAAATCGCCGATATCGAAGCTAAATTCAAGCGCGGCGGCGGAGCATTGCTGGCATGGCTTGGCGGCGAGGCTGTCGGTTCGGTGCAGATTGATTTTGCCGCGGATTATATGTATATCGGAAGGTTATCCGTGGTCGATAGCGCAAGAGGCCTGGGACTCGGAACGGCATTAATGGAAGCGGCGGAGCGGATCGCCGTCGGCCGTGGATATGTCGAAACGAGAATCGGTGTCCGATTGTCGGTGCCGAAGAATGTTCCGTTCTATCTGGGCATGGGTTACGAAGTGCTGGAGCACCGCGAATATCCGGCGCGTACGGACTCCTGGTACGTGATGCGCAAACGGCTGGAAGGAGCAGAACGATGAGCAGAAAACAGTTGATCCTGGATGCCGGGGGCGTAATCGTGACGAACTTGACCCCCGGTTTCTGGGAGATGATCAGCGATGCGGCGGGCCAGCCCTATGAAAGCATCAGGGAGGCGTATGGGGCCGAAATTCGCGATGGTTTATGGGACGGCAGCTTGCCGGAAGATGATTTCTGGCGCTGGCTGAACGCGGTTTGTCCGGCGCTGACGGAGCAGGAGGCCAAGGAACTGCTGCATCGGAATATGTCGCTGCTGCCGGCGTTTCAGTGCATTCCGGCATGGAGCGAGCTGGCGGACGTTCACATTCTGAGCAACCACCGCGCCGAATGGCTGGCTCCTTACTTGGAGGCGCTGCTGCCGCATCTGCGTCATGTCGTTATCTCCAGCGAGGCGGGCGCCGTCAAACCGTCCGCTGCGATTTTCGAACAGCTGCATCGGAAGCTGGACGGGAACGCGTCGATTCTGTACGTCGACGACCACCGGAACAACATTCACGCCGCCGAACGCGCTGGGTGGCAGGGACTGCTTGCGGACGAGCAAGGCGCATGGATCGGGCAAGTGAATCATTGGCTAGCGAATTGAAGAAGGAGTAGACGAACGATGCATGAACCCATACTGAGAGACGTAGAGATAAATAACCCCGATTTGCTGCAATTGATCGCAAGGCTGGATGCCTACTTATATGAGATCTACCCGCCGGAGGAAGTATTCGTCGTCGATTTGGACGACCCTCACTTGTCCGATATTCATTTCGTCGTCGCCTACGTGGACGGTAATCCCGTCGGCTGCGGCGCGATCAAGGAAATCGACGAGGCTTCCACGGAGCTGAAACGGTTCTACGTGGAGCCGGCATACCGCAATCAAGGCATTGCCGGGCGGCTTCTTCGTTATTTGGAAGAGAAGGCGCGTGGGCTCCGGTACGCCGAGATACGTTTGGAGACGGGGATTCCCCAGGTCGAAGCGGTCGCTTTTTACAAGAAAAACGGATACTCTTCCATCGAACCGTACGGCGAATATATCGGCTGCCCGTCGAGCTTATGTTTCGAGAAGCAGCTGTAAGGCTAGTATAGTTGAGGTAGACAGGGTACGACTTATATAGGGAGGTTATTTTATGGCAGGCATCGCCAAGAAATTAACGGATTTGATCGGCAATACGCCGATGCTGGAGCTCTCGAACTTCGGGGACAAGCAGCAGGCGCAGGCGAGCATCGTCGCCAAACTTGAATATTTCAATCCGGCCGGCAGCGTAAAAGATCGCATCGGCTACGCGATGATCAAGGATGCGGAGGAACGCGGGCTATTGAAGCCGGGGTCCGTTATCATTGAGCCGACGAGCGGCAATACGGGCGTGGGGCTTGCTTTTGCGGCTGCTGCGTTAGGTTACCGGCTGATTATCGTGCTGCCGGAGAGCTTCAGCATGGAGCGGCGGAAGCTGCTTACTGCGCTAGGAGCGGAACTGATTCTGACGCCGGCGATGGAAGGCATGGCAGGCGCGATCCAGAAAGCCGAGGAGCTTGCGGCCGAGATTCCGGACTCGTTCATTCCGCAGCAATTCGAGAACCCGGCCAATCCGGCTATTCACAAACAGACCACGGCGGAAGAAATTTGGCGGGACACGGAAGGCGCCGTCGATATTTTCGTCGCGGGCGTAGGCACGGGCGGCACGATCTCCGGCGTCGGCGAAGGCTTGAAGGCGAAGAAGCCTTCCGTCCAAATCGTCGCGGTCGAGCCGTTCGATTCGCAGGTGCTGGCCGGCGGACCGAAAGGCAGCCATGCGATCCAAGGCATTGGCGCGGGCTTCGTGCCGGGCAATTACAATCGCGAGGTGGTCGACGAGATTATTCCGGTCCATAACGAGGAAGCGATCGAAACGGCAAAGGCGCTGGCCAAGACGGAAGGCCTGCTCGTAGGCATCTCCTCGGGCGCTGCGGCGTTTGCCGCTGTGACCCTTGCGAAACGTCCGGGCAACGAAGGCAAAACGATCGTCGTGCTGCTGCCGGATACCGGCGAGCGGTATTTGTCCACCGCTTTGTTCGACTAAAGGATACTCCTTGAAGTTTCGCTGTAGTGGCCTCCGGCCGGATCGGGACTGCGCTCGCTGTTGTAATTCGGGTTTCCTCTTATTTGATAAGACATTTAGCGGTTGAAATCCGATTACAAAGGCGAGACTCCGTCTCCGTTCCGGCCTGCGGCCGAATTTGGCTCTCTTCGTCGTTCGGGCAGGTAAGGCATTGTGTCCCTGGATAACTTGTGGACACGCCTCCGCGCTTCGCTGTAGTGGCCTCCGGCCGGAAACGCTACTGCGCTCGCTGTTGTAATTCGGATTTCCTTCTATCGGATAAGACATTTAGCGGTAGAAATCCGATTACAAAGGCGAGACTTCGTCTCCGTTCCGGCCTGCGGCCGAATTTGGCTCTCTTCGTCGTTCGGGCAGGTAAGGCATTGTGTCCCTGGATAACTTGTGGACACGCCTCCGTGCTTCGCTGTAGTGGCCTCCGGCCGGAACGGGACTGCGCTCGCTGTTGTAATTCGGATTTTCTTCTATCGGATAAGACATTTAGCGGTAGAAATCCGATTACAAAGGCGAGACTCCGTCTCCGTTCCGGCCTGCGGCCAAATTTGGCTCTCTTCGTCGTTCGGGCAGGTAGGGCGTTGTGTCCCTGGATAACTTGTGGACACGCCTCCGTGCTTCGCTGTAGTGGCCTCCGGCCGGAAACGGGACTGCGCTCGCTGTTGTAATTCGGATTTCCTTCTATCGGATAAGACATTTAGCGGTAGAAATCCGATTACAAAGGCGAGACTTCGTCTCCGTTCCGGCCTGCGGCCAAATTTGGCTCTCTTCGTCGTTCGGGCAGGTAAGGCGTTGTGTCCCTGGATAACTTGTGGACACGCCTCCGCGCTTCGCTGGAGTGGCCTCCGGCCGGAAACGGGACTGCGCTCGCTGTTGTAATTCGGATTTTCTTCTATCGGATAAGACATTTAGCGGTAGAAATCCGATTACAAAGGCGAGACTCCGTCTCCGTTCCGGCCTGCGGCCTAATTTGGCTCTCTTCGTCGCTCGGGCAGGTAAGGCATTGTGTCCCTGGATAACTTGTGGACACGCCTCCGTGCTTCGCTGTAGTGGCCTCCGGCCGGAACGGGACTGCACGCTAACGAATCTAGGCAGCGTTATTCGCTCCTATTACTGACTTCTAGCATCGTAACGAATCCAGACGTCGCTATTTGGCGTATCTGCTCTGCTGAAGGGCCTTTTGTTCCCGAATAAGGGGTTTCAGATTCGTTACGTTTTTTACGGGGGTCATTTTGACTGTTTAAGGCGTGTGGAGTTCGTTAAGGTAGGCCTCTTCAGCCGATTGCGGCTCGTTTGGTCGCATTCCCATATTCGCCAGCCGCAGTTTCGCACAACGCGCTTGATCTTTTCCGGGAGAGGAGACACGTGCTTGCTGACTAATCTGTTGATCGTCTTCGCCATGACGACGATCATTCATACGGCGGAGACGCTTTCGTATGCCGTTCGGCTTGCTGGCGTGCGGCTTAATAAAATCGCGGTTGCCCTATCTTTGACGGGAATCATCGTGCTTGTCTCGCGGACGGCGAATATGGTTCAAGGGCCGATTGCGGCTAAATTCGTCGATTACGGGCGAACCCATGCGTCGTTTCCGATGCTTCATTATTTGCGCGTGACTTTGCTTGCCTCTTCGGTCGGCACGCTCATCGCCATTATCCTGTTTCCGACCTGCGTGAACCTCTTCGGCCGCATGATTTCGAAGCTGGAGATTGCCGGATCCGTGCCGAAAATGATTACGAGCGTGACCGTCGGCCAGCTCAAAAACACGCGGCATTACATTCGTTTGCCCCGGTTCAATCTCAGCCGATACCGGTACTTGGGGATATCGAAGACGTTCATGCTGCTCAGCATTCTCGTCACGTCCTTCTATACCGTCGGCGTGCTGGCGGCGCTGTACGCAGCTCACTTGTTTCCTCATGTCAGCACGACGGCCTCGCAAGCGTCCGGTATCATCAACGGCATCGCGACAATTTTGCTGACGATCTTCATCGATCCGCAGCTCGGCTTGATTACGGACAAGGCGCTCAGCAACGCGGAATACCGCACGAAGCTCGGGAAAATCTACGTGGTGCTCATGACGACGCGGTTTCTCGGCACGATGCTCGCGCAGCTGATTCTATTGCCGGCGGCGTATGTAATCGGTTATTTCGTTCAATTGATCTAGCTTGGCCGGCTGCTCTCCTGCAGAATAGCCACTTGTGAAAATGATCCGCTGCGCGCCTGTATCGTTGACGAGACGAACGGGCGATTGCCGGGATCATTTTTTTGTTCATCGGCACACGCTCGCAGCGGCAGGAAAAGCACGAAAAGCAGGAAAAGCCCGACTGCCGGAGGCAGCGGGCGTTATTTAGCTTGTTGGAGGATGCGGTAGCCAGACGTCTCGCTTGTACGGCTGAGTACGGCACATGGGGATCACCCCGGAAGCTGGGCGATCAGCGAATCCATCAGCAGCGCATAGTGCTGGTTGACGCTGTTGACTTCGCTTAGGATGGTATCGAAATGCTGGACGGTGCCCATCTGGGAATGGCGCCGGTAAAGCGTGAGCGGCTCGTTAATATAATGAAAGTCCACGCGCGACAAGAGCACGCGGATCCAGAAATCGTAGTCATGGGTGTACGGAAGTCCCGCGTTGAAGCCGCCGATGCCGTGGAACAGCTCTTTGGTCATCATGATCGTGCAGCCGTTGACCGGGCAGCCGTGGCGGAAGGCATGGATGAACGCTTTGGCCGAAGGATATTTTACCCCTGCGCCGTACTCCGTGATCGCGCCATGTTCGTTCATGACGTGAAAATCGGTATGGCTGATCCGCGCGCCCGTCTGCTCCATGTAAGCCACTTGCTTGGCGATCTTGTCGGAGAGAAACCGGTCGTCTGAGCTGAGCCAGGCGATGTATTTGCCGGAAGCCATGTTGAAGCCGTGATTCAAGGCGCTGCCGGTGCCGCCGTTCGCTTTGCCCACATAGTGGATGCGGGAGCGATAAGGCGCGAGGGCATTCTGATGCCGGGTAGAACCGTCGTCGACGACGATGATTTCCACGTTGGGATACGTTTGGTAGAGTGCGCTCACGATCGCTTGATCGACATAGTGATCGTTATAGAACGGTATAATGATCGATACTTTAGGCAGCATATCGTGCACCTCTTCGAAAAAGATTTCTCTAGATACTATATGCGGACAGGGCGAGTGCGACACGGACAGTTGATCCGGAGGCATAGGACCATCTTGCTCCGGTCAGCGATGCACCCCGATCGCGGCGAGGACATTGATGAAATCGGCGGCGTAGCGTCCGAACGAGAAATGCGTCCGTATATGCTGCTGCGCCTGCGAGCGGAGCTGTTCGGCAAGCGGGCGGTTGTCCAGCAGTTCCTTGGCTTCTTTCACGGCTTCCTCCGCGCTGCGGCTCATGAAAAACTTGCCCGTGCGGTTATGGTCGATGAAGCACCGGACGCCGTCGGAATCGGTGGACAGCACGGGGCATCGGCAGCTCATCGCCTCGGCGACGGCATAGCCGAAGCCTTCGGTAAAGGAAGTGGACAGCAGCATGCCGCCGGAGTCGCCGATGGCGGACAAATAGTAGGGCATATGGCTGTGCGGGATGTTGGAACGGACGACGAGACGGGTTTCGAGCCCCAGCTCCTTCACCATGGCGTGAAACTGCTCCCGTTCGCCGGGCCCGGAGATGAACGCGTCCTCGAACATCCAGCATTTCATGTTCGGCCGATCCGCTGCCAGCGCGGCGGCGATTCGGAGATAGAGCCGCCAGTTCTTGTTGTGCTCGAGCCGTCCGATCCAGCCGAGGATCGGATCGCCCGCCGGATTCAGCCATGGCGCGGCATGATGGCTGAACTGCTGCGTGTCGATCATATTTTGCACATAGAAACGCGGGAAGTTGCCGAGATAACGTTGGAACAGCTCCATCAAATGCGAAGTCGGCGGGCTGATGACGCCTTGCGCATTCGATCGAATAATGGTTGTCGCGAATGCGATTGTTCCGGTTGCGTCTTCTTTCGTGCCGAGGCCCTGGGCTTCATAGAGGATCGGACCGCGGTACCCGAGTCCGCGCACCCGCTGCAGCATGAAATGATCGCAAATGACAATCACGGCGTCATACTTGTTGGTTTGAAGAACGTTGATGATTTCAAGATCGTTGTTGGTCACGAAATGGGGAATGCCCGACATGTTCTGGACGCCCGCGCCGTTCCATAGGTAAAGAGCGTGCGACTCGATGCCGACAGCGCGCAAGGCATGGTAGCGCAGCCGGTTAAGCGTCTCGATTCCACCGCTCGGAATAAAGTACGTGAACAGCAGCTTCATAGCTTCTTCCTCCCGTTGGACACACTTACCGCTAGTTTATGTCAGGGGTCCTCAGCCCGATTGGGTACTTGTTCGCGATTCTTGTAAGACTCGCAATCCTCCTTGTGTTAAAATGGCGGTATTGGAAACATGACGGCGGATGGGAGCCGTTTTCTTCAGGCCGAAATCGAAACAGCGGGTGGCAGAGTACGCATTCGTCCATCGATTCGAAGAGAGGGGATTGAAGCGACATGGATATCAAGACAGCGTTACAGGCGATTAACGAAGCAGCGGCTAAACAGCCGGAGGGTATCGTGCATGCGCCGATTACCATGGCAGGCGTATTGGAGGAGGGGGCGCTCGCGAAAGTCGCTCCATTCATCCGGGAGCAAGGCTTTGCATCCGTCGTGCTTGTCGTCGACGAGAACACGTGGAACGCGGCCGGCGAACGATTGGCCGCATCGTTGAAACAGGCAGGAGTCGCGTTCGTCGTATGCCGTCTCAAGCCGAACGGACAAGGTGACGTCATCGCCGATGAGAAGACGATCGTGCAGGTGCTGCTGGAGTCGCCGCAGGAAGCGCAGGCCGTGCTTGCCGTCGGTTCGGGTACGATCAACGACGTCGTCCGCTTCGTCTGCTTCCAGACGGGACGCAGCTTTATCTCCGTTCCGACGGCGGCATCCGTCGACGGCTTCACGTCCGTCGGAGCGCCGATTATCGTGAACGGCTTCAAGCAGACGGTACCGGCCATCGCGCCCGCGGCGATCTTCGCCGATTTGACCGTGCTGGCGGCTGCGCCGCAGCGGCTGACGGCGGCGGGCTTCGCGGATATGCTGGGTAAATTCACCTCGCTGGCGGACTGGCGTTTCTCGCAGCAGATGGCAGGGGAACATTTCTGCCCGCTCGCGTACGAGCTCACGGAACGCGCGCTCCTGCAATGCGTGGAAGCCGTGGACGAGATCGCGACGGGGTCGCAGCGCGGCGTCGAAGTGTTGATGGAGGCGCTGCTGCTGTCCGGCTGGTCGATGCTGCTCGTCGGCCATTCGCGTCCGGCTTCGGGCGGCGAGCATCATTTGTCGCATCATTGGGAGATGGCGTACATCGCGGAAGGCCGCAGGCAGCTGCTGCACGGCGCCAAGGTCGGCGTCGCGTCCGTGCTGCTGGCGAAGCTGTACCGGGAACGGCTCGGCGAGGCGTATCCGGCTATTTTCGGCAAGCTGCCGGAGAGCGAGCAGCTGCGGGCATGGCTGCAGCGGGCCGGCGGACCGGCGGATCCCGGCGAGATCGGGTTGACGGAGGCGCTAATCGAGGAATCGATGCAAGAAGCGCATAAGCTGCGGGATCGCTACACCGGGTTGAAGCATCTGGTGCTGAACGGTTAAGAACGGGCAAGAGAGAGCCAATTAAGGAAGCATGGCAGCGCAAAAAACCAGCGGCAGTCCTGGATCGATTATTGAATCCCGGACTATCGCTGGTTTTTTTATTGTAGATGGATTATCGTCCGCAGCATGCAAATGAAATCTTTAAGGAATAGGCAGTCTGAAGGTCTCGCTTGGTGCATCTGCGTCCCCGCAGCCGGCAAGCGTATAGAACGTGCCGTACTCCGTCGTCTCTTCTTTGACCGATTTGCAGAACTCTAATCGCTTCATCGGGGATCCGTATGCATCATGCGTATTATCGAATTGATGCCTGATCGTCTTGCCGTCGAAACTCAGATTATCGAAGATGGGCCCGCCCTCGATCGTATATTGCACGATTTGAATGTCGTCTTTGGTGCCGGCATTCACGTTCTTCATGAACCGCGTCCAGACCTCCCAATTGTTGAACTGGTCATTGGCGATCACGAGGTCGCCATTCGCTGCAGCTTGCTTGGAATCGTATGGCATCTCCAAAATGAGCTTCATTAAATCATGCGTGGATTCGGTCGATAATCGGTATCCCGTGCCCGTGTCGGAGACTTCGGCATACATGCCGTGTTCGCTATTTTTGTTTAGCCACAGGTGGATTTCCCGGCGGTTGCCGTCCTGCTGAATGACGGCATCGTAATCCGGTTGAGCCACGTCGAGAACGCCTTCTATTTTCTGGGCGGTTTGGACCGCTTTGGTAAAGATATCGATCTGTTCCTGAGCAGTCACGATGCCGTAAGGAGCGGGATTGACGCTTCCGAAGCCAAGCGAGCGGCTTACGAACACTTGGTCCGCAGCGTTCGCTGCCGTGCTCTTGGGAAGCGGCACGGATTCATGAACGGTGTTGGATGGAGCCGGATGATCAGCATGTCCTTGTTCCGTCGCGCAGCCTGCCGCGCCAAGCAATAATGCGGCTCCAAGCATGATATGTAGAATACGAATGTAAATTCCCCCTTCACAAGTCTTTAACGCTGCGCTCCCTTGTAAAGTTGCGTAGCAAACTGCCAAGCCGGAGTGGACCTGACAAATAAAGACGCAGCCGCGCGTACATGATGTACGGCGACTGCGCCTTTGATTAAGCCTTTTACTGCGTTTCTATGGCGTCAGCTGTTCTACTCCAAATATTTCTCGATGAACGCAAGCGCGTTATCCGGTCGGGCGGAGTTGACGCGGACCCCTGCGATGTACTCTTTGCCGACGACGGGAAGTCCCTTCAGGAGCGGGCTGCCGGAGATATCGACGCCGTAGACATGCTCTTCGGGAACGTCTTCGGTCGTCGCCTTCAGTTGCAGCTCCGGTTTGTCGCCGGTGCCCAGCTTCGCGGCATTCGCGCCGTCGAGCGGAAGCAGCGAGCCTTCCGTGGCCAGCTTTCCGAAGTTCGATTTATCCAAGATATAGACGTCCGCCTTGTTCATCATCAGATCGATCATGCTCTTCTGGATGAGCGCGGAATCCTGTTCGCTCTTGATGTCGGTCGGCACGTACGTGAAGAAGGCTTGGACGCGCTTCCAGTTCGGGAACTGCGACAAGAAATTCGCTTCCAGCGGCTTCAAGTCGCTGACGGGGTAGCTGCCGTCCTGGCTGTAATACTCGCCGAAGAAGGAGACGCTTACATCAATGGGCGGAAGCTTCGCGAGTTCGGCCATTTTGTGGCGATGGTCGATATAGCCTTTCGTTCCGAAAATAATCACGAGAATGAGGGCAATGACGCCGAGCACATGGAATTTATAATAGCTGAAGAAATGGTCGACCTTCTGGGCGGAGCCGGCCATGCCTTTGTACTTGCCGTAAGCGGCGGCGTTGAACTCCTCCATCGTCTTCTTCTCTTCGTATTCCAGAATCAGCTTGTACGCTTTGTTGATGTCTTCCAAATTCATCGCATGCTCGTCCGTTTGTTCGGTCTCTTCGCGTTGACGGGTCGAGCGTTCGCGGCGAATCAATATGAAGTACCGTTTCTCCACTTCTTCCTTAGCCGCGCCTTCCGGCAGGCCGAGCAGCTCGTAAGCCTTCTTCAGTTCATCCATAACGGGGCTACCTTCGCTTTCATTAGGTTCGAATAGGTTCGTATACTCTCTAGTATACTGCCTTTGCCCCCAATCGACAAAATGTAAAAGAAACCGGCCTTCCGGCATGCGCCGAAAAACCGGTTTGGTCGTCGCTATTGTCGAACTTACAGCGACCAGCGAAGCAGCAGCGCCGACTCCGTCAAGCCTCCGCCGAAGCCGTACAAGAGCAAGGTGTCGCCGGATTTAATGCGGTCTTCCTTCAAGGCCAGATCGATCGCCAGCGGGATAGAAGCCGCCGACGTGTTGCCGTATTCCCGCACGCTCGTCAGCGTCCGTTCAAGCGGAATGCCGGTCCGTTCGCAGACGGATTCGACGATGCGCATGTTGGCGCTGTGCGGCACGAACCAGCTGATGTCTTCAAACGTCAGGCTGTTCTGCTCCATCAACGTCTGGATTCCTTTGGTTACCGAGGTTACGGCCCAAGCGTATACCTGCCGGCCATTCTGGACGATTTTCCCGTTCGTCTGGATCGGAACCCCGTCGATTGCCGAGGCTAGCGACGAACGGTACAAGTGCTGGCCGTCACTGCCCTTTGTTTTGTTATACGAAGCGAGGAAGGCTCCGTCCTCGCGGCGTTCCACGAGCATCGCCCCGGCGCCGTCGCCGAACAGGATGCAGGTGGTGCGGTCGGTATAATCCGTCGCCTTGGACAGCGTCTCGGCGCCGATGACGAGAATTTTATGATAAACGCCAGACAGCAGCAGGCCGTTGGCGAGCTGGAGGGCGGAGACGAAGCCTGCGCAGGCGGCTTGAATGTCGGCTGCGCCGCAGGAGGCGATGCCGAATTCGGCCTGCACCCGCGCGGCCATGCTCGGGAAGAACGTATCCGGCGTCGTCGTCGCGACGAGCACGTAATCGACGTCTTCCAGCACGGCTCCGTACCGCAGCTGCAAGTCGCGCACCGCGCCGAAGCACATGTCGCTGCAGAATTGATCTTCCGCCGCGATCCGCCGTTCCTTAATGCCCGTCCGCTGGAAAATCCATTCATCCGACGTTTCCACCATTTGTTCCAAATCGTTATTCGTCAAGACTCGCTCGGGTACGTAAGCGCCGAAAGCGGTGATGGCCGCCACTGAACGTAAAGGATGCTGCAGCATCAACATCAACTCCTTAGTAACAGGTTTTAAGACCAGGTCTTAATTTATTAATAACAATGTACTCCTTTATTTCATTCCTGTCTATAGGAGCGTTGTCATGATTAAATGAAAGATTCAAGAATTTCGGGCAGTATATTTTCAAGTATTCATAGAGTATTCAGAAAATGTATTAATATACGTTTGGGGACAATTCCTTACTTGTCCAAATCATGGACATGCAATCGACTCCCGGCCGGTCTGACTGCTTTCGGCATCTTAATAACAAAAAGGCATAAGCCCCGTACAATACAGGACTCATGCCTTGAAGCATATTGCGTTTAACTATTTCGGGTCAGTTCAGGTTGAGGAGAATGTAGAACTTTTGCAGGTCATTTGAGGTTATAGATCCTGTAAAGGAATACGGCAGCTTCCGCTCTTGTCGTGTTGGCTTGCGGTTTGATCAAATCGCCGTCGCCTTCAATCAAGCCTTCCTTCAATAATGCAGCCACGCTGTCCGCGGCATAGGCCGCAACCTGGGATCCGTCCGCAAATTTGTTCAAATCCGCCGCCGAGCCATGTTGGCTGATTTGGTTGAGGCTTCTTAACGCCTTCTCGGTCAGCGTCATCATTTCCTGCCTCGATATCGAAGCTTCGGGATTGAAGCTGTTGTCGCCGACTCCCGTAGCAATTCCCAGCTTCTTGGCGATGCCGATTTCCTTATAGAAGTACGCTTCAGGATTAACGTCAACAAAGTTGTCCGTGAAGTCCGCCGATAATCCCAGCGTCCTGACCAGCAGAACCAGATAATCCGCTCTCGTAATACGGGCGGCAGGAGAGAAGGTTTGCGCCGATGTGCCGTTGATGACGCCCTTGGAGGCCAGTACTTCGATCTGTTTCTTCGCCCAGCCGTAATTGCCGATGTCTGCAAAGGTCTTGTTCACGAAGACCACCGCATATTCGCTGAAGTGGGTGGTGCTAAAGGTCACCATACCCGTTGCTGCGTCGTATTTGCCGCTTGGAATGGATACGGCCTTGCCGGAATTGTCGATATACCAGATCGTGATGTGTTCCGGGTCTTTCAACTCTTCCGCCGTTGGTGCATAAGGAATGCCGACCGTCACGGGGGCGCTGTCGTTACGCCATGCCGTCTGTTTGCCATCCAACAATAGACGTAGCTCAATAACGGGTTTGTCGCCTATTTGTGCCTGAATATCCGCGGCGAGCGTACTCTTGTCTCCGGCAGCAATGATCAGGGAGACATTCTGCGCGTCGGCTGGAGCTTCGGCAGTTAGCATATTCTCCGGAACCGTCACCGTCGCGATGTCGGTCTTGATGTTAATCGCTTGAGCTGAATCCCCCGCGGTTAAGAGGCTTGCAGGCATGGTTAGCTGATAAGCTTTTGCTCCGTCCGATTTAGGGACTTGAACTTCGACCGTTTTCACGCCGTCCCCGTTCGCGGCCGCTTTCTCGAATGCGCCGGCCACGGCAGCCGCGGTGATTTGAACCGATGCCGTCCCCGTACTGCTGTCCAATGCTGGCTTGTCCGTTACGATTACATTGCCGTTGGACGCATCATTTGAGCCTGAGGAGCCGCCATTCGCCGGTGGAGTTCCGCCGCCAGTATTGTTGGTATTGCCATTGTCGATCGGCAAGTAAGTGAAGCTGTCGCCCGCAACAGCAGCGCTTGTACCGGCCGGCGTTGTTATGGTCACATCCACCTTGCCGCTTCCGGCAGGAGAGATAGCCGTAATGGACGTATCGCTGTTGACGGTATAAGAGGCTGCCGCCTTGGTGCCGAACATCACGCCCGTGGCGCCGGTGAACCCCGTACCGCTGATCGTTACCGATGTACCTCCCGTTACCGGACCGCTGGCCGGGCTGATACCCGTGACGGCCGGAAGCGTTATTTCACTGCCGTCGTCGTTCGACAAGTAAGTGAAGCTGTCGCCCGTGACAGTAGCGCTTGTACCGGCCGGCGTAGTTACGGTCACATCCACTTTGCCGCTTCCGGCAGGAGAGTTTGCCGTAATGGACGTATCGCTGTTGACGGTATAAGAGGTTGCCGCGTTAGCGCCGAACATCACGCCCGTGGCGCCGGTGAACCCCGTACCGCTGATCGTTACCGACGTGCCTCCCGTTACCGGACCGCTGGCCGGGCTGATACCCGTGACGGCCGGAAGCGTTATTTCACTGCCATCGTCGTTTGACAAGTAAGTGAAGCTGTCGCCCGTGACAGCAGCGCTTGTACCGGCCGGCGTAGTTACGGTCACATCCACTTTGCCGCTTCCGACAGGAGAGGTTGCCGTAATGGACGTATCGCTGTTGACGGTATAAGAGGTTGCCTCGTTAGCGCCGAACATCACGCCCGTGGCGCCGGTGAATCCCGTACCGCTGATTGTTACCGACGTGCCTCCCGTTACCGGACCGCTGGCCGGGCTAATGCCCGTGACGGCCGGAACCGTTACTGCGGAGACATAATCGAACGCGACCTGATTCAGGAAGATACCCCAATTTTGGGCCGGATACGGGTATACGACCTTCAGGTATTCGATGCCGCTTGGCATCGCGACGGACGTGTTCGTGTAATAGTGATGATTGCTCTTGTAGTCGGCTACGTTCGTCGTAATGACGCTGATCGGCTCATAGGTTTGACCGTCCGTCGATCCGTAGAAGGTAAACTGGGACTTGTTCTTATCTGCAGCCGAGTCGTTGATCGTCGTTGCGACGTTGAAGGAAGTTATATCTCCGTCGGGCGACTTGTAAACGGCATACGTAGATGCATCGGTCGTATTCGCCGAAGGATTAAACCTTCCGGAGTCATGGTCGCCAATAGCTGTTACGTTGCCAGCATCATCCGTAGCATCCGCGCCTTCCCAACCGCCGAAGAAAATGGTGTTCGACAGGCCTCCTACGGGATGCCCCTCGCCATCAAGCACCAAATCTCCATTGTCGTCTACTTCTTTGCCGGTAAAGTCATACAGCTTCGTGAAATCATCGGCATTGTCGATGAAGGTATGGATATTCGCAGGCTTCGGAGCGTATTGGAAGGAGACGCCGCCGATATAAGCCTGGTCGTGATTGATGCCTTCCTGTTCATTGATGACCGTGGTCGGAGACGGGAATACAATTTTCAAATACCTGACCTTCAGATTCTCGACCAATGGCGTCAAATTGGAACTCCAGAAAGGCCTGCCTTGGGCATCCACGCCTTGGGCGTCAGGGCTGTTGATGAAGACGATCGGCTGGTAGTTCACGCCGTCGACCGAGCCCAGAACCTGAAAGTTCGACTGCGACGCGAAGTCGCCGAATAGGCCGATATTAATAGTGAACGAATAGATATCGCCTTCGGGCGACTTATAGGTGACATATTCCGTCGGAGTCTTGAGTCCGTCGGTCGTTTGAATGAACTTTGCGGCGTGATCGCCCTCGAAATACGTTTGATTGATCGCTTCGATATGCGAAGATTTATCGTTTACCATAGTGAGGTCAGCGGCCTCGTCCGTAAAGTCCTTAAGATCCGCCGGTACTTCCACGGTAGGCGTATCGGTCTGCTCCTTGATCGAGATGCCGTGAAGCACCAGGTTGCCGAAGGAGGCCGCATCGGTTAGCGCGGAATCGCTGCCGTTCCATCTCAATCGAGCTGCGCTTCCGGCTCCGTCATCGTCGTTATTGACGATTTCCACCGGGATGCTCCAATCCCTGGTCGGCGTCAAATCAAGGTCGCTCCAAGGGATTTCCAGTTCAACGGAATAGCCGTCCGCCGTTTTGAACTGGTGGTATTGAATGCCTGTAAGATCTCCGCCGGAGGGAAGGGTTTGATTGTCATAGCCCGCTGCTACTTGGTGAATAGCGCCCGTTGCATCGGGGAGATACAGTTCGACACCGTCGTTGCTTTGTAGATTCGAATCTTTGACATCCACGCCGACATAGAGGTTGGCGTCGTCGCTCAAGGCGCCGAACGTAACGGCATTATCCGAATGCCCTGCCGCAGGATTGGATACCGCGTTGTTCAATGCCCATGAAGGTTCATTCAGGTTTCCGTCGACCGTAATAAATGCCTGAGGACCTTCGGCTACTGCGGTCTTTGCCCCGTTGCCGAGATACAAGGTGCCGAATTTCGAAGCATCCTTGTAGTTGTCCCCCGTACCGTTCCACATAAGAACGCTATCTCGGCCGGAGCCGCCGTTATCGTTATCGTTGTTGCCGATATCGAAGCCGATGGACGTACCCGCGGCAGGCTTCGTAATGCCGACAGACGACCAAGGGATTTGAAATTCCATTTCATAGCCGCCGTCAATAGCGGACTGCGCCGTCTTCTTGGCTATACCGGCTCCAACGCCTAATTCCGAATCGCTGTAACCGAACGTAAGCTGATGATCGTTCTTATCGTAAGTAGCCGCTTTCGAATTGCTGCCGTCGAGATAAACTTCGACCGAGTCATCCTGCCACACATCGTGAGCGGCGTTCCTTTGAAGGCTTCCGTCCAGTACTTTGACGCCCACATAGAGATTGTCGTCATCCCACATCGTGCCGAAGGTCGTGTCGTTATCGGACATGCCGGAGATCATCTTGCCGACCTGGTTGTTGATGACCCAGCCTTCGTTAGGATCCAATATGCCATCCACGTCAGGAGCGGTGGACGTCTTAGGGGATTCGGCCAAACCGGAAGCGATTACGCCGTCCTTCGCCGGCGTGCAGTCAATCGTGATGGCTTTGGTCGTGACGTTTCCGGCCCTGTCCGTCGCGGTAACCGTGATCGTGTTCGGTCCTTCGACGACAGGCACGACCTGGCTGAACGTTTGATCGGGATTGACCGTTACGGATGAACCGTTGATCGTAACGGCGGCTGTTTCCGACACGCTGCCTTTCAAGACGTAGACCAATCTTGAAGCAGTCGTTGCGGAAGTCACGGTGATGTCCGGAGCTGCCTGATCCAAATTGACATGAAGGATCGCCGGCGCTGCGTCATGGCCTTTCCCATCCGCAGCATTCACGGTAAAGGTGTTCTCGCCGTCATGAAGCGTTACCGTCGATTGGAACGCATACGCATCTGGACTGACAGAAACCGGATCATCGTTGATGGTTACAATTCCGTCGGACGCGTTGATGAAACCCGATACCGTATAGTCGGCATTGTTTGTATAACCGTCCGTCTGATCCAATGAGATCCCGATATAGTCAGGGTCATATCGGAGCGCAAGCGCGTTTTGGACCGTCTCGGTATTGCCCAATTGATCCGTCGCGGTCGTACTGATCGTATTCATCCCGGGCGACAAGGTCACCGTTGCCGAGAAATCGGTATCGTGCTGATCGACCGCAACCGAAGACCCGTTGACGCTCAGTTCGATCGTTCCTGCCTCGTCAAGATGGCCGGACAGTTCGTACTGCTCATCTCTTACGGCGTGAGTCGCGTCCATTGCATCGGAGCTGCCTGGCTGATCGAAGGTTACCGTAGGTGCAGCCGTATCCGCGTCGCTAGTGACGACTACAGTTACGCTGAAGGGGGCGAGCGAAACCATGGAGATTTTGCCATTCGCGATATTCTTCTGTTGCGCCAGATTCATCGGCTTGTCCGTATCTTTGGTTGACGTCTGATACACTTTTGCCGAAGTCCCCGTCAGACCGCTTACGTTCGTAAGCCTGGCCGTGTTCGTCGGGTTGGTTAAGACGACGACCGTTTTGTCCCCGTTCACGAACGCGACCTTGTCTTCGACGTTTTTTTGGTTGCTTTCCGCAACCGTAAGGGCAGGGTCATTCGAAGTCACCGTTCTAACCTTGGAACCGGCGGGAACATTGGTGAATACTTTTTGCAAAATATAATAGAGCGGCGATTTCCGTACATAATCCTTGCCCGGCGTGCCTACGGTCAGGCCGGAATCGTCGGTGCCGTGATCCGTCAATGCGTTGACATTGGAGAAATTCGTTCCTCCGCCCGTACCGTCCCAATACATCCAGTAGTTGTTCTTCATGGCGGACATGTCGTTCGAGAACCGCTGCATCGTATAGACGGCCATTTCAAGCGGATCGTTCGCTTCGCCGTCGCCGAGATCGATCGGGCAGTATTCGGTCATCAGCTTGTCCTTCTCCGGGTATTTATCCGTCGCGCGTACCCAGGACATGATATCCGTGCCACCCCAGTCGTACGAATGCGTGGAGAAAGCTCCGATTGCATGATCGAGCTCGGGATCTTTGGCCAGATCGGAGAAATCCTCGCCAAGGAATTGCGTGGAGGAGAAATAACCGTCCTCGGGTCCGAGCAGCGTTACGGCCGACACGTCAGTGGCGGTACCTTGCGTAGCATCCAATGCCGCTCTGACCTTCTTCACTACGCGCTGATACTGCTGAGGGGTATAATAGGCCGCATCGTAATCGGCCATCGTCCATGGCTCGTTCTGAATCGCGAAGAATTGGGGAAGAGGCAATCCTTTGCTTTGAATATACTTCATCATGTTCACGATATATTTCGCATACGTGTCCTCTTTGTCCACCCGAAGCGTAACGACGCCGCCATTGCCGTCTTTGTCGCCGGCGATCGGGAGGGTTTTCATGCCGACCGGCGGACTCCATACCGACATTTCGTAGGGCAGGTTCTTAGCGGCAAGCGCTTGAATCAGTTGGCATTTCTCGTCCATGTATTTGACATTCAAATTGCCTGCCCCGTCGCCGAGCATGATGTTGACGGGTACCCGGTCGATCGTAATGCCAAGACCCGGATCGGGATCGCCGTTGTTATTAACGCCGCCGAATACGGCGTTGAATTCCGCCTTGTGTTCCGCTGAAGTGATCGCCCCGCCCCAGTAGGAATAGTCGTCGCCTCCGTTGATTCCCCAGCCTTTGACGGTCTGTTGGTCCTGGGCAGAAATTACGGCATCATAGACCTCCGGTGCCGATGCGCTGGCGATTCGCGGCGTATAGCCGTACGACAGCAGGATAGCGGCGCACGAGATCACGCCGGTCACCTTTCTTAATGTCTTTCTTCTCATTCATGATCACCTTTCTGTTGTGAATTGTCCGGTGCGGATGCGCGCAACCGGCATTTAGCAATGAAGCATAGAGGGCCTTTCGACTAGAATGATTTCAACTTGATTGTATTCGCTTTCAAGAAGGGGTTTAATAAAAGAAACTATGATAACATTTAAATTTCTATCGGAAATCGGATGGAGATGAGGATTGTGCTTGTAGAATACGGCATTGGGGAGTCATTAAGGACAGGTCTGTATACTTGTTGTCCGCATGAATCAGTTGCAGGAGGGAAATCGATGATTGAAAAGTTAGGCTTTACAGCCAATGACCGATTGCTAATTATCAATGCAGACGATTTCGGAATAACGAAGGGAACTAACGAAGCGATTATTAATTTGTTTGAAGATAACGCTATAACCTCCGCATCGATTATGATTCCTTGCTCAGATTCAAAGGAAGCTATGGAGATAAGCAAGCAAAAAGGCATAAAGAATATTGGAATTCATCTTACACTAACAAGTGGTGAGTTGAGTCCTTATACACCGGCGTTCAATAAAAGGACATTGAATAGTTTAATCGCAGCAGATGGAAAATTTCACGCTGATGTTGCTTTACTAGAGAGAAATGCCGACGAGGATGAGGTTCGAATGGAAATGGAGGCTCAGATTCAAAGTGCAATCGTTAATGGCATTGATCCAACCCATCTCGACAGCCATGCGGGGAGCGTTATGGGATTATTCACAGGTCGCGATTTTTTAGAAATGGCATTTGACTTATGTGAAAAATATTGCCTCCCATTTAATTTACCTAACAGGATCGTAGAACAGCCTTTTTTTAATATCGATCAACGGAGGTTGTTTCAAAAAAGGATCGCTTCGGCAAAAGATAGAAAAATCGCATTAATTGATGATATAGTTTCTCTTCCGTATTGCTTGAATCCCGGAATAGCGTACAGCAAAATGAAGAATCAATTAGCCGAACTGTTAAGGAACATAAGACCTGGAATAACCCAACTGACTCTACATCCGTCTAAAATAACCGACCAGTTAAAAGCAATAACGAGCTGTTATACAGAAAGGGAAATGGAATATCGTCTGCTTAAGGATATCGATATGAAGCAATTAATGAACAGTGAGCGGATTAATCTTATATCGTGGAAAGAACTACGAGATTTACAAAGAAGCATGTAGAACGATGAGCGTAAATGACCGCTTTTTAGCTTGATTTAAACAAATTGACGTGCCGATTGGCACGTCAATATGCTTGTCTTGTATTCCTTCTGCACGAAACAGAGCTACTCATTCAGATACAGCGAACGATGCTTTTGCGGATGCATGCCGGCGTATTTCTTGAACACGGTGCTGAAATAAGTCGCGTTCTCGAAGCCGACCATTTCGCTGACCTCCAGTATTTTCAGATCCGGAGATTTCAGCAGCTCCATAGCTGCTTCCATGCGCACTTTCGTAATATACTCGGTAATGCTCTCCCCCGTTTCTTGCTTGAAGATCAAGCTGATGTAGTTCGGCGATAGATAAACTTCTTCCGCAAGCTTCGTCAGGGAAATATGATTCATGTAGGTTTGTTCGATGATCGTCTTGATTTTGTGAATGGTCCGCGCATTTTTCTGGGAATGCTTCAGGGCGAAATGCGCGGTCAGCTTGCCGAAGAAGGCAAGCATAACCTCCTGCAGCTCCGCTGCTTCCCGCTTGCCGTAAATATCGTGGAACACGGAGGAATAATCCGGAACGATATGCCGGATGTTCTCGTCGAGCTCGAGCACGGCTTTGCCCGCCACGTTGACAAGCTCGGCGCAGACGCTCTGGACGTATCCGACAGGCAAGCGCCTATTGTCGCACAGCGTATTGAAGATGAACCGGATTTTGGCTGCTGCCTGTTCCGAATCGCCGAGTTTGATGAGCCGGAGCAGATCCTGCTCCGCGTCGAAGAGCTGAGGGAACTCCACGGACCGGTCGTCCGATTGAAAATCCCCGATCGACAGTACCGAATTTTTCCCCGTGTAGAACCGGTATTTGATGGCCGCCAGCGCCTCCTGATAGGAGTTGTAAATATCGGTGGCATTCCGTACGGGATTCCCGATTCCGCACGAAGAGGGCAGCTGCAGGAAGGAATGCACGCATTGAATCATCTCCCGGCAGACGTTCATTGGGCTGCGATCATCGCGCGCTGCGCTGCTGAACAGAATGACGTGCTCGTTTTCATTCATGAAGAAGGTGACGCAGCTCCCGCTTCGGGACACGATCTCCTCCAGCAAATTGTTGACCGAGAAGCTGAGCAGCTGTTTATTCGTTCCGCTGTAGCGTTCGACGGCTTTCTCGTAATCGTCGATTTGGAGCACGGCAGCCGTCCATGGTCCTTCCGTCGTGAACGGCAAAGCGAAGTAAGTCATCTTCTGCCGTACGCTTTCCTCGTCCTTCATCATGCCAAGCGTTAATTGCGTCAGAAATTTCTCGCGAAGCACGGGCATATTCTGATGCAGCTGCTGCTGCAGCTGTTCGGTCTGCGCTTCCCGGCCGCGCTCGGCGAGGATGGAAGCAACGACCTTGCGGAGCGTCTGCTGCAGCTCGGCGATCTTGATCGGCTTCAGAATGTAACCGTCCGCGTTCAGGCTCAGCGCTGTCTTCGCGTAATTGAAATCTTCCGCGCCGCTTATGATAATGAGCCGAACGGGATTGCCCAGCTCTCTCAATTTGATCGCGGCTTCCAGCCCGTCCATCAGGGGCATGCGGATATCCGTCAGAAGGATATCGGGCTTCAGTTCGCGGCATCGCTCAACCGCTTCTTGGCCGTCCGCGGCATCCCCGATCACCTGAATGCCGAGCTCCTCCCAACGAACGACTTCCTTCAACCCTTCCCGCACGTTGTATTCGTCGTCAGCGATAATCATCGTTAGCATGGTCCTCTTCATCCTCCCAGGTTGTAACGGCCGGAATCGTCACGACGACGATAAGGCCTTGTCCGTCCCTTGCGTAATAACGAATGCCCGCCTCGTTGCCGAATAACTGCTTAAGCCGCTGATTGACGTTTACCGTTCCGAAGGATTTATTCGTCCCGCTATTGTCGTCCAACATGGCGTTCAGCGCATTTACATCGGCGCCGATACCGTCATCGGCGATTTCGACATGTATCCACGCCCCGTTCATGCGTGCCCGGATATCGATGCAGCCTCTGCCGTGGCGCTTCTCTATGCCATGGATGATGGCGTTTTCAACTAGCGGCTGCAAAATCAGCTTCACCGTGTAATGACCGTAAACTTCCGGTTCGATCTGAAGCGAGTAGTCGAGCCGATCCTTGAATCGGAATTTCTGAATCGACAAGTAGCTCTCGACTTGGCGAATCTCTTCTTCGATCAGGATGATGCTTCTTCCTTTGCTGAGGCTGTACCGGAAAAAGTCGGACAGGCTCGTCACCATGTGACTGATGTCGGGCACGTCATGACGGAGCGCGATCCAGTTAATCGAGTCGAGCGTATTGTACAGAAAATGCGGGTTAATCTGCGATTGGAGCGCTTTAAGCTCGGCTTCCTTCTTCTTGACTTCGCTGACGTACAATTTATTGATCAGTTCTTTGATCTGCATTATCATTTTATTGTATTGACTAAACAAATAGGTAAACTCGTCTTTACGCGCGTATTGGATCTGAATGTCGAAATTTCCTTCTTGCGCGTAGGACATCGACTTAATGAACTTGCGGATCGGATTCGTAATATTGTTCGACAGCACGAGCGCGATTCCGAAAGCCAGCGCCATGCATAGGGCAAGCACCGCGTACATCGCCCGCCGGAACGAGATCAGCTTGCCGTTCAGGTCGCTGGTCGGAGAGATGGAGACGGCCGTCCAGCCCAGCGAGTCGATCCGCCGGAAGGAGACGAGCTCGGACAGTCCGCCGATGCGTTCGCCGAACGAGCCGATGTTGCTCTGGCTGTTCATTAACTTTTTGATATAGGGCGAATCCGCCATGCTCTCGCTGACTAACGACAGGTCCGGGCTCACGATGACGTTCGCTTGGCTGTCGATGATGAAGACGGAACTATGGACGGAAGGTTTCAACTGGTCCAGCATGCTGTTGAAGTCGTTAATATCCGCGTCGATCGTCAACAGGCCGACATAGGGAATAGCGACGTTCTTCAATCCGAACAGACGCTTGGCGAGCTTGATCGTGTAGACCGTGCCGGAGGACGTAGTATTGATTTGCAATCCGATAACGGAATAACGGGCTTTGGGCGGCAAGTCGGTGTACCATTGCTTCGTTTCGATTTCGCTGATCGTGGATACGTTGCGAGAGAAATTATACTGAAAGTATTCGGGTCTGTTCAACATGTACAGCTTCGGCACGAATTGGGCATTGGGGCCGTTGGGTTTCGCATAGCTGTCGAGAATTTTGTTCAAATTGGCCAGTTCGTTCACGAAGCCGATTTGGTCGGACGGAGGGTCCGCCGACAAAATATCGATCATGTCCGGATTCAGATAGATGGAGTTCGCCACGTCGCCCATTTCGTCGAACTTTTTGTTGATGACGATTTCCGTCATCGTTAAGTTTTTCTGTATGGAGGCGTTGATGTTGTTCGTGATCGTCTGGTACGACTCGTTGTAGATGGTCAGAGAAATAATCGAAGTCGGCAGGATAACCAGAACCAGGAAGTAGAGCAGCAATCGGTACTTCAGGTTGACGTTCGGCATTAAGGATTCGAGCTTCCGGAGCATGGCTGCAGCCTTCCTTTCGATGCTGGAGAAGACAATTGCGGAATGATTCGTATTTTTAACATTATAAGGGGATAGGGATATGATGAAAAGCACTCTCTCGCTTTCGGCGGCGATTTTTGTATGCATGTGGTTGTCGGGCTGCACGGACGCCAATAGCCAGCAAGCGGAGAACGCCGACAAGGCGTTCAAGCCGCAAGTGAAAATCAAGTTAGGCGTGCAGTCCTCCGCGGCGACGAAGGACCTGGAGAGGCAGCTGGATGATTTTAACGCGAACCATGCTGCGTACAAAGTCGAGCTGATGCCCTTGCCGACCGATGGATACGACGAGACGCTTAATATGCTCATGACGTCTGGACAAGCTCCCGACGTGTTCCAGATTGGAACGGATTGGCTGACGACGTATGTCTATAAAAACTGGCTTCAAGACTTGTCCGAGATCGTAGACGGCAAGATCAGCGAGCATTTTCCGCGTTGGGCAGCCGAATATACGAAGGAAAACGAACACTACTACGCGGTTCCGTCCAGCATGATGACGCTGCGTCTTGTGTACAACAAAGATTTGCTGAAAGCAGGAACTGGCTGCCTGGAAGGGAAGCCGCCGGCCACGCTCGATGAGTTGCGCGTCTGCGCCGATTCCATTACGAAAGCGGGAACAGGTTATCGGAAATACGGGTTTGCGCTTCCGGCGGGCGAAGATTGGGCCGGCTTCATACAGCCGCTCGAGCTGGCGAATACGTACAGCGGCATCGACTACTATGATTTTGCGCATGGCCGGTACGATTTCACCGTCTACCGTCCTTGGTTTGAAACGATATTGGCGATGAAGCGGGAGGGAGGCTTGTTTCCCGGCGAAATATCGCTGAAGAGCGACACGGCCTTGACGCAATTCGCCCAGGGCAATATCGGCATGATGTATATGAGCAACCGGGATTTCGCGCAGTTCAGCGCGATGGATGCGCATGCCTTTCAATGGGGAGTCGCGATGCCTCCGCTGCTGGATGCATCCCTCAAAGGCAAGGGCGCACTGATCATTTATCCTGATCCGCCGTTCGTCATCAATGCCTTTTCGGAGCATAAGCAGGAAGCCGCGGAGCTGTGGGAGTTTTTGCAATCTCCGTCGTTCCTTGGCGCCTTATACAAGCAGGGTAACTTGATTCCGACGCGTCAGGACGTGACGGGCGATTCCGGAAATCAGCCTTTGCTGCCCGAATTCGAAGCGTTCCTGCCTGGATCGGAGGAATCGCCATACCCGCAAGAGCCCAAGTTTATTTTGCAGGATGCGCCATCTTCGAGCGGTCCCAAGAACATAGGCGATTCGCTGCGGATGAAAGTCTACAGGCAAATCGTAGAGGGCGTAGAGAAGCCGGAAGCGGCCTTGGAAGCGTTAACGGAGCTGTATAACAAGTCGCTTAACGAAGCTAAAACCGCCAAATTGATCAATATTGACCACTATGTGTTTCCTTCGTTCGACCCGCTGCATCCGCTTTTGGAAAATCAATAGAATTTTGAATGCCGCCGTAGATTATTTTATTTAGCTTGTTGATGGATGCCTCTACAATAGGGACTGTGCAAGACGCGAAGAAGACTACGAAGATTGATGAGGGGGATTTCCATGCAGTTCAACAAGAAGATGGGGACGACGGCGCTGGCGGTATCGCTTGTAATGGCTACGACACTTGTCGGGTGCTCCAAGGACAGTAATTCCGATTCGGCTGCCAATGCGGTTCATGCGACGAACGGCGGGACGGCAAACAACGCGTCGACGGACGCGAAAGCAAACAACGCGTCGACAGACGCCAAAGCAAACAACGCGACGCCAGATGCGGCTCCAAGTCTGGATCCGGTGGAGCTGTCAATTTATTACCCAGGCGGAGAGCAAAAGGACGTTGCTGCGGTAGAAGAAGAGATGAACAAGCAGCTGAAAGACAAGATCAATGCAACGGTCAAGATTCACGCAGTCGACTGGGGCAACTGGGATCAAAAAATCAATTTGATGGTCGCTTCCGGCGAACCGTTCGACCTGGTATGGACGGGCAGCGGCGATTACAGCGTCAACGTCGCCAAAGGCGCATTCACGGATTTGACGGATTTGCTCGACAAGGATGCGCCTGAACTGAAAGCGCAAATCAATCCGGTGCTTCTCTCGGGCACGCAGATTAACGGCAAAAATTACGCGATTCCGATCGAGAAGGAACTGGCCGAGCAATTCGGCGTCATGCTGAACAAGGATTTGGTGGACAAGTACCAGTTCGATCTTAGCACCGTCAAGACGTTGGCCGATCTGGAACCGATGCTGCAGACGATCAAGGACAAAGAGACTGGTGTCGTGCCGTTCTGGGGTTCCAAAAACGTAACGACTTTAATCCCATACGAGCAAAACGGCAGCGATCCGGTTCCGGGCGTCATTCCGCTTGACGGAACGACCAAGGTTGTCGATCAATGGGAGACGCCGGAGATGCTGCAATTGCTGAAGACGATGAAGGAATGGAATCAAAAGGGCTTCTTCCAGCAAGATCCTGCCACGCAGAAGGACAGCACGGCTAATGATCAAGCAGGTACCGTTTTTGCAGAATGGTCACAGTTGACGCCTGGCAAAGATAAAGTGCTAAGCCAAGGGTGGGGCCATCCGCTCGTGCAAGTCGCGCTTAGCGAGCCTTACACGACAAGTGCCGATCTGTCCGGCTCGATGACAGCGATTTCACGCACGTCCAAAAACCCGGATCGCGCGATGATGCTGATCAATCTGCTGCACACGGACGCGCAATTGCTGAATACGCTCGTCAACGGCGTGGAAGGCAAACATTTCGTGAAGGTCAGCGATAATGTCATCAAGCTGCCGGACGGCGTGCAAGCGGGTCAAAGCGCCTATGCGCCGGGAAACAGCTGGCAGGAAGGCAACCAGTTCCTCGATTATCTGTGGGATAACGAGGATTCCCAGAAGTGGGAGGCGTACAAGGCTTTTAACGCATCGGCAAAACCGTCCCCGATCGTAGGTTTTACCTTTAATGCCGATCCGGTCAAGAACGAGGAAGCCGCAATCAATAATGTTTACAATGCCTATATAGACGGTCTGGCAACGGGAACGATCGATTACGAGAAGGTTTTGCCTGATTTCGTAGACAAGATGAAGAAGGCGGGACTTGAGAAGGTCATCGCCGAGAGACAAAAACAAATCGACGCATTCCTGGCGAATAAGGGTTAATTGTCGCAGCGTTGAATACAATCAGGCCGGTGTTCGAAGGAATTGCCGGCCTTCCCTCCCTAGGGAAGATAGCGAGTAAAGGAGTGGGCTTCATGATGTCTTCGCAATTTCTCCGAAACATCGTCAAATATCGTGCCTTGTTCTTGATGCTGCTGCTGCCTTTATCGGTATTGATCTTCAACAACTATATCCCGATGTTCGGCGTCATCGTTGCCTTCAAGAACTATAACTTTGCCGATGGGATCCTGGGAAGTCCTTGGCAAGGGCTGGAGAATTTCAAATACCTGTTCCAAACGGAAGATGCGTGGATCGCCACGCGGAATACGGTGCTGTACAATCTGTTGTTTATCGTGATGACTACCGTAGTTGCTATTTTTCTGGCGATTGCCTTGAATGAACTTCGAAGCACGAAGCTGTCGAGAATGTTTCAAAGCGTCCTGTTATTTCCTTACTTCCTGTCTTTCGTCGTTGTCAGCTACTTGGCATATGCTTTTCTCGGAGGAAACGGTTATATCAATAAGGCGATTTTGGAGCCGATGGGATTGTCCTCGATCTCCTGGTATACGGAAGCGAAGGATTGGATTTTCATCCTTCCATTGGTCAATATCTGGAAGAACGTCGGCTACGGGATGGTCGTATATTTGGCCGGCATCGTGGGAATCGATCACGAATATTACGAAGCGGCCGTCATCGACGGGGCCACGAAATGGCAGCAAATCCGCCGGATCACGCTTCCGTTAATGCTTCCGGTCATCATTGTCATGGTGATCTTGCAGGTCGGCAGAATTTTCAATGCGGATTTCGGTTTATTCTTCCAGGTTCCGCTCAATACAGGGGCATTGTATCCGACGACCAATGTTATCGATACGTTTGTCTATCGTTCCCTCTTAATTAGCGGCAATGTCGGCATGTCGGCGGCTGCCGGATTCTATCAGGCCGTAATTGGCTTGGTGCTGGTTTTGGCTACGAATCTCATCGTTCGCCGCGTAAGCAGAGAAAATGCGTTGTTCTAGGAGGAGGCGGACATGAATCCAAATATCGATTCTCAAATCACGAGCGGGGGCACGGGAGATTCCGCTTCGGCAGTGAATCAGATTTCCCGTTTGACGAACGCGCTGTTGGTCGTGCTATTCATACTGCTTTCCATCGCTTGCCTGTTTCCGCTGCTGCTCGTCATCTCCGTGTCTTTTACCAACGAGCACGCGATCGTGCTGCACGGATATAACATTATTCCGAAGCAATTTTCCGATTATGCGTATCGTTACTTGTTCAAGGACCCCGGCGAAATCATACGCGGCTACGGGATTTCAATCCTGGTCACCGTTGTCGGCACGATCGGAAGTCTGCTGTTAACGGCGCTGTACGCGTTTCCGATCTCGCGCAAAGATATGCCGTACCGCAATGCGCTGGCATTCATCGTCTTTTTCACCATGCTGTTCAGCGGCGGGCTCGTCCCTTGGTATTTGGCCTATTCGGTCGCGGGATTGAAAGATACGTTGTGGGCGCTGATCATACCCAATCTGGTCGTGCCGTTCAACGTGCTGATCATGCGGACCTTCTTCTCCAATACGATACCCGGGTCTTTGATCGAAGCAGCCAAGATCGACGGGTCCGGAGAAGTTCGAATATTCGCGCAAATTATCCTTCCGCTATCTACGCCGGTCATGGCGACGATCGGCCTTTTCCAAACGTTAACCTACTGGAACGATTGGTTTACGAGCTCGGTATTCATCAGCAACAATCATCTCGTCAGCCTGCAGTACCTGATGTACAAGGTCATCAACAATATTCAATATTTAAACTCGGGGAGGGTAGATGCCTCCGTAGCGGGAAAAGTGGCGGCGACGATTCCGACCGAAACCGTAAGAATGGCGATGGCCATCGTCGGCATCGGGCCCATCATATTGGTTTATCCGTTTCTGCAAAAGTATTTCGTTAAGGGTCTCACTGTCGGCTCCGTGAAAGGCTAGTCAGGGGCTGCAAACCAAGGATATAGCAGATGGTTAGGTAGCAGATGGTTAGGTAGCAGATGGATATTCATAGAACGCCAATTACTCATTGGAAGAAGGCATGCACCCGATGGAAAATACGCAAATCGTCTTTACGGAACCCTGGAAAGTCGACGTTCAACATGGCAGCATTGCGGATCGCCGGCTAGAAGGAAAGCAAGCCTTGGTTCGCAAATTATATACATTGATCAGCGCGGGAACGGAACTCGCATGCCTGTCGGGCTTGGAGAGCTGGTTCCTCATGCCGGGCGTGCCGGGATACTCGGCCGTCAGCGAGATCGTAGAGCTCGGCCCGGAAGCGAACGGCTTCCAGGTCGGAGATCGTATCTACCATCATGGCAACCATGCCAGATACGAAGTGGTGGAGACGGACGGCTTCTGCCTGAAGGTGCCGAACGGCCTGGAATCGCGCCGGGTTCCTTTTACGCGGCTGGCAACGGTGGCGATCACGGCAATCCGTTCCTCCCGGATTGAAGTCGGAGACTACGTGGGCGTGAGCGGGATGGGACTGGTCGGCAACATGGCATCCCAACTTGCCAAGCTGCAAGGCGGCAACGTTATCGGCGTAGACCTGTCGGAGAGCCGGCTGCGCATGGCCCTGCAGTGCGGGTTGAATCATGCCGTTCAGATCGGACAGGGCAGCGTCAAGGAACAGATCATGGCGTTTACGCAAGGAGAAGGCGTGTCCACGATGATCGAAGCGACCGGCGTGCCGAAGGTGGCCGAAGACGCGCTCGATTGGGTGAAGCGCTCCGGCGAGTTGATTCTGCTCGGCAGCCCGCGAGGCGAATATCAGACGGATTTGACGAACGCGCTCAACCATTGCCATCTCTATCAAGGCGGCGACTTGACGCTGAAGGGCGCGCACGAATGGCGCTATCCCGTCATGCCGAACGAGTTCGTCAAGCATTCAATCTACCGCAACTCCAAGGTCGTGTTCAGCCTCATGGAACAGAACCGCCTGCAGATCGAACCGCTGATTAGCCATGTCGTGAAGCCGGAAGAAGCTCCTCAAGCTTACGAGGGGCTGCGTTTCCGCAAGGATGATTATAACGGCGTGTTGTTCGACTGGCAGTGAGCGGCGAACTGGTTGGCTTAATTAGCATTCAGAAAGGAATCTGATAACTATGGTGTTATGGGGAGCAATCGTGAACGCCTGCGCGATTATTGCCGGGGGATTTCTCGGCGTTCTGGTTCCTCGCATATCCGATCGCATTCGCAGAACGGTCATGCAAGGGCTGGGTTTGTCGATCGCCGTATTAGGCATAACGATGGCGATCAAGCCGGCCAACATCTTGTTAACGATCTTCAGCCTGGTAGCGGGCGGCGTTATCGGCGAATTGCTCCGCATCGAAGATCGTCTCCAGCAGTTGGGAGACTGGCTCGAGAAGGCCGTCGTCCGCGGCGACAAGCAAAACTCGAAGATGGGTTCGGTGGCCGAGGGCTTCGTTACGGCGACGCTCGTCTTCTGCATCGGAGCGATGGCTGTCCTGGGCTCGCTGGACAGCGGCTTGCGGCATAATCATGACATTCTGTATACGAAGGCCATGCTGGATGGATTCCTGGCCATCATTTTCGCATCGACATTAGGGATTGGGGTCGTCTTCTCGGCGCTGCCGATTCTTCTGTACGAAGGCATCCTCTCTCTGGCCGCGGCGCTAATCTCGAGCGGGCTCAGCAGCGGGGATCTCGACGCGGTCATCGCGCAAATCACGGCCGTCGGCGGCGTGCTGATTATCGGGATCGGCATTAACATTTTGGAGATTAAACGAATCAACGTAGGCAATTTGCTGCCGGCTATCGTTATCGCTGCCGTGGGCATGCCGTTGTATCACGCTTTATTCTAACGACCGGCTTCGGGAAAATTCGATGATTAATGAGAGGTGTTATTGGAATGAACAAAGTCAGAGTCGGTGTTATTGGCGTAGGAGGCATCGCGAATGCCTGCCATTTGCCTAATTATATGAAGAATCCGCATGTGGAACTCGTGGCGGTAGCCGATCGCGATTTGGCCCGCGCGGGGGAAATCGCCGCGAAGTACGGGATCAATCAAGCATTCGATTCCGCGGAAGCGATGTTCTCGGGAACCGTGCTGGATGCCGTCAGCATCTGCACCTTCAATGAAAGCCATGTCCGGCTGGCATTGCTGGCGCTGGAGCGCGGACTTGACGTGCTGGTCGAGAAGCCGATGGCCGTATCGGTCGAAGATGCGGAGCTGCTTCGCGCGAAGGCGAATGCATCGGACCGGGTCGTAATGGTCGGCATGAGCGCCCGTTACAGCAACCCGTTCGCGGCGCTGCATGCGATCGCGGTATCCGGGGAATTAGGCGATATCTATTACGCCAAAGCGCGTTTCATGCGCCGACGCGGCGTCCCTTACGGCTGGTTCACATCGAATCAATACTCGGGCGGCGGACCGATGATGGATATCGGGGTTCATGCGCTCGATGCTGCTTGGTGGATGATGGGCATGCCGGAACCGGAGCGCGCGCTGGGGAAGCTGTTCCATAAGATCGCTCCTTACGACACGAAGGGAGTCGGCTTCTATGAAGCGTTGTCCAGCGAGAATAAAGCGGATCCGGTCTACGACGTGGAGGATCTCGGCACGGCGTTCATCACCTTCAAGAACGGGTCCGCGCTTACAATCGATGCAAGCTGGGCGATGAACGGCGTCCAGGACGATACGATCAAGATCGAGCTGTACGGCACCAAGGGAGGCGCGAGCCTTGATCCGTTCACCGTCTTCAAGGAACTGAGCCATCTGCCTGTCGACAGCACGCTCAAGGTAGCGGGCAACGACAATTACGAGAGCGAAATCAATCATTTCATCGATTGCGTAAGGGAACGGAAACAGCCGTTGTCGGGCGTGGATCAAGGCTGCCAAGTCGTCAGAATGCTCGATGCGATCCGCCGTTCGTCGGAAGCGGGAGATTCGGTAATCATTTAAGGCAGCGAAGGAGAGTGGCTTGCGTGAGCGAGGTTACGAATGCAAGACCGGCGACCTGGTATGTCGACGGGACAGTGTTCACCGAAGAAGGAAAGATCGAGGGCGGGCATGTGCTTGTTCTGCCTGACGGCACGATCGGCGCGATTGCCGCGGAGCTTCCTCAAGCCATGGAGGAGAATACCCGCATCATTCCGTTGAATGGGGATCTGATTATTCCCGGGTTCGTTGACGTCCATGTGCATGGCGGGAACGGTTTCGCCGTGATGGAGGGAACGTACGAGCATCTCGACGGCATGAGCCGGTTCCACGCTTCTCGGGGCACGACGGCATTTCTTGCGACGACCGGAGGGGCGGGCACGGGCGAGGAAGGGAACATCGCTGCCCTGAAAGCCGCGGCGCAAGCGGCGGAGCAGGGCTTGTCCGGAGCGGCGCTGGCGGGCATCCATATGGAAGGGCCGTTTCTGAACGAGAAACGCAAAGGCGCGTTCAAGGTCCATGAATTGAGAACGCCGGACCTTGGTGAAATGGGACGCTATATCGCCGCAGCGGGCGGCCATTTGAAGCTGATTACAGTGGCTCCCGAGCTTTCCGGGGGAATGGAGCTGGTTCGTTTTCTTCAAGAACGGGGCGTTACGGTCTCGATCGGCCACTCGGATGCGACGTTCGCAGAAGTGTCCGAGGCCGTCAGAAACGGCGTTACCCATACGACGCACCACTTCAACGGGATGCGGCCGCTTCACCATCGAGAGCCGGGCGTCGCCGGAGCGGGGCTGATATTATCCGAGCTGACGACGGAGCTGATCGCAGACGGCGTTCATGTCCATCCCGCATTGGTGAAGATGCTCTATGAGGTAAAGGGCGAAATGAACGTATGCGTCGTTACGGATGCCGTTCATTGCACGGGGCTGCCCGACGGCTTATACGGAAGACAGCGGGTATCGCAAGGAACGATTTATTTGGATGGAACGGAAACGCTCGCCGGAAGCAGTTTGACGATGATTCAGGCCTTCCGCAACGTCCTCGAATATACCGGACTGCCTATCGAGAAGGTGCTGCCTTCCTTGACACTGGTACCTGCCCGCCAAGGCGGAATGGACAGCAGGAAAGGCTCGATCGCGGTCGGCAAGGATGCGGACTTCCTTATCCTGGACAGTGAATTATCGCTAAAGGCGACCTATGTGCAAGGCAAGGAAGTTTACCGAAACGAACTCATATAAGCCGGAGAAGGAGAACGATTATGGCATTGTCTAATAAAATCGGCGTCATGGTGGACAGTTTTAATCTCGGCATTCGCGAAGGGTTGATCAAAGCGAAAGCGGTTGGCGCCGACGGCGTACAAATCTATGCGGTCAACGGCGAGATGGCTCCCGACCGGCTGTCGCCGTCCGCGCGGAACGAATTGAAGGCCTATCTAAATTCCCTCGGCCTGGAAGTGTCCGCGCTATGCGGGGACTTTGGCGGACATGGATTTCAGGATAAGCATATGAATCCCGAGAAGATCGAGAAGTCGAAGCGGATTATCGATCTTGCGTTAGAATTGGGCTCGAACGTGGTCACGACCCATATCGGCATCGTGCCGGACGACGAGAACGGCGAAATTTACGACAGCATGCTGCGCGCCTGCGAGGAGCTTGGCGTGTATGCAAGAAGCCTGAATGCGTATTTCGCGATTGAAACGGGTCCGGAACGGTGCGCGCATTTGAAGTCGTTCCTCGATAAACTGAGCACCAACGGCGTGTCGGTTAATTTCGATCCCGCCAATCTGATCATGGTTACCGGGGATGATCCCGCTGCCGGCGTCATTGCGCTGAAGGACTATATCGTGCATACGCATGTGAAAGACGGCGTCCGGTACGGAGAGGCCGACCCGAGAGACTTATACGGCTTCCATGGCTACGCGCCCGACAGCGAGAAGGTGCGGCTGGCTAGACAAACCTGCAAGGAAGTCCCGCTTGGCCAAGGGCATGTCCGCTTCGATGACTATTTTGCGGCGCTTCGGACAATCGGATACAACGGGTATTTGACGGTCGAACGGGAGACGGGCGACGATCCAGCGCGCGATATCGCGGAAGCGGTGCAGTTTATTCGAAAATACGTTTAATGGCGCGTTAGCGTCTTGGAACGGTCGAGGGATGGAGAATGATGCGCGACGTATACGCCGGGATCGACATCGGCGGGACGAATACCGTTGTCGGTCTATTTAACGAGCAAATGAAGCTGGTCATGAAAAGCAGTTTCGCGACGGCCAAGCCGGATCGGATCACGGGTGCTGCGCCGATGCTGGATCGCTTGGCGGACGAGGTGCGCCGGCTGGCGGACGATCGCAGCGCAGGCGGCAGACTGCGCCGGGTCGGGATCGGAGTACCGGGCCAGATCGATGCGGTGCATGGCATCGTTCGCGAGGCCAGCAACCTTGGCTGGCATGACGTCCACTTGGCGGCGGAGATGAAGAAACGGCTGAACGTGCCCGTGGCGATCGAGCATGACGTGCGTTCGTATGCGAAGGGAGAAGCGGCCGGCGGCGCAGGCAAGGGCTGCCGCAACTTGATCTGCCTGACCATCGGCACCGGCATCGCGGCAGCCATTATGGCGGATGGCGCGATGGTTCGCGGGGCGAACGGGCTGGCCGGCGAGTTCGGCCATGACATCGTGGACGGAGAAACGGCGCCATGCTCCTGCGGCAAGTCGGGGTGTCTGGAGACGATCGCCTCCGCGACCGGCATTGCCCGTCTCGCGGAAGAGCTGGTGCTTGCGGGCCGCATCCCCGATTTGGCTGCCCGGAGCGGTTCCATTACCGCACAAGAGGTTTATCAGGCTTGCATGCGAGGAGACAAGGATGCGCGAACGTTGTTTGAACGCGTAGGCACCTTGATCGGGCGCAAGCTTGCCGGGCTCGTGTATGCGCTGGACCCGGAGATGATTATCGTCGGCGGCGGCGTGGCGGCGGCGGGCGATCTATTGCTCGAGCCGATCAGGCAGGAGCTGGGGCGCCATTGTCCGCATCAAGCGTCGTATCTGAAGGTCTCGGCGGCGCAATTGGGTGACGAGGCCGGACTGATCGGCGCGCTTCATACCGGCCTGGCCGGCGATGAACGGGTCGATATGTGAGTTCTGGAGAGGGAGAGCAGGGTGACTGCCATCTTGCTCTAGTTGTAACGATCCGGCGAGGCAAAGGGGAACCTTTGCCTCGCCGGATTCGTGCTTTTTAGCCCGGTGGATGCTTCATTGGCCTGGACTAGACCTGCTGTATAAGAGCGGATTGAGCGGGCTTTGAATGAGATCTCCCGGCCCTGCGCCAGGTATGCAGCCGGCGAGATCGAGCGCTTGGGAACGCGTGCGGATTTCCTCGGCTACTCGCGCGCCGTCGGCTACGTAGATGACGGTCATCACTTCCCGCGCATCTCCGGTCGGATTGGCCGGCGCATTATGCATCGTCCAGCCGTCATGGAACGTGGCATCTCCCGCCGCCATAGCACCGTAAGTAACGGCCGGGAACCCTTTGGCCGCGATCAGCTCCTTGAGCGTCCGGTGCGATTCGTCCGAAATCAGCAGATCAACGGCGTAACCGAGCTTGTGGCTGCCGGAAGCGAAAGTCATCGACCCCATCTCTGCGGGAATATCGACGATCGGCATCCACATCGTGATCGTCTTGCCCGTATCGATCGGCCACAATACTTGGTCCTGATGCCATGGCGTATGGCCGCCTCCAGGTTCCTTGAACAATGCCTGATCGTGATACATGCGCACGCCGTCCACGCCCATCAGGTCTGCGGCGATCTTGGCGAAGCGCCGCGCAAAAGCGAATTTCCTGGCCGCCTCCGAGCGCTCCCATAAATTCGCGACCTGGATGAACGCTTTGCCGTAAGTCGAACGTTTTTCCAACGGTTCCATAGGCTTGGCATCGGCCAACACGCATTGTCGGATCACTTCCCGGTAAGGGACGATCTCTTCCTTGGCAGCGACGCCTCTGACGATCGTATGACCGTTCTCGCGGTAATGCGCAATCTGCTCACCGGAGAGGGAATAGCTCGTTTGCAGATCGGGCAATTGCATGTCTTCGTAAGGTTTCAATGGAGCTCCTCCTTGCTATTTACTATCTGCCAATTCAGTATAGCGGGACGTTGGAAGACACAGTTGTCATAATACGATATGCGCATGCGTTTTTTTGATTTTTTTCTATGGTCGGCCGAATTGCGATCCAGGCCGCCATCCGAATAAGGAGGATGCCGTTTGCAGGTCGAACAGGAAGCCATTGGCGTCGATTCCGGATTCCCCTTTTGGCTGACTTACCGCATGAGAGGCCGGTCGGAGTTCGCTGCCCCGATCTTTCATTTTCACGATATGCATGAAATCGTCATCGTTCACGAAGGAGAAGGCGACTTCTATATAGACAATCAAAGGTACGCGATGAAGAAGGGCAGCGTCTTTGCGATTGCCGGCAACGTGCTTCACCGATCGGCTCCGGACAAGAGCCGGCCGTTTCTGTGCTCGGTCGTTTTATTTCGCCCATCGATCGTGAAGATGCTTGCGGCTGACGGCGATTACGATCCGCTGCAGCCGTTCTATGGGGACGAAGGGCATCGGCAATGGCTGACAGGGGAGGAGCTGAGCCTATGCGAGCTCACGCTCGTCGAGATGAACGGCGAGTGGTCCGGCGCGCGGGTCGGCTGCCGTCATGCGCTTGTCGTGCTGCTTCATCGTCTGCTGCTCGCAATCAACCGCCGGCAGACCCGGCAGGACGAAGCTGCGGCGCCGGCCCCTTCGAGAAGCGCTGCATGGATGGATGGAATATTGCGTTATATTGACGATCATCCGCTGGATGAACGGATGACGCTGGACTGGCTGGCCCGGCAGGCACTGGTCGGACCCGAGCATTTTAGCCGTACGTTCCGGAGAGTGACAGGCTTTACGCTGCCGGCTTATCTATGTGCCAAACGGATGAGCAGGGCGAAGGAGCTTCTGCTGCATTCGGATCATTCGATTTCGTATATTGCCGATAGCTGCGGCTTCGGCAGCGTTTCTTATTTTCATCATGCGTTCAAGAAGCAGGCCGGCATAACGCCGGCTCTTTTCCGAAGGATCTCCCGGACGGGGGAGGGCTAGCTATTCGTTGGCGGGAAAGGGAGAAGGGGGATTGACCGAAAGAGTCGGATTGCTCTACCTTGTAATCAGGATAGCGATTAGCAAATAGGCTGACAGGGGGAATCTAGCATGGATAAACCTAACATTTTGCTCATTACCAGCGATCAGCAGCATTGGAATACGATCGGTGCCTTCAATAAGGAAATTCAGACGCCGAATTTGGACAGGCTGGCGCAGGAAGGAACGACGTTCACGAGAGCGTACTGTCCGAATCCGACCTGCACGCCGTCAAGAGCATCGATCATAACCGGGATGTATCCAAGTCAGCACGGCGCGTGGACGCTCGGCACCAAACTGCTGGAAGACCGGCATACCGTCGGCGAGGATTTCGCCGCTAACGGTTATCGGACGGCGCTGGTCGGCAAAGCGCATTTTCAGCCGCTGATCGACACGGATGCGTATCCGTCCTTAGAGGCCTATCCGATTTTGCAAGATTTGGCGTTCTGGAAGCAGTTCAATGGCCCCTTCTACGGATTCGACCATGTGGAATTGGCGCGCAACCATACGAACGAGGCGCATGTCGGTCAGCATTATGTGCTGTGGATGGAGGAGAAAGGCTGCTTGAATTGGCGCGATTACTTCCTTCCTCCGACAGGGACGATGGATAAAACGATCGAGCACAAATGGCCGATTCCGGAGGAGTACCATTACAATACGTGGATTGCCGAACGTTCGAACGCGCTGCTCGAGCAGTTTAAGGCGAATGAGGAGCCGTTCTTCCTATGGTCAAGCTTCTTCGACCCTCACCCGGACTATCTCGTGCCCGAACCGTGGGATACGATGTATGATCCGGATCGGCTCACGATTCCGAAGGCCGTTCCGGGCGAGCATGACCGCAATCCGCCGCATTTCCGAATGACGCAGGAGGAGGATCCGGATTTCGGCGCTTTGCGCGAAACGGGATTCGGCATTCATGGCTACCACTCCCATGTTCAGCGTTCTCCCGAAGAGCGCAAGAGACAGGTCGCGACGTATTACGGCATGGTTAGCTGCATGGATCAAGCCATCGGCCGGATATTGGATAAACTCGATGCGCTTGGCATGGCGGACAATACGATTGTCGTGTTTACGACGGACCATGGCCATTTCTTCGGTCAGCACGGCCTGCAGCATAAAGGCGGCTTCCATTACGAGGACTTGATCAGACTTCCGTTCATGGTCCGCTATCCTTCCCGCGTTCCGGCCGGACGCGTATCGCCGGCGATTCAATCGCTGGTGGATCTGGCGCCTACGTTCCTGTCTCTTGCAGGCTTGCCCGTACCTTCCGCAATGACGGGCGTGAATCAAAGCGGCGTATGGCTCGGGGAGCGGGAGACGGCCAGAGATCATGCCATCTGCGAATTCCGGCATGAGCCGACGACCATTCACCAGAAGACGTACGTCGATGACCGCTACAAAATCACGGTGTATTACAATCAAACCTATGGCGAAATATTCGATCTCGAAGAGGACCCGGAGGAAATTCGCAATCTATGGGATGATCCGGAGCATGCCGCTTTGAAGACGGAGCTGCTGCTGAAATACGCTTGGGCCGAGCTGGGAAAAGAATCGATGCCGATGCCGCGTATCTGGCATGCGTGAGTAAGGGCTGTATGCCGGCTGTATGCCGGTCGAGCCGCCTGCCTTGTCCCTGCTAACGAATCCCATGCAGCTTATTTGGCTCAAAAACGGCCTAATTAAAATCTAACGAACCCAGAAAACCTTATTTTCAGAAAACACGCTATTTAGAGGGTTTTTCGCTTGTTTTCTCAGACATAAAGCCGCTGTGGTTCGTTAGAATTCGAAAAGCGGTTATGAAAGCAAATAAGCGCGATTCAGTTCCTTAGCAAAGAAGACCAGCATCCGTTAATGGATACTGGTCTTTCTTCGTTGTTGCTACGATTCCCCCACGGTTGCGATACCCGATTAGTAGATGACGTAATCGTCGCAGTAGATCGTCCCGGAAGACGTCCAGGCTCCGATCTCCAGCTTTGCGGTACCTGCAGGAGCTACGTAAGTGGCGGTCTTCTGGCTGTAGCTGGAGGATGTAATGTTGAGGTCGACTTCCGAACCCGCGATATCGGCGCCGCTTGCGTTCTTGGCCTTGATATAGATGGCGCCGCTGCCACCGGTTGCGTCTGCTTTGCCGTAAGCCGAGAGATGATAGGTCGTTCCGGCAGAAGCGTTTAGTTGTTCGAATACGCCGCTTCCGTTCGTAACTTTGGCCGAATAGCTTCCGGAGTTGGCATTTCCGGTCACGGCTGAAACGCTGCCCCAGCTGCCCCATGAAGTCAAGCCGGATTCAAAACCGGGGTTGGCAAGTAAATTGGGCGTAAGCGAATAATCATCGCAGTAGATCGTCCCGGACGATGTCCAGGCGCCGACTTCCAGTTTTGCCGTACCGGCAGGAGCTACATAGGTTGTCGTTTTCTTGCTATAGCTGGAGGATGTAATGTTGAGGTCGACTTCCGAACCCGCGATATCGGTACCGCTTGCGTTCTTGGCCTTGATATAGATGGCGCCGCTGCCGCCGCCTGCATCTGCTTTGCCGTAGGCGGACAGATTATAGCTGACTCCGGCGCTTGCATTAATATCCTGATACACGCCGCCGCCGCTCGGCACTTTGACAGAGTAGCTTCCGGAATTGGCATTGCTTGCTACGGCCGAAGCGCTGCCCCAAGTCCCCCATGAGGACAAGCCCGACTCGAAACCGGTATTGGCAAGCGAATTCGCCGAACCAAGTCCCGGTTGGCTGCTTAACCACGTTTTCGTAGCCTGGATGGCATTCTTGAGCTGCGTGCCCCAAGTCGTCAGCACGCCGCTATTTTGCACGTTATCCATGCCGTTGCCGGGTCTCCACCAGCTCCAGCCGCTATAACCTTGCGAATAACCATTGGTAACTGCCCAGTTGGAGACTGTATCAATGACTTGATTCGCGTTAGCGTCGGTCGACAGGTCATCGGTCGATGGTCCGAACTCCCCGTTGATCAGCGGAATCGCCCCGTCGGCGCTGAGGGTGCTGCTATAATACGTGGAGCCGAATTGAGCGTTGTTAACGCCGCCGATCCATTTGGTGCCGTTAAGATAGGCATTCTGAACGGTACTTGCATTGGTCGAATAGTCGGACAGCCAGCCATAGAAGTGTGAATCCCAGACGACCCCGTGCATCGAAGCATAACTGCTTGGGGTTTGGGCATTCGCTCCCTCGGTGTAGAGGACAACGATATTATTGTTGCCGGTACTTCTGACTTGATTGTAAACGGCAACGTGTTCATTGGTTAAAGCGGCGTTCGTGGGCTCATTCATGGTGCCGATCCAAACATAGGGATTGCTCTTATAGTAATTCGCGAGTGAGTTGATCCAACTAAGGTAATTGCTAGGCTCGCTGCTCGTATCGATCGTCGGCCAAGGATGGTATTCGATCTCGCAGACGACGCCGTGCGCGGTCATTGTATTGATGAACGACGAAAAGTAGGAAGGAGCATTCATTCCATCATCAGGGATACGGATGAAGTTGATCCCCGGAAACATGGCAAGGACTTGGTCGGCGGTACCGTCGCTGAGATACATGTCTAACCCGCTTGCGACATAGCGGTTACCGTTGGGGTCGTAAATTTTGCCGTTTACGACCTGGAAATTCCCATTGCCCGCCGCTTGACTGGCGGGTACGAAGGATAAAGACAAGATGAGCGATAATGCCAACAATAGTGCGAATTTACTTCTTGCTGCTTTCATAAAAACCCTCCTTTTCGAATGAAATACACGTTTATTGTAAACGGTTTCATAAAAAGGCGGAATTAAATATTCTACACCGACCTTTCATTTTCTACTGTCTTGGCATCGCATTCGATCGTGTAGTCAAGCAAGCAGCTCTTCCGCTCTCCACGCTCTACGCCGCCGAGACCGGGACCATTCGGTTGCGGCATCAAAAATTCGAAGTGGTGCGCATCGAAGATCCATTGCTATAATAAAAGGCAGAGAGGGGCGTACGGACATGGAGTACAGCTTGGATGTGAGGTTCAAACCATTGTATGAAATCATGGGCAGCCTGCATGCCTATGTTTGTCGTAAATCGCATAAAAAGCTCGATTTATCCCCGTCCTGGGCGAAACAAGTCAGTCAACGGATCACGCCCGAATTGGCGGAGCTGCTGGACGGCGTTCAGATCGACGGCGACTGGAAGCTGACGTATCTGCTCGTTCATTTATGCCCCGGGGAAGGCGCCGGCGATTTCGTCGATTGGCTCAAAGGGATGACGCCGGGAGATCTGTATGAATTAATGTCGCCCTACGGGAACCAGTTCCCGAACCAGATGGGTGAATTCCGCGATCATACCGCGATGCTGTTCGAGCAGTGGCACGAGCAATATTTTCGGCATGTCGACCCCTTGATCCTCGAGGGACTCGCCCAAGAAGCGCGTGCCCGCAAGCAAGCGCTTCCGTCCGCGGATCCGTTCGCGTTCGTCGACGAGACGACGAACGGGCTGTCGTTCACGCCCATGAACGGGCTCGAGCAGGTGGTTCTCATGCCGCAATATCATTTTCAGCCGATCAACGTCATCAGCAGTTTCGGCAAAGTCACCGTCTGTCATTATGCCGCCAGAGTATACGTAGGCGACGACGATTTCCTGACGCCGCATGAGTACCGCATGATCCGCAGCTTGGCGGAGAAGAGCCGGTTGAAGATTTTGAGATATCTCAATCAAGGGCCGCGTTCGTTCATTGAAATCGTGCGTCATATGGAATTATCCAAAGGGATTACCCATGATCATATTTCCAAGCTTCGCCATGCCGGCATGCTGACGGCGCACTTCGAGGGCGAGACGCTTACGGCCTACAGTCTCCGAACAAGCGCATTGGAGCAGGTTCACAGCAAAATCATGGGTTATATCGAGCAGGGCAGCTGATAGGCAGCCTGCGTGTGTTGTATCAACGCTTTCGCATCGCGAGTTCCGCGGTGCGGGAGCGTTTTTTTTGTGCGGCGCAAAACAATAGGAATTCTCGCTGATAGTATAGTTGCCGATCATGAACTTCTGTATTATTCTTCATACAAAGAAATTATTTTCGGTTCTCTATTTACAGAACCGATATTCATACTTATAATAAGGACAAAGAAAGCAAAGTAATTCTATCGGAATTAAAAAAAGACGGCATATAGCAGTCCATTCCAGGAGGGTATCATGAAGAAAAAAATTGCAACCTTGTCAACAGCTATACTTGCAAGCGCATTGTTGTTATCTGCTTGCGGCAACAACAACGACAATGCAGGCGCCGCCAACTCGGCGGGAGCCAATCAGCCTGCCCCGAGCAATTCGGCGAACACGGCCGCGCCTGCCACGGATTCTGACGCTTCAGGGCTTGTCACCGCTTCGGACATGTCCAAACTGCCGGACATCGCCAAGCAGCGTACGGACACGATTATCGTCGGCTTGACCGATCCGAGCGGAGCGTTCACGCCGTACTTCCAGCAAAGCGGATACGATGGCAACGTTTCGTCCTTGCTGTACACGCCGCTTGTCAAAGTCGACGAAAAAGGACTTCCGATTCCGGGCTTAGCCGAGAAATGGGACGTATCCGCGGACAACCTGACTTATACGTACCATCTCCGCCAGGGTCTGAAATTCAGCGACGGCACGCCGCTCACGGCTGACGATGTCGCCTTCACGTGGACGATTCTATACGACAAATCGTACGATGGCGACTCTTTGGTAAACAGTCTGCATGTTCAAGGCGGCGACGCCTATAAAGCCGGGACGGCGACCAGCATCTCCGGGATCAAAGTCATCGATCCGCAGACGGTTTCCGTCACGCTCGAGAAACCGAATGCCAGCGCGCTGACGCTGCTCGGATCGGACGTGCTGTCCAAGGCGTATTACGGCAAGGACTACAAGCAAGGGCAACTGGATTACATGAAGAAGCTGAGCGGAAGCCCCTTGGGTACCGGACCGTACAAGCTGGAGAAATTCATTCCTGGCCAGGAAGTCCGAATGATTGCGAACGAGAATTATTTCGACGGCAAACCGAAGACGGAGCATTTCATTTATAAGACAGCCCAAGGCGATACATGGCAGTATCTGGAGACGGGCGAGGTCGACTATGCATCCTTCACGGCAACGCAGGAAAATATCGATAAGCTGAAAGCGCTCGGCTTCGTTAATATCCTTCCCTATACGCCGAGCACGTACGGCTATCTTCAATTGAACCTGAAGCATCCGGCCTTGCAGGACAAGCTGGTCCGCCAAGCGCTCACCTACGGCTTGGATCGTCAAAGCATCTACGTGGACGCGGCGCAGGGCGCGGGCCAAGTCGCGAACATTCCTTCTTCGCCGATCTCGTGGTCGTATACGGAAGACGGTATCAACCCGTACAAGTATGATGCGGAGAAAGCCAAAGAACTATTAGACCAAGCCGGCTGGAAAGCAGGCGCGGACGGCATTCGCGAGAAGGACGGCAAGAAGCTGACGGTTCACTTCCTGGGCTCCAAGAAGCCGGAAACCGATATCTTCATTGCCGTGGCGAAAGAAGATTACGAAGCTTTGGGCATCAAATTCGAACCTGAAGTATTCGCGGATTTCAATGCGCTCGTCTCCAAGGTCGAAGGCGGCGATTACGATATGGCTTCCTTCTCCACGTCGCTCCTGACCGATCCGTCGGACGGCCTGCTCCAATTCGTCGACGGCGAAATTCCGGGCTACGACAATCCGGCGTTCAAAGCGTTGTACGACAAGGGCTTGGCAACGTCGAATATCGACGAGCGCAAAGCCGTGTACAAAGATATTTACAAGCTGCTGAACGACGAGCTGCCGGTCATCTTCACGAGTTATAAGAAAAGCGTGTATGCCTATAACGGACGGATTCAGAATCTAAGCGTCAGCCCGTTCAACGGCCTTGCTCCAAGCCTGCCGAGCTGGACGCTGAGCCAATAGTAACGAACTAATCAAACGCGATTCCCTGCCGATCTCCGGGCGGGGAATCGCAGGTTAAGGAGTCGATTATGAGCACGTACATTACGAAGCGGATCCTGTATATGATCGTCATTTTATTCGCGGCTTCCTTCTTGATCTTCTGCCTGTATGCCTTGACGCCGGGCGACTTCATCACGGGCAATATCAAGCTGACGCCGGAACGCAAAGCGGAGCTTCGGGAGATCTACGGGCTGAACAAACCCGTGATCGAACGGTACGCGATCTGGATGAAGAACGCCTTCCACGGAGACTTCGGCTATTCGCTGTCGCAGCAGAAGCCCGTGCTCACTTTGTTTAACCAATACATCTGGAATTCATTCCTGCTCGCGGTCGTATCCACGTTCTTGACGTGGCTGATTGCCGTCGTCGTCGGCGTCGTCGCCGCGTACAAGCAGTACTCGTGGTTCGATACGATCGTCATGGTGGCGCTCTTCGCGGCGATGTCGATCCCGTCGTTCTTCATCGGCCTCTTCCTGATCAAGATGCTGGCCGTCGATTGGAAGTGGCTCCCTCCGGGCGGCATGCTGACGACGGGAAGCAATTCGACGGGAATGGCTTACATCAAGGAAGTCATTCACCATATGATTCTTCCCGTGATGGTCATGACACTGCTCGGGGTCGGCTCTCTGACGCGCTACTTCCGAAGCAACATGATCGACGTCATCAAGCAGGATTATATCCGCACGGCCCGCGCCAAGGGGTTGAAGGAGCGCAAGGTATTGTTCACTCATGCGCTGCGCAACGCCTTGCTGCCGGCCATTACGCTGGTCGGTTTCGAGCTTCCCGCGCTGTTCGGCGGCTCGCTCATTATCGAGAAAATCTTCAACTGGCCGGGCATCGGACAGCTCTATATGCAATCCTTCAGTTTGCGGGATTATCCGCTGCTCATGGGATTCACCTTGTTTATCGCGATTTTGACCGTCATCGGAACGCTGGTCTCGGACATTTTGTACCATGTCGCCGACCCGCGGGTCAGGCTGTAGGAGGTCCATTCGGATGTCAACGATACACAGAGAGGGGATTGCGGCTTTGTCGCCGTCCGAACCTAAACCCGTTAAACCTGTATATACGTCGCTATGGAGACAATCCGTAAGGCGACTGCTCAAGAATAAACTCGCCGTGTTCGGATTCGTCGTCGTGGCGTTCATGTTCGCGGCATGCTTCATCGGCCCGCTGTTCTCGCCGTACACGGACAACAAGATCCATATGGCCTTCATGAATAAAGCGCCGAGTCTCAAGCACTGGCTGGGCACGGACGCGCTTGGACGCGACGTGCTTACCCGCGTGCTGCAGGCGGGGAGAATCTCCTTGACGGTCGGCCTCGCTTCGATGGTGCTGTCCGTCTTCGTGGGTTCGCTGCTTGGCGTCATCGCCGGCTACTATCGGGGCATCGTCGATCAGATCATCATGCGTCTGGCCGATCTGCTGCTAACGATTCCAAGCTTGCCGCTTCTGTTCATCTTAGGCGCGCTGCTGTCGGAGTGGAAAGTGCCGACGGAATACCGCATGTACATCGTTATGCTGATGCTCAGCATCGTCGGGTGGCCGGGGCTAGCGAGGATGGTTCGCGGCCAAATGCTCAGCCTGCGGGAACGGGAGTACATGCAGGCGACCGTCGTCCTCGGTCTTCGCGACCGCCGGAAACTATTCAATCACTTGCTGCCGAACTTAGTGCCGCTGCTCATCGTCATTGCCACGTTAAATATCGGCGGAGCGATCCTGTACGAATCCGTTCTCAGCTATTTCGGACTCGGCGTGATGGCACCGACGCCGACATGGGGCAATATGATCGACGCGGCCAACAATATGATCGACTTCCAAGACCATCCGTGGCTTTGGATTCCGCCCGGTCTCTCGATATTCGCGACGGTCATCGCCATTAATATTTTCGGGGACGGGCTGCGGGATGTCTTGGACCCCAAGCAGAAAAGGTAGGTGTGCGCGAACATGAATAACGTTCTTGACATCACGAATTTAAGCACGCATTTCACGACCGAGGATGGCATCGTCCGCGCCGTCGACGACGTTAGTCTGCAGGTCCGCGAAGGCGAGATTGTCTGCATCGTCGGCGAGTCCGGCAGCGGGAAGAGCATCACGGCGATGTCGGTCATGGGCCTGGTCGAGGCGCCGGCGGGCCAGGTGGCCGGCGGAAGCATCGCATTCAACGGCGAAGACCTGCTGAAGCTGAGCCGCAACGAGCTTCGCACCATCCGGGGCAACGAGATCGCGATGATTTTCCAAGAGCCGATGACCTCGCTCAATCCCGTGCTGCGGATCGGCGAGCAGCTGATGGAACCGCTCATGGAGCATCAGAAATTAAGCAAGAAAGCCGCGCGGAAGCGGGCGATCGAGCTGATCGGCGAAGTGGGCATCTCGCGCGCGGAGCAGATCGCGAATTCGTATCCGCATGAGCTGAGCGGCGGCATGCTGCAGCGCATCATGATCGCCATCGCTATCTCATGCGGCCCGAAGCTGCTCATCGCCGACGAGCCGACAACCGCGCTCGACGTTACGATACAGGCGCAGATTCTGGATATGCTGCGCCGCTTCAAGGAAGAATCGGGCATGTCCATTCTGCTCATTACGCATGACCTCGGCGTAGTGGCGGAGATGGCGGACTACGTGGTGGTCATGTACTCGGGCAAGATCGTGGAGGAAGGCGAGGTTGTCGCGCTGTTCGAGAATCCGAAGCATCCCTACACGCAGGGCTTGCTGAAGTCCAAGCCGATTATCAACCAGCGCCAAGAAGAACTGTATTCCATTCCGGGACAGGTTCCGAATCCGCTGGAGCTCGCGCCTTCATGCTATTTTCACGACCGGTGCGCGCATTGCATGGATATCTGCAGGACCAAGCAGCCCGCGTTGAAGGAAGTCGGGGATCAGCAGAAAGTCGCATGCTGGTTGTATGAGGAGGCGATTGCACATGTCTGAGGCACAACGGCCGTTGCTCGAGGTGAACGGGCTGAAGAAACATTTTCCGATCAAATCCGGTCTGCTGGGCCGCACGGTCGGCAGCGTGAAAGCCGTTGACGATATCAGCTTTTCCATTAAGCAAGGCGAAACCTTCGGCCTTGTCGGCGAGTCGGGGAGCGGGAAGAGCACGGTAGGACGCACGATACTGCGGCTGACGGACAAGACGGACGGCGAAGTGAAATTCAAGGGCGTCGATCTCTATGATTTGCCGCCGGAGGAGCTGCGCCGGCTTCGCCCCAAAATGCAGCTGATCTTCCAGGATCCGTACAGCTCGCTCAACCCCCGCGTGCGCATCGGCGACGCGATCGGCGAGGCGCTGCTCGACCACGGACTCGTGCCGCGCGAGGCCGTTCGCGAACGGGTCATGGAGGTGCTGAATGCCTGCGGCTTGTCGGCGTATCACATCGATCGGTTCCCGCATGAATTCTCCGGCGGGCAGCGCCAGCGCATCGGAATCGCCCGGGCGCTCGTCTTGAATCCCGATCTGATCATCGCGGACGAGCCGGTCTCCGCGCTCGATGTATCGATTCAAGCGCAGATCATCAACTTGTTCCGCAAGATGCAGGAGACGCAAGGCTTGACGTATTTATTCATATCCCATGATCTAAGCGTCGTGGAGCACCTCTGCTCGCATATCGGCGTGATGTATCTCGGTTCGATGATGGAGACCGCTTCGCGCGACGAGCTGTTCCGCAATCCGCTGCATCCGTACACGAAAGCGCTGCTGTCCGCCGTGCCGATCCCGATTCCGAAGCTGAAGCGCGAACGAATCGTGCTGAGCGGGGAGCTGCCGAACCCCGCGGATCCGCCGTCCGGCTGCAAGTTTCATACGCGCTGTCCGTTCGCCGTTGCCCGCTGCCGGGAGGAAGTGCCGCTGTTCCGAAACGTCGGAAACGATCACAGCGTCGCTTGTCATCTCGTATGAGCGGCGTCATGACGAAGCTGCCCCAGCTCTATGCGCTGCAGCTGGAGAGATTGATCGCGCACGGGCTTCGGGAGGAGCGGATCCTTGAACTGCTTCGCTCCGGCAGCGAAGCCGAGCTTGCGGCGTTAGTCAATCCGGAGGTGAAGTGGGAGCGGCTGATAACGTACGCGCAGGATAACCGGCAGACCCTGGAGAAGGCAGTACGGCACGGGTACAGCTTCCCGTTCATCACGATCGGCGGCATCAAGAGCCTGCTGGCGATAAAGTTCGGAAGGCAAGAGGCTGCGGATTATAGCTTCGGCGGCGACCGGATAGAAGGGCTTCGGCTGCACGCTTCGGAGCATGATCTGCTGAGAGCCATGCTGCCGTCATATTGGGTCTTTACCCGGGCAGCCGCGAGCCTTCCGGATGATAACGTGGAGATTTCGATCGCGCTTCGGGGTCTGGCAGAGTCGAGGGGCGATGGAAACGCGGGGGAATAAGTTCAAGTTCATAAATGAAGTCAGGTGACGACTATTCGAGGAATTGTTCTGTTCTAAGCCGCAAACGACCGCCGGGAACACGAACAGTACAACGTTTATACCTGAACAACAAGGAGTCAGCCCTGGACCGGCATAGATCCAGGGCTGGCTCCTTGTCATGATGATCGCTTGCCGAGCCTGCATCGTCGGCCATAACAAACAGAAGCGTATCCGCCCGTCAGTCCGGGTCCACGGGCAGAGCGGCGGCCGATGACAGTTCAAACTTGGTCAGATCCGGGTTCGTGCGGACGAACTGCGACATGAATTGCATGAGATAGATTAAGGTATGCTCGGGGTCAACGCCCCATTGCTTCTGAATCAGATGTCCTCTCGTAGCCATGCGCAGCACCATGCTGATCAGCGTGTTCTGGATCATCGTCTCCAGGACGATCGGATCGAAGACGTTATGCAGCGAGCCGTCCCGCATGCCTTCCTCGATGGCGGCTTTGAATTTCTCGCCGCGGTCCTCCATGGAGTTCTTATACCGCTTGCGCAGCTCTTCGGACGGAAAGGAGCTGCGGTAGAAGTGGTCGAACATCCCGATAAACCGCAGATGATCGGGCTGTTCGCGATAAAGCTGCAGCCAGCCGTTCATCATGATGCCGAGCTTGTCCGCGCCCGTCTTGCCGGAATTGCCGTCCACCTCGAAATACCACGAAATCTCGTTCATGATTTTGATTTGAATCTCGAACACGATTTCGTGAATGGAATTGAAATATTTATAAAGCGTGACTCTGCTGACACCCGCCTTTGCCACGATATCGACCATCGTGATTTGAGCCATATCCTTCTCCAGGAAGAGTTCCCTGGCGGCCTCCAAGATTTGATCACGCCGCTTCATGCGTATTTCGTCTAATTCTTCTTCCCATGTTTTCAACGCGACCCTGCCTCTTTTCTATGCAGTCTGAGTACCAGTTACATTCGGGGAAATAGCTGGCTAATCCTCCAATGACGTTCATTATACCTTTTATTCGACAGGATATGAACAGTGTATAAATAACTGTTTACAAAGTGTTAGCAGGGTTGTATGATGTTACCATCAGCTGAATAACCGACTATTCTTATAGGATATAAATCTACCGGACATCCGGAGACACAATGCATCAGCGGCCGCAAGCGGCGCTTGATTTGCATTGTGTTTTTTTATTAGACGGTTGAACGGCAGTTCATGAATGATGGAGGGTTATAAGAAATGAGCATGCAACCACTGAAAGCACCGCGTTTGAAAAGGTTTCTTCCGCTCGGCATTGCCGCGCTGCTATCCGCTGCTTTGCTTACGAGCTGCGGCAACAACGCGAACAACTCGCCTGCTGCGGGCAATTCGACGGAGAAGGCCGGTTCGGAAACGGTCCCGTCCGACAATGCGGCCAAAGCAGAGAAAATCTCCTACCGGCTCGGCGACATTATCAATCAGGAACAGGTCAACAACTTCAATCCGTATTTGAAAACCGGCAATTATCGTCCGCTGTTCGATTATGTTTACGATTCGCTGTTTTACTTTAATCCGGTCAAGGGCGAGCTGATCAATCGGTTGGCGACCGATGGCGGAACTTGGTCCGCGGACGGAAAGACGTTCACGGTGAAACTCAATACGGCGGCCAAGTGGCATGACGGGCAGCCTTTCACGGCGGACGACGTGGTCTATACGTTCCAAGCGCTCAAGGATCATCCTGTTCTGGATTCCTATCAGCTTTGGAGCGATACCCGGCTCAGCAAGGTTACGGCGAGCGGTGCGGATACGGTCGTATTCGAACTGAACGGCACGTTCCCTTCCCTGCCGAACTACCTGTCTACGGTATATATTGTGCCGAAGCATGTGTTCGAGAAAGAAAATCCGGAGACGTTCTTGAACAAGACGCCGATCGGCACGGGGGCATTTGCGTTCAAAAGCATCAACGAGAGCGCCGTTTTATTGGCTGCCAACGCGGATTACTTCTTGGGCGCGCCGAAGATCAGCGAATTGGTGCTGCAGCGATTCAAGGACTCGCCGGCGATCACGCTGTCGCTGCAGAAAGGCGAGATACAGGGCACGACCGGTACCATCGCAATGCCGAGCCTGCCGAAACTGCTGGAGAACAAGGATAACAAGCTTCAGCAGTTCCCGGGACTGTCGACCTTCGCGGTTATTATCAACAACGACAAGCCGGGTTTGAAAGATCCCGCCGTACGCAAGGCGATTCAGCAGGCGATCAATCGCCAAGAGATCGTGGACAAAGGAGAGATGGGAGCCGCGACGCTCGGCAATCCGGGCTTCTTGTCGCAAGGATTCGGCAGTCTGGTGGACGCGGACCTGCAGAAGTCGCCTTCGGCGCAGTTTAGCATCGAGCAGGCGAACAAGACATTGAGCGATGCGGGCTACAAGAAGAACGGCAAAGGCATCTACGAGAAAGACGGCGTGAAGCTCTCCTTCGTGTATTACATGGCAGCGAATGCCCCGGCGCAGAACAAGGAAGGCACGATGATTACCGACTGGCTGAAGCAGGCGGGAATCGAGACGTCCATTAAACTCGTTACCTGGCCGGAATTGACGAGCTTGGCCACCGCAGGCAACTACGATCTCGTTCAGAACGGCATTACCGTCCCGCCGGATCCGCAGGCGGCGCTTGAAGTGTTCCATAGCAAGATGACGGCTCCGATCGGCAAGAACGCGCCCGGCCTGAACTGGGAACGATTCAAGGATGCCCAGGTCGATCAATGGCTCGACCAAGCTTCGGCGGCCGGCGCTGACCAGCGCGCGGAGCTGTACAAGAAAGTGCAGGACCGCATTGCGGAGCTGGCGCCGATCGTCACGCTGTACAGCACGGGCAAGACGCCATATAGCGAAACAGCCTTCACGGGCTATGATACGTCCGTTCCCGCAACCTCCGTCATCTCGCTTGCCAAGGTAACAAAGAAATAAAGAGGAGCTATCCCCGATGAAGATTCAGTTATCCTATGTTATCCGGAGAGTCGCGTTTGCGATCGCGACTCTCCTCGCGGCCATTGTGATGAACTTCCTGCTGCCGCGGCTCATCGGGGGCGATCCCGCTGAGATGATTGCCTCGCAGACGGCACTCGGCTCCGCCGATGTCGCGAATGCGCTTCGGAAGCAGTTCGGGCTTGACAACCCGAGTCTCATTCACCAGTTCGGCAGCTATGTCGTGCAATTGTTTCATGGCAATCTCGGCATTTCGTATTTCAACTACCCCGTGCCGGTCAAGGACGTGCTCTGGCACGCCTTGCCCTGGACGCTGGGTATCGTGCTTGTCGCTACCTTGATAAGCTACGCCATCGGTTGGTTCATTGGCATTAAAGGAGCCTTGAAGCCCGGTTCTTGGTTCGATCAATCGGCGCTCGGCATCAGTTTCTTCATTAATTCGGTTCCGTATTTCTGGGTCGGGATTCTGCTTATTCTGATATTTGCCTACAAGCTGGATTGGTTTCCCATGGGGCAAGCCATTCCTGTCGAATACGATTCGCTGAGCAGGCTGCACCAAATCGGTTCGATCGCGTATCACGCCGTGCTGCCGGTTGCCTCGCTGGCCTTGGCTTCGGTCGCCACTCATATTCTCGTCCTTCGCAACAATCTCATTCGCGTCTTATCGGAGGATTATATGGTGCTTGCGCGCGCGAAAGGGTTGTCGTCCCGGAGGCGGGTGTTTCATTACGGGATCCGGAACGCGTTTCTTCCGTCGTTCACGGGTTTCATGCTTTCGCTAGGGCATGTCGTCGGCGGCGCGATCACGATGGAAATCGTGTTCTCCTACCCCGGGATCGGCATGCTTGCCTACAACGCGATATTGAATCACGATTATCCGCTCATTCAAGGCGCTTTTCTGGTTATCGCGGTCTCGATCATCGCAGTCAATCTGTTGGCTGACCTGATCTATCCCTTTATCGATCCGCGCGTCAATTTGAATTAGGAGCTGATGATTACAATGAAAGCCAAATCGGCATCGTCGGCAGCGGCTTCAAGACGCAATGCCAAGCAGCTGGCAGGGATCGCGATCCTGGTGTTTTTTGCCGCCGCTGCTTTTATCGGACCGCGGCTCGCCCCGTATCCCAAGAACGACATCGATTTCGAGCCTTGGCTCAAGCCATCCCTGAAGCACTTGCTCGGCACGGACAGCTATGGCCAGGATGTGTTTGCCCAGCTGATCTACGGCACGCATACCTCTTTCCTGGTCGGCATTCTGGCTGGCGCGATCACGACGATTATCGGCGTTCTGGTCGGTCTCACCGCCGGCTTCTACCGCAGATGGGTGAGCGATGCCTTGATGTTTCTCGTGGACCTGCTGCTCATCATTCCCGTAATGGCGCTTATGATTATACTGGCTTCGTTCCTGCCCTCCATGGGATTGACGAGTATCATTCTCGTTATCGGTCTTCTCAGCTGGCTCTACATGGCTCGAAGCATTCGCAGCCAGACGCTTTCGGAGAGACAGCGCGGATACGTGGATGCAGCCAGAGTCGTCGGGATGAGCAATCCGGAAATCATGGTCAAGGAAATTTTGCCGAACTTGTTCCCGATCATCGCGGCGAATCTGGTCAGCGTCACGACGCAGGCGGTACTTGCGGAAGCCGGACTCAGCTTTCTCGGCATCGGCGATCCCCGGAGCGTGAGCTGGGGAACGATTCTGGCGCTGGCGCACAGCAACAATGCGATCATGTACGACGCGTGGTGGTGGATCGTCCCGCCGGGCATTGCCATTGCGCTCTTCTGCTTCGGTTTCGTCCTGCTCGGCAACGGGACGCTGGAGCGTTACCGGGCCAAACGCGGCGCGCAGCAGCATTTTTCATAGGAGGTTTGGCATGAGCTTATTGGAGGTTACGGATTTGCAAGTGGAGTATGCCTCGCCCCGAGGCGCGTTCAAGGCGGTGGACGGCGTCAGCTTCTCCATCGAACGGGGAGAAATCTTCGGCCTGGCCGGCGAGTCCGGCTGCGGCAAATCGACGACGGCCTACGGCATCAGCCGCCTGCTTCGGCCGCCGGCCCGATTGGCGGGGGGAAGCATCGTATTCGACGGGCAGGAGTTGACCGGCATGTCCGAGGCGGCGTTTCTGGCTTATCGCTGGTCGCGGATGTCGGTCGTGCTGCAGAGCGCGATGAATAACTTGAATCCCGTCATGCGCATCGGCAATCAGCTGACGGACGTGATTCTCGCGCATGAGCCGGGCACCTCCGCGCGCGATGCCTTAAGCCGGGCGGCATCGCTGCTTGCGCTCGTGGATCTGCCGGCCGGCAAGCTGCGGAGTTATCCGCATGAGCTCTCCGGCGGCATGCGGCAGCGGGTCGTCATCGCAATGGCGCTGGCGCTGCGGCCGGATTTGATCATTATGGACGAACCGACGACCGCGCTCGACGTCGTCACGCAGAAAGGCATCGTGAAGCGAATCCTCGAGCTGAAGAGGGAACTGGGCTTCGCCGTGCTGTTTATTACGCATGATCTGCCCCTGATGTTGGAAATCTGCGACCGGATCGGCATTATGTACGCAGGGAAAATGGCCGAAGTCGGGCGTTCCGATCAACTGCTTCGCGGGGCAAGGCACCCGTACACGCAAGGACTTCTCCGTTCGTTCCCTTCCCTGACCGGGCCGAAGGTTCGTATTTCCGGCATACCCGGTTCGCCGCCCGACTTGGTTGCGCCTCCTGCTGGCTGCCGCTTTCAGCCCCGCTGCGCGCATGCGATCGCGGCTTGTTCGGCTGCGCAGCCGGCTTTGAGGACGGATGCCGGCGGCAGCGTGGCCTGCCATTTATATGAAACGGAGGAGGCCAGCCATGAAACCGTTGCTGCAAGTCGACAGCGTTAGCAAAGTATTCGAATCCGGCTCATTCCTGCGGAAGAATTCGTTCAAGGCCGTTAACGACGTGAGCTTTACCCTGGGCAAAGGCGAGGTGCTGGCCATCGTGGGCGAATCCGGCTGCGGCAAAAGCACGCTTGCCCGCATGATCGTCAATTTGATTCCGCCCACGAAGGGAAAAATTCTGCTTGAGGGCAGAGAAGTCGGCAGCAAACTGCGCAGCCGCAAGGCCGTTGCCCGGGAGCTGCAAATGATTTTCCAGGACCCGTTCGAAACGATGAATCCCAATCATCGGGTTCACGATATCATCGGGCGCCCCCTGCGATTGCATGGCGCGAAGGGCGATATTCGGGAACAGGTACTAGCGCTGCTTGGCCAGGTCGGGTTGATGCCCGCGGAGGAGTTTATCGACAAATACGCCTCGCAGCTCTCCGGCGGGCAGAAGCAGCGGGTGATGATCGCCAGAGCGCTCGGCATTAAGCCGAACGTGCTTGTCGCCGACGAGCCGACATCCATGCTGGACGTATCCGTCGGCATCGACATTATGAATTTGCTGCTTGACCTGAAGAATGACTACGATCTCTCCTTGATCTGGATTACGCATAATCTGGGGAGCGCGCGATATATGTCGGATCGGATGCTCATCATGTACGGCGGGGAGATCGTCGAGAGCGGGGAAACCGAAGCGGTTATCGCGGAACCTCGGCACGCGTATACCCGTACGCTGCTTGATGCATCGCCTGATCCATGGAGGCAGAAAGACGGCGGAGCAGCGGAACAGCGGCTTGCGGAAGGAGCATTAGTATGAGACGTCCGAATTTGATCGTGATTTACTGCGATGATTTGGGTTACGGAGACTTGGGCTGCTACGGATCCGAAGACATTCAAACCCCGCATCTGGACCGGCTGGCGGAGGAAGGGGTCCGGTTCACGAATTGGTATTCCAACTCGCCGGTTTGCTCGCCGTCCCGGGCGTCGCTGCTGACCGGCCGTTATCCCGCGCGCACCGGGGTCGAACGGATTCTGAGCGGCAAGCGGGGAACGGCCGGATTGCCGTTGGAACAGAAGACGATTGCCTCCGTGCTGAAGCCGGAGGGTTATCGGACCGGATTGTTCGGAAAGTGGCATCTGGGCGTAACGCCGGAGCAAAGTCCCAACGCGCACGGGTTTGACGAATTTTTCGGCTTCCTGGCCGGATGCGTCGACTATTATTCTCATATTTTTTATTGGGAGCAGCGCGGTGGCGTCAATCCCGTCCATGATTTGTGGCATAACGACCGTGAGGTCTGGAGCAACGGCGAATACCTGACGGAGCTGATTACGGCGAAGACGGTCGCATTCATTGAAGCGGGGCGAGAGCTGGAACAGGGGGATGAGCAGGAGCAGCCTTTCTTCGCGTATGCGGCCTATAACGCGCCGCATTATCCGATGCATGCCCCGCAAAAGTATGTGGACCGTTATCCCCGTCTGCCGCCGGATAAACGGATCATGGCAGCGATGATTTCCGCGGTGGACGACGGCGTCGGCGAGATTGTCGAAGCCTTGCGCAGAACGGGACAGTACGAGAATACGGTCATTTTCTTCTCCAGCGACAACGGGCCTTCCACGGAATCGCGCAATTATTTGGACGGCACGGAGGATCTCTATTACGGCGGATCGGCCGGGATTTTCCGGGGGCATAAAGGAAGCTTGTTCGAGGGCGGCATTCGCGAGCCTGCGATCATGAGCTATCCATCGAAGGTAAGCAGCGGGCGCGTAGAGCACCGGCCGCATGCCATGATGGACGTGCTCCCGACGTTTCTGGAGCTGGCGGGCATCGAATCTCCGGCGGTCACGCTGGATGGGAGGAGCGCCGCGGAGCTTCTTCTGAGCGGAAACGGTCCGCAGGCCGGGCAGCATGAGCGCCTGTTCTGGTCTTACGAGGACCAGTTAGCTGTTCGCGAAGGGAGCTGGAAGCTGGTGTTGAACGGGAAGCTGGACTTCGGCCGGGAGGCGCCCGATGCCGTCCATTTGTCCAATCTGGAGACAGACCCTGGCGAACGGAGCAATCTGAGCCTGCAATTCCCGGACAAAGTGCGGGAGCTTCGGGAAGCGGTTATCCACTGGTACGAGCAATCCCATCAGGAGGGCCGATAGATGAAAGTCGAATGGATGGCGACCCCGTTCGGGCAAACCGGACAGCCGGCGGCATAAAGACAATTTCAATTTGACCCGCGAGAGGAGCAGTGAGCCATAAATGAAAGCTGTAATGGTCATGTTCGATTCTTTAAACCGGCATATGCTGCCGAATTACGGCTGCGAATGGCTGCAAGCGCCGAACTTCCGACGGCTCTCGGAGACGACCGTGACCTTCGATAACTGCTATGCGGGGAGTCTGCCTTGCATGCCGGCCCGCAGAGAGCTCCATACCGGGCGGCATAATTTCCTGCACCGCAGCTGGGGACCGCTGGAGCCTTTCGACGATTCCATGGTCGATGTTTTGCGCCGGAAGGGGGTTTACACGCACTTGGTCACGGATCATACCCATTATTTCGAAGACGGCGGGGCGACCTACCATACGCGCTTCAATTCGTGGGAATACGCCAGGGGGCAGGAAGGCGATCCCTGGAAGGGCAATGTGCGGGATCCCCATATTCCGGAATCGCTGTCAGGCCCCAAAATCGGCGATTTGTGGCGTCAGGACTGGGTGAACCGCTCCTATCTGGATACGGAGGAGAAGCAGCCGCAAGCGGTTACCTTCGATAACGGGATCGCGTTCATTGAAACGAACCGGTCGCAGGATAATTGGTTTCTCCAGATCGAAACCTTCGATCCGCATGAGCCGTTCTTCACCCAGCAGAAGTACAAAGACCTCTATCCGCATGCGTATAACGGCAAGCATTTCGATTGGCCGGATTACGGCAGGGTCTCGCAGCAGCCGGAGGAGGTTCAGCACGCGGTTTATGAATATGCGGCTTTGGTCAGCATGTGCGACGCCTACCTGGGCAAAGTGCTGGATCTGTTCGACCGGCATGATCTATGGCAGGATACGATGCTGATCGTGAACACCGATCATGGGTTCCTGCTCGGGGAGCATGAATGGTGGGGCAAAAACATTCAGCCGTTCTATAACGAGATCGCGCAGCTGCCGCTCTTCGTCTGGGATCCCCGAAGCGGAGCGAAAGGGGAGCGCAGCGATACGCTTGCGCAAACGATCGATATCGCGCCGACGCTGCTCGAATTCTTCGATGCGGCGCTTCCGGCGGATATGCTTGGCAAACCGCTCCGCGGCGCGAACGGCTCCGACAGGCAGCCGATTCGGGAAGCGGCGTTATTCGGCATGCACGGCGGACATATTAACGTGACGGACGGCAGATATGTCTACATGAGGGCGCCGCAGCGCTTCGATAACGGACCGCTCTTCGAATACACGCTCATGCCGACGCATATGCACAATCGGTTTGACGTGAAGGAACTGAACGATCTTCGGCTGCGCGAGCCGTTCTCGTTTACGAAAGGATGCCGCACGCTGGAAATCCCCGCGCATACCTACGTGAATCCGTATGTGCACGGCACATTGCTCTTCGACTTGGAACGGGATCCGAAGCAGCAGTCGCCGATCGAGGATATCGCCGTCGAGGCGCGAATGATCAGGCTCATGGCAGGGTTGATGCGCGATAATGATGCGCCGAAGGAGCAATTCGAGCGGATGGGTATCCCCGTTGACGGCATTGTAGATGAAGAGGCGCTTCGGCAGGAGAAGGAAGTCCGGCGGGAGCATCGGAAGGCTGATCTGGGCCTCAACGAAGAATGGACGGAGAAAGGCCGGGACGCATATTTCGGACTACGCTGTTTTACGCCGGAAGCGCTGCGTCCCTCCCTGCGGGAAGGATTGATCGGTTTCGTTCAAGCCGCGGGCAAGACGGTCATCGATGATTCCGCGATCGTCGAGTGGGTTTCCGCAAGCGGTCCTCAAGGCCAGCAGATGCTCGGGGTGCTTAAGAGGCTTGTGCTCTAGATCGGACGCATCGTTCCCACGACTTTCCATTATAGATCGTTCTTCAGACAAGCAGCCGTCAATAAGTACGGCTGCTTGAATGTTTTTAATGCGTTTGCTTTCTTATGTATGGCAGAACGGGTACACGATTGCGGATAGCAAGGATACGTTGAACGCGAGCAGCTAAGGTTGCGTGTTTATGGACAGGCGGACTCATGCTAGAATAGGAGACATCTTTAGGGCGGCTTGCTAGAGAAACTCTTACCCGAGGTGAATGCTGGTGTTCAAGATGCTGATCGTTGACGACGAACGGTTTGAGAGAGAAGGCGTGAAGTTTCTGATCGAGAAGTACGGGCTTGCGCTGGAGACGTTCGAAGCGGACAGCGGCGAGAGCGCGCTGGCGTTTATCAAGCAGAATCCGGTCGATATTCTATTCTCCGATATCCGGATGAAAGGCATGGACGGACTCGAGCTGGCGGCTTGCATCCGGGAGCTGGACATTCCCGTCAAGGTGATCTTCATGAGTGCCTACGGGGAGTTTGAATATGCGCAGCGGGCGATCGATTTGAAGGCCATCCGATATATCTTGAAGCCGGTGCAGGTCGAAGAGTTTCTGAAAGTGGTGCAACAGGTCATTCGGTCGTGCGAGGAAGAACAGCTTGAACAAGCGCAGAAGCTCCGCATGGAAGAGGCTTACCGCAATGAGGCTTATTATACGAAACAGAAGCTGCTCTCCGACCTGATCTTGGGCAAAACGGCCGCGCTGCCGGACGAATCCGCTCCGATCGAGCTTCCTTTCCCGGTGGCGGGCCTGGACGGCAGTCCTCATGTGCGTCTCGTCATGCTGGATTCGCGGCACCGGTTCTTTGATCTGCTCGATCAAGATTTCGAACGCCGGCTTGCCGAAGTGATCCGAAGCGGCTTCGAGGTCGCGCATTTGAACGAATTCCAGAGCTTGCTCGTGATGGAGGCCGATGCGGAACAAACCAGGGAGCAGCTGATCGAAGGGGGCAAACGGCTCCTTCAATGGTTCCGGGAAACCTACGGCGGGGACGTGAGCGTCGTGATCGGCGGCTGCGCAGGCGACATCAAGCAGCTCTATCATCAATTCCATGCGCTGGAGTCCATGCTGGAGTACAAGTTCTTCTTCGACGAAGGAACGGTGCTGCTCGCCAATCCCGATTCGAGCGACGCAAGCGCGCAGTCCTTCTCCGCCGACGAGGCCTTGGAAGAATTGAAGACGAGCATCGGGCGTTCCCGTTATGATCACGCCAAGCTGCGCTTCGAGCAGTTGTTCGACGAGCTGCATAACAGCGATCGATTCCAGGTGGTCTACATTAAATACATGTGCACGGAAATCGTAAAAGCCCTGTTCGACGCGTCCGCGAACAAGAGCGCGGAGACGTTCAAGCAGAATTTGGAGCGGATTTATAAGGCGCCCAAGCTAAGCGACTTGCGCCGAATTGTCCTGGCGATTCTGGAGGAGAGCATCCAGCCCGCGGCTACGGGCACGTCCGAATCGGTGCGCAAGGTCATCGAGGATATCGTGCGCATTATCGAATGCGAATACGGGACCGACTTGTCGCTGGAATCGCTGGCGGAGCGCGTTTACCTTTCACCCAGCTACTTGAGCCATTTATTCAAGAAGCATATGGGAATCAGCTTTAACAAATACCTGACGCTGCACCGGATGGAGAAAACGAAGGAGCTGCTCCTGACGACGAACCGCAAGATCGTCGATATCGGACTTGAGGTCGGCTACGGGAATTTCCCGTATTTCAGCACGCTGTTCAAGACGCATTACGGCAAGACCCCCTCGCAGTTCCGCGAAGAGGCGGCGCCATGAAGCGGGCGATTACGGGACTGCTCAACCGGCTGCGGTTTAAGCAGAAGCTGTTCTTATCCTACCTGGTCGTCATCATCATCCCCATTCTCGTTCTCGGTGTTTACGCTTACAATCAGTCCAAGGAAATGCTGCGGATTCAGGGCATTCAAGGCATCGTGAAGAACGTGGATACGATATCCGGCAGCATCGACGGCTCGGTCGAGCGCTACAATCACGCGGTTCAGTCCATCGTGCTCAACAAGACGTTCCAGAAGATCGTGACGAACGATTACAGCGATTTGGTCAATCTCTCTTATGATCTGCAAGAGTATTTGACGCCGTATTTCAACATGATGGTCATGCTCGATCAGGAAATCGACGACGTCAAGTTCTACACGCAGACGTACGTGCCGGAGTACGGCGATTCGGTGCAGTCGGCCGACCGGGTCAAGGACGAAGACTGGTATCAGTCGGCCTTGAAAGGCAAGGGCAGCCAGTGGTTCTCCGATAACGGCTTGATCGTGGTTGCCGCGTTCCCGAGATTCTTCTCCGACAAAGCGACCAATCTCGTCTATATGCGGATCAACGAAGCCAGCATGTTCAAGAACGTGGCAGCGCTTGCGAAGGACGGTACGGTCGCCATTACCAACGACCGCGGAGACGTCATCTATTCGAACCAAGGCGCCACGGGAGAGCGGTTGGAAGCCGGGCAATTGCAGGGCATGAAAGAAGGCGCGATCCGTATCGGCGGCATCGAATCGTATCTGGTGAAGAAGACGGTCAAGCAGACGGGCTGGACGATTTACTTCATCGTGCCCGCCAAGGAGCTGTCCCGGAACGCGGGTTCCATCATCAATGCGACGCTCATCGTCATCGCGGGCTGCATCGTCATCGTGCTGATCATGATTTGGATGTTCTCCAAGACGATGATCCGCAGGATCTATGCCTTGAATTCGGTCATGAAGCGGGTAGAAATCGGCGATTTGAGCATACGCATCCGCAGCGAGTCCAAGGACGAAATCGGCGAACTGACGAATCGGTTCGGCAGCATGCTCGCGCGTCTCAACGATCTCATCGACGAGCTGTTCCGCAACAAGATCGTGCAGAAGGAAGCGGAATTCAAAGCGCTGCAGTGGCAGATGAATCCGCATTTTCTCTACAACACGCTGTCGTTCATCAATTGGAAGGCGCTGCGAAGCGACGACGCCGACATCAGCCGCGTCGTTACGACGCTCTCCAAGTTTTACCGGACGGGGCTTAACCGGGGCAATAACATGATTCCGGTGCGAGACGAGCTGGAGCACGTCAAGTCTTATATCGAAATCATTCAAACGATGAAGGATCACAGCTTCGACGTGGAATACGATATCGATGAAGCCGTGTTCGGCCATACGACCATCAATTTCATCCTGCAGCCGCTAGCCGAGAACGCGATCATGCACGGTATCGCTCGGAAAGAATCCGGAAGAGGGCTGCTGCGCATATCCGCGAAGCTGTCCAACGGCAAGGTCGTCTTCCAGGTTCAAGACAACGGGATCGGAATGCCCCTGGAGACGGCGAATACGCTGCTGCAGAACGATTCCTCGGGCTACGGCATGAAGAACGTCAATGAACGGCTGCGGCTGAAATACAGCTCCGATTACAGCTTTACGGTGGAAAGCGCGGTTGACCGCGGCACGCAAATGAGTATCGTCATTCCCGCATATCTACAGTCCTGAATATCCATTTCGTGCCGAGCTTGTCCCTTGCGGGGCAGGCTTTTTCTGTTTGTTCAATGTTCGTAGAAAAACGAAAGCATTCCAAAATATTTGATAATTTCATCCGAAGCGGCCTTTGTTATAGTTTGGTTAAGGGAATTGAGAACGCATACATAAGGGGGTGCCGAGCATGAACGACACCGTAATCGTCAGCGGCGCGGAAGCGCGGCTTGCAGGCAAGAAGCGGGACAAAGCGATGCTCAGACGATCGAAGATGAAAAAAATCAAGCAATATCGCGTGCTGCTTCTAATGATGGTCCCGGCGATCGTTTACTACGTCGTTTTCCAATACTTGCCGATGTACGGCGTGCTGTTGGCCTTCAAGGATTTTAAGATTTTGAAAGGGATCATGGGCAGTCCGTGGGTGGGACTCGATCTGTTCCGCACCATCTTCCACGACGACTATTTCTACACGGTGCTCAAGAATACGCTCATCATCAGCTTATACAAGCTCTTGTTCGGCTTCCCGGTTCCGATCGTCTTCGCGCTTCTGCTCAGCGAAGTGACGAACGGCAAATATAAACGGGTCGTCCAAACCGTGACTTACTTGCCCCATTTTATTTCCTGGGTCGTGCTGGCCGGCATCTTCTTCTCCTTCTTCTCGCTGGAGGGCCCGCTTAACACGATCATCCGCTTCTTCGGCGGCAACCCGGTGCTGTTTCTGGCCGATGCCGGCTACTTCCGCTCCATTCTCGTCATCACCGGCATCTTTCAAAGCTTCGGCTGGGGCTCCATCATTTACTTCGCGGCGTTATCGAACATCGACCCGCAGCTGTACGAAGCGGCGATCATCGACGGCGCGGGACGGTTCAAGCGGATGTTCTACATCTCGATTCCGATGCTCGTCCCGATCATTGCCATCATGCTGATCCTCTCGATGTCCGGCGTGCTGGATGCGGGCTTCGACCAAATCTTCAACATGTACAACACGCAGGTATACAACGTCGCCGATATCATCGACACCTACGTCTACCGCAAGGGGATCGTCGAAATGAGCTACAGCTACGCAACGGCGGTCGGGCTGTTCAAATCGGTCGTTGCCTTGATTCTCATCTTCATCGTCAATCGGATCGTGAAGCTGATCGGCGGCAAGGACCACGCCTTATGGTAGCCCAAGCGATAGCGAAAGGAGGAATGGAGCCGTGTTAAACGTTAAGAAAACGCCGGCGGACAGGTTGATCGATTTCGTGATTTATGCCGTGATGGCCGCCATCATGCTGATTACGCTCTATCCGTTCTGGACGCAGGTGGTCATCTCGCTGGACGGAGCGGGCGTCGACGGCGCCGCGTATGCTTCCGGAATCGTCTTGCTTCCCTCGAAATTGACGTTCGGAAGTTACAAGCTTGCTTTCAAATTCGACGCGATCTGGAACGGTTACGCCTACACCGTGCTCCGTACGGTACTCGGGGTGCTGCTATCGATCGTCTTCACGTCGATTACCGCATATCCGCTCTCGAAGAGGGATTTGCCGTTCAACAAGTACTTCACCGGCATGATCCTGTTTACGATGCTGTTCGCCGGCGGAACGATTCCGTCCTATCTGCTGATCAAAGAGCTTCATATGATGAACACGATCTGGGCGCTCGTCGTGCCGGGCATGATCGGGGCCTTCAATGTCCTCATCATGCGCAACTTCTTTCGGGCGATTCCGGAAGAGCTTGAAGAGTCGGCGCGGGTCGACGGGGCCGGCTACCTGCGGATTTTCGCGCAAATCATCCTGCCGCTGTCGAAGCCGGTGCTTGCAACGGTCGCCTTATGGGTCGGCGTCGGACATTGGAATGCGTGGTTCGATTCGCTTATGTATATCACGGACCCGAATAAACAAGTGCTGCAGGTCGTCCTGAGGAAAATCATCATCCAGAACGACACGTCCGATATCACGCAAATCATTCAAAATATCGGCAAAAACACGGCGTACACGGGACGCCAGCTTCAGGCGACGATCGTGATGTTCTCCATTATCCCGATGCTTGCCGTGTATCCGTTCATTCAGAAGTATTTTGTCAAAGGTGTTATGATTGGGGCTATTAAGGGATAACAACCCTGCAATAGATAGCGTGGCAAGCATACTAGGGGAGAAGGGGTTGGTCGTTTTGAAAGGTAACAACCAGCGTTTGATGGCAGGAGCGCTCGTAAGCGTATTGGCGGTTTCGATGCTCGCGGGCTGCGGAAGTTCAGGTTCGAATGGAAATGCGAACGCCAACAAGCAAGGAAATACGAATACGGCCGCAAATACGGATGCGTCGAATGCCAAGAACGCCGATGCCGGGAAGACGGACGATAAGCCTGCCGCGAAGCCGCTCTTGAAGTTCTGGACGAGCAGCCCTGAAATCGCCAAGATCGATGCTCCGGGCGTGAAGGCCATCCGCGATAAATTCGGCGTCGACGTCGAATTCGTGCCGACCGGCGGCGAAGGGTTCAAGGAGAAAGTCAACCTGATGATTTCATCGGGCGATATTCCCGACTGGATGAAAGAGCCGTCCTTCACCGACTACGACAAGTATCTCCAGCAAGGCATCATTTCCGAAATTCCGCAAGAGCTGATCGAGCAGAACATGCCGAAATACGTCGCTTGGCTCAAGCGCTTCCTCGGGGACGATCCGTTTAAATATGTCCGCAGAGACGGCAAAATCTACGCGCTGCCCGTGATCTGGGATATCGGCATCGACGGTATCCAATTAGCCTTCCGCGAAGATTGGCTGAAGAAAGTCGGCATTACGAAGACGCCGGAAACCCTCGATGAAATGGAAGCGGCGTTGACGAAATTCCGCAACGACGATCCGGACGGCGACGGCAAGAAGGATACGTACGGCATCACCGCGGCAGGCGACAATATCGAGTCGATGTTCAGTTCCGTGTTCGGCGCCTTCGACGCTTACCCGAATATCTTCCGCGAGAAAGACGGCAAGATCGTCCGCGGCGAAATCGAGCCGGGCGCGAAGCAAGCCTTGGAAGTGCTGAATCGCTGGTATAAGAATGAACTGATCGATCCCGAATTCGTCGTCAACAAAGGCAATAACGTGGAAGATAAGGTGCTGACGGACAAAACGGGCGCGGTTGAATACTACTGGTGGTCGTTCCTGACGGGCAACGCGTTCCTCGGCGGCGAGCAATGGTACGACAAGCTGAAGGCGAAGCACCCGGATTTCAGTTTCGCGATTACGGGCGGCGTGAAGGGCCCGGACGGCAAGTACGGCATTTCGCAGTATAATCCGGCCTATGCGTCCGGGGTCGTATTCGGCAAGCAATTGGAGAAGGATCAAGACAAAATGATCAAGTACATGCAAATATTCGAAGCTTCCCAATTCGATCCGGACATCTACGAGAAGCTGAACTTCGGCGAGAAGGATAAAGAGTGGAAGGTCGGCGCGAACGGTACCGTCGAATACATTGCCCCTTACACCGACGAGAAGGAACGTCAGAAATTGGGACTTGGCAGCTATTCGATGAGCGGTTCGTTCAACGACTATGATTTCCAAACCTCCTATACGTCGGACGCGAGCATGCGTCAATTGGCTAAGGATACAAGAGCCCAAGGAACGCGGAACATCGACATTCTCGCGCCGTTCAACAAGCCGGTATACAACGAAACGCAGGATAAACTGAAGCAATTCACGACGCAAAACTTCATCGACTTCATTACCGGACGCAAGTCGCTGAACGACTTCGACGCTTTCGTCAAGGAATGGAAGAGCATGGGCGGCGACAAAGTGCTTGCGGAAGCGCAGCAGGTGTACGACGCCAATCTGAAACAATAGCGGCGAAAGCCGTATAAAGAGCAGCATAACGATGTCCTTTCCAACTAGGTTGGAAGGGACATCCACATTTATGGGGATAGAGGAGATGCGAGTGATGATGCGATTGCAAGCGGGAAGCTTAACGTTCGGATTGAATGACCGGGGAGAATGGACGGAATTAGCGGATGCGGGGACCGGAAGAAGCTATGAGGCAGCGGCCGTACGATCGCCGCTGTTGAGTATCGTCGCGGGCAGCCGGATCCTCGCGCCGGAATCGGCGGCGTACGATAGCGGCAGCGGCGTACTCAGCCTGGACTTCGAAGGCGGCATGGCGCAGATCGAAGTGAAAGTCGCCGCGAAAGAGCAGTACGCGACGTTCGAGGTGTTCCGCATTGCGGAACCGGACGGGGACGCGGATATTCGCGCCATCCTGTGGGGGCCGTACGCGACAGGCGTGGAAGGATCGATCGGCGAATCCGTCGGCGTCGTTCGCGACGGGGAATTCGCCATCGGCTTGATGGCGCTGAATGCGAAGACGATCGGCGGCTGGCCCGCCGAGCTCGATAAGCCTGCATGCGCTCTCGAAGCCTATGAAGGCAGCAAATTCGACTATGCGGACAGCACGGCTTGGCCGATTCAAGGAGGCAGCCTGCTGCAAGCATTCGCACGCGACCGGAGGAAGGGCGGCCGCAGGCCGGTTTGGAATTTGAAGGCCGTAGACGTGGCGCCGATTCAGGGCGGGGAGGCGGAATTGACCGGTACGGGCATCGCGCTGTTCGGCTGCCCGGCGGGCCTCGTGCTGGAGGTGATCGAAGCGATCGAGCTCGGCGAGGGCTTGCCGCATCCGATGCTGGAAGGCGAATGGGCCAAGACGTCCGCGGCCGCGACCCAATCGTATCTCATTACCGATTTCTCGGAGGCAACGATCGAGGAAGCGGTGCGGTACACGAAGCAGGCCGGGCTCAAATACGTGTATCACCCGGATCCGTTCGCGAAGTGGGGGCATTTCGTGCTGAAGCCGGGCCAGTTTCCGGACGGGGACGACAGCATGCGGGCCTGCGTCGAAACTGCCGGCCGCGAAGGGGTAAACGTCGGCGTGCATACGCTGTCTACCTTTACGACCTTGAACGATCCTTACGTGACGCCGGTTCCGGCTTCGGGACTGCAGAAGGCGGGACGGGCCATGCTGCTGGCGCCGGCCGAAGCGGAGGCGGATGAGCTCGCGATCGATGATCCGCAGCCATTCAGGGAGAGCCTCTATCGGAACTCGGCCGTTCTCGGAGCAGAAATCATCGAATACGCGTCGGTTACGGAGCAGGCGCCTTGGAAGCTGCTGGGCGTCAAGCGGGGAGCCAACGGCACGGCTGCCGCTGCCCATGAGCCCGGAGCGTCAATCGGCCGCTTGTGGGATCATCCGTACGATGTATTCTTCCCGGACATCGAGCTGCAGGATTCGTACAGCGAACGAATCGCCGGGCTGTTCCGGGAGACGGGTTTGAAGCAAATCTCGTTCGACGGGCTGGAGGGTTGCTACGCGACGGGCCACGACGGTTATGGCGTGAACCGGTTCGTGAAGCAATGCTACGACGGATGGGGCGATGAAGTCATTAACGACGCGAGCATCGTCGTGCCGAACTTCCTGTGGCATGTCTTTACGCGCTTCAACTGGGGCGAGCCGTGGGGCGTGTCGACGCGCGAAGGCCAGCTGGAATGGCGGCTGACGAATCAGGCGTATTTCGAACGGAATTTCATTCCTCCGATGCTCGGCTGGTTCCTCATCCGTTCGGCGTCCGAGCGGTTCGAGGCGACGACGCCGGACGAGATCGAATGGGTGCTGTCGAAGGCGGCCGGCTTCGGCGCGGGCTTTGCGCTCGCGGCCGATATGGCGGTGCTTCGTCGCAACGGCAATGCCGAAGCGCTGCTGGATAAAGTGCGCCAATGGGAATCGGCCAGGAGCGCGGGAGCGTTCACGCCGCAGCAGCGGGAGCGGCTGCGCGATCCGAAGGGCGACTGGCATCTAGAGCCGGCGGACGGCGGGAACGACGGGAATGACGGGAACGACAGGAACGATGGGAACGGCGGCGTTGGCGGCTGGAATCTCTTTCCTGTCAGCTGGTCGAGGCCGCTAGTATGCAATACGGATGAATTGCAGCCTGGCCAGCCGGGCGGGGCTGATTGGGCATTCCACAACAAGCACGGCGAGCAGCCGCTGCGTTTCCGTCTGCGCGTCTCGCCTGCTTACGGCAACGAGGAGGCGTCGATTAAACGGCCGACCTTCTATACGAGCGGGACGTACATGACGTTCGACACGGAGGTGCGCGCCAACGAGTATCTCGTCTGCGACGGCGACCGTATCGGCCGCGTGTACGATGTGAACTGGAATTTACTGCGCACCGTCGAAGCGACCGCGGACGCGCCGGTTGTCCGCGCTGGCGGACAGGCGATCTCGTTCAGCTGCAAGTTCGAAGGCGATCCGAAGCCGGTCGTCAGCGTTACGGTCAGCACTTGGGGCGAGCCGGAATGCGTAAGCTCGCGGAGCGAGTCCGCCAACGTTCAAGCGGTAGAGCGATGACGAAGGCGGCCGGACCGTCTTATCGAATCGCGTTCGGCAGCGGATATGGGCGGCAGGAGAGGAACGCGTACAGACTGGCCGCGCGCGGTTCGCATACGGCGGCGATCGCGGCCGAGACCGCGGCGGACATCGGCGACGGAGAGTTCGCGTTCACGATGACGCCGATGAATCTCGCGGGCAAGGTCGGCGCGGTGATCCGCTATTCGGCGGTCGACAGCTGGATCTTCGTCGGCTGCGGCAAACCGATGGATCCGTTCGGCAAGAGCACCTGGATCTGGTCCATGCCATGCGGCAAACAAGGCGTGCTGTTCCAATCCGATCCGCTCTTCGAAGGCAAAAGCTACCGGATCGTACTACGGTTCTGCGCCACCGTGCTCACCGTTTATATGAACGGCTATCAGGTCTATCACGGCGAATTGCCGGAATGGAAGACGGGGGCGGGAGCTGTCGGCTTTTGCGCCTTGCGGGACGGGGAGTATGTCGGAGGGCAAGGCGATGGGCATGTCGGCTGGCCAGTGGATGGACGCGAAGGCGGACCGGGCGATGGTCACGAAGGCGAGCCAGTGGATGGGTACGAAGGCGAACCAGGCGATGGGCACGAAGGCGGGGATGCCTGCTTTAGCGATGCCAAGGCAAGCGTATTGGACGAGATCTACCGCTCGGACTTTGAGGCGTCGAATGACGGTGAGCTAACTCCGCACGCAGCGACTTTTAGGTTGTCGTCGGAACTTATGGAGGCGGAAGTAGATGCGGCGTTCCCGCGCGTGCTGCACTACCGGTGGAGGGCAAGCGGGGCCGTCCTGTACGGCCAAGAGGACCGGCTTGCCTATGTCGAGCTGAACGGGGAACGGTATAAGCCGGTCGTTCGCGCATCCGTGCCGTCCGGCCATGAAGCGGTTTATCGGCTGAGCTTCCCGCGGCTTCGGGTGGAGATGGATGCGGCCATCATCGTCTCGGAAGCCGTGCTTGAACTGCGGATTTCTTCGATACGGGAGGACGGAGAATTCCGCATCCGCACGATCGGATTTCCGCAGCATGGGCTCGTATCGGTTCGCGATGTGCAAGCAGGGGCGGCTTTCGCTTGCGCCGAGGGAATCAAAGGCGATGAATTCGGGCTCGTATCCGAGCAGCACGCGGCGCAAGCGCCCGTATACCGGGCGATCGCGATCGTGCATACGACGGCGCTTGCGGCAGCCGTCATCGGCAATTCGCTTCATAACCGCAGGCGATTGTGCGTGCAAACCTTACAGAGGGACGGCTATAAGAGAACCTCGGTGTGGAACGCATATTGGACGTACCGGGGACCCGACATGCGGATCGTCGGCGACCTGTGGGCCAAAGTCATCGTGACGGACGACCGCAACGGGGACGGCATCGTCGATTGGCAGGACGGGGCGATTGCGGTCCGAGAAGCGATGGCTCCCATCCCGGGCGCCGAGACGCTGCGGGGCAGCTATGCGCATATCGCGATGAACTTCGCCAGCTTGGCGCAGTTTCCGTTTCTCCGCATTCTGGATAACGTGAAGAAATTTTATTTGTTGACCGACGGATTCGGGCAGATGCTCGAGCTCAAGGGCTATCAGAGCGAAGGCCATGACAGCGGGCATCCCGATTACGGCAGCAATTTCAACGAGCGGGCTGGAGGATTGAAGGATCTGAATCTGCTGGCGGAACGGGCGCGTCAATATGGCGCCGTCATCGGCGTTCATATCAACCATAGCGAAGCCTATCCCGAGGCCAAAGCCTTCTCTTCCTCGCTCGTCACGACAACGCCGGGCTGGCGCTGGCTGGACCAATCGTATTACATCGACCGGGAGGCGGATATTCTCTCCGGGGACTTTGACCGGCGATTGGATGAATTGAAGGCGAACGCGCCTCATCTCGGGTTCGTTTACGTGGATACGTATCGCGACGAGCACTGGGCGGCGTGGAGGCTGACCCGTAAACTTCGCGCGAACGGCTGGACGATCTGGACGGAGGAGGCCGACGCGCTCGATGACGCCGCGGTCTGGACGCATGATGCTACCGGCGACAGCCGCATATCCCGGTTTATCGGCCATCAAGACAAAGACGCTTACGCCGAGGATGCGCTGCTTAAAGGCGGTTATGCCCGCTATGGCGATAACGGCTTCATGGGCTGGCAGCGGGAGCGGGATTTGAATGCGTCCATACGGGCGTTCTTTACGAAGCAGCTTCCGTATCGTTATCTCATGCATTTTGCCATCTTGCGGTGGAAGGATTCGGAGGAGGCTATGCTGGAGGGAGGCGTCACGTCCCGGTTGGAGAACGGCGCTGCCGTCATTCGGAAGCATGGCCGGACGATCGCGATCGGCGATACGGTCTTCATACCGTGGGATCCCATTGCGGAATCGAAGATTTACCATTGGAATGCCGAAGGAGGCGAGACCGCGTGGCAGCTCCCGGACAGCTGGCTCAGGACCGGGGCAGTCAAGCTGTACCGGTTAACGAATCAAGGGCGGCGGTTCGTCCGCGACGTCGAGGTTCTGGAAGGCATCGTCGCGATCGAGGCGGAAGCCGGAGTGCCTTATGTGCTCTATCCCGAAGAGGCGCCCGCGCTTCCGGACATGAATTGGGGAGAAGGCAGTCCGGTGAGAGATATGGGCTTCGAAAGTCATGGATTCGAATGGTGGTCGAAATCCTCCTCCGGGGACAAGACCGATCACATCGTAATCGCGGAGACGAGTACCGGCCAGTCGTATTTGCGCATCGGCGGGAATGGCGGCGCCGATGCGCAGGTTTCGCAGACGCTCCAAGGTTTGGAACGGGGCAAGACGTATTCGGCCTCCGTATGGGCGGAAGTGTCGGAAGGCCGGGAAGCGGCGATCCGCGTCACTTGCTGCGAAGGGCCGGAGCGGATCCGATCGATCAAGCGTACCGCGGTCGTGAACTGCGATGTCGATTCGGACAAATGCGGCACGCGCTATCAGCGCCTGCAAATCCGTTTTGAAGTGGCGGCGGCCGAAGAGGGAACGATGGAAGCGAAGGAAGAGGAAGAGGGTGAGGTTCTGCCCGTGCTAACGCTGTCCGCGAGCGCGGGAGAACCGCATTCCTATGTGCATTTCGACGATGTGCGGGTCACGGAATCAAGCCGGCCTACCGTAACGAGCCATTATGCCTATGAGGATTTCGAGCATGTGGACGAGGGCTGGGGGCTGTTCGTCAGCGCCGATCCGAGAATCGGCAAGACGCATCTCTCGCAGCTGCATGCGGGCTATACGGAGGACACGATCGAAGGGCGGTGGTCGCTGAAAACGATGGATGCGCTCGCGGGCGAGCTGCTGCGGACGCTGCCGTCCGGGCTGGAGCTGCGGCCGAATCGGAAATACGCGTTCTCGTTCGCCTACAAGTCGGAGCGCGACGGTCAGTACGCGGTGGCGCTGCGCACGTCGGACGGCGGACTGGAAGGGGAATTGCTGCGGAAGCCGCTGCGCGCCGGCTTGCACGAATGGCGGGCGGAAGCGAAGACGGGTCCTTACTCCGATTATTATATTGCCATCCTGCGTAATGACACGGATCGAGGAAGCCTGATTATCGATCAATTCGCCGTCGACGAGATCGCCGGTTAGCGTTTAATTAGCATTCATACATTCGTTGAGCTGAAAGGCGGAGTCGCGATGAAAATCGGTTTAAGCACATACAGTTTATTGAAGTCCCTTACTTCCGGAGAAATGACGGTTCTGGATGCCGTGGACTGGATCGCCGCTAATGGCGGCGAACATATGGAAATCGTGCCGTACGGCTTCACGCTCGTCGACAATCCGGAATTGGCCGACGCGGTGCGCGAGCGCGCGAAGGAAGCGGGCATCGCGTTGTCGAATTATTCCATGCCGGCGAATTTCGTGCAGCCGGACGAAGCGTCGTTCGAAGCGGAGATGGACCGCATGAGGACGCATGTCGATCTCGTTCATCGTCTTGGCATGACGCATATGCGCCATGACGTCACGGCGTTCACGATCGGGAAGGAGCAGATGACGATCGCCTGGTTCGAGGAGAGCTTGCCGCTCATCGTCAAGGGCAGCCGGATCGTCGCCGATTATGCGGCGAAGTACGGCATAACGACGACGATCGAGAATCACGGCTTCAGCGTGCAGGCAAGCGACCGGGTGCAGCGCGTGCTGCAGGCGGTGAACCGCCCGAATTTCAAGACGACGCTCGACATCGGCAATTTCATGTGCGTGGACGAGCATCCGGTTATCGGCGTCATGAAGAACCTGCCTTATGCCTCGTTGGTTCATTTCAAGGATTTCTACTTCCGGCCGTTCGACGAGCCGCCCGGCGGAGGGGACTGGTTCCGCAGCAGCAACGGCAACTATTTGCGCGGCGCGATCGTCGGCCATGGCGAAATTCCGATCCGCCGCATCGTCAAGCTGATCAAGGCAGCCGGATACGACGGCAACATCACGGTTGAATTCGAAGGCATGGAAGAATGCAAGACGGCTTCGCGGATCGCGATGGACAATCTTCGCCTTCTGTGGCAGGAAGCCTAACACCACCATTCGTTGACGGGGAAGGCGGATTTTAAAATGAAGCCCAACATTCTGCTCATTACGGTCGATCAAATGCGCGCGGACTGTTTAGGCGTGCTTGGCCATCCCGTCGTGGAGACGCCGAATTTGGACCATCTGGCCCGCGGCGGCGTTCTATTTCGGTCCGCCTATTCGGCGGTGCCGACATGCGTGCCGGCCAGGGCGGCGCTCTTGACGGGAATGAGCCAGCGTTCGCACGGCAAGGTCGGCTATCAAGACCGCGTGCCATGGGAGTTCGAGCATACGATGGCCGGGGAGCTCGCGGCAGCCGGCTATCATACGCAGTGCGTCGGCAAGATGCATGTTTATCCGGCCCGGCATCTATGCGGTTTTCATAATGTCGTGCTGCATGACGGCTATTTGCATCATAACCGCAAGAAGCTTAACAATACGGTCGATGCCCATTTCGATCAAGTCGACGATTATTTGACGTGGCTGAGACAGACCGCGGGCGCGCGGCTGGATATTACCGACAACGGCCTGGATTGCAATGCCTCGACCGTAGCAAGGCCTTGGCATATGGCGGAAGAGCTGCATCCGACGAATTGGACGGTTACGCAGTCGATCGATTTCTTGCGGCGGAGGGATCCGAGCAAGCCTTTCTTCTTATATACCTCGTTCGTTCGTCCGCATTCTCCGCTTGATCCGCCGCAGGCGTATCTGGATCTGTACAGGGAGCTTGAATTTCCGGAGCCTCCCGTCGGAAACTGGGTGGATCGCGAAGCGGCAGAGCAGGGAGTCTCCGATCCGACGGCGATCTTCGGCAAGCTTCCGAGGCGCAGGCTGGACCGCGCCCGCGCAGCTTATTATGCGCTGATCACGCATATCGACGATCAAATCGGCCGGCTGTTGAACGCGCTGCAAGAATACGGCGTATCGGAGAACACGGTCATTCTGTTCGCGTCTGACCATGGGGAAATGCTGGGCGACCACCATTACTTCCGCAAAGCGCTGCCGTATGAAGGGAGTGCCAAGGTGCCGTTCATCGTAAGCGATCCCGGCGGCCGGCTCGGTTTACGCCAAGGCAGCGAGTCCAATGAAGTCGTCGAGCTGCGGGACATCATGCCTACGCTGCTGGACTTGGCCGGCGTGCCGATCCCGGCTGCGGTCGACGGCAGCAGCGTGCTGCCGCTCTGCAGAGGCGAGCAGACGGAATGGAGATCTTACATTCATGGCGAGCACAGCTATGGCGCGCTGTCGAATCAGTTCGCAACCGATGGTTCGGAGAAGTATATTTGGTTCTCGCAAACCGGCGAGGAGCAGTTGTTCGACTTGAAGCATGATCCGGAAGAGAAGACGAATTTGGCCGGCATCGAGTCATGGAACGACAAGCTGCTGGCATGGAGAAGGCGCGTCATCACGGAGTTGACCGGACGCGAGGAGGGCTATGTGCGGGACGGGCGGCTTGTAGCCGGCCGCCAGCCGCTCACGTTGCTTACGGCTGCGGCGCGAGATTAGCGAGCGGCGTCATGAAGGATGTCGAGAAGACGCAGTCCATATCTGATTTGTAATGAAATTGTAATAATATTGCAACCCGAACTTTAACCGGTCTTTATGTAGCCTAGTTATAATATAAGCAACCCCCCTTTAGTATATAATCTCTTAGACCCGCGGCCCGTTGCTGCGGGTCTCTTTTTTATAGGCGATGAGCTGTCATGGCGCGGGGTCGGTTTTTCATCCTTGTAAGCGCGGCGAATCCCGGTACTATTCACCTATCCGATTACCTAATAAGTTTCTCTCGCGCCAAGCCTGAGCTATGGATGCGGACGCTGTTTTTTTATTCGGCAACGGCTTGGCAGCTGCCTCTTCATTTACATGCCACAACATACATGTTATAACATGTATAGTTGGGAGGGTGCCGATGAAGCTTGATGATCATGTCGGTTTTATGGTTACGAAGACGCTGCGACAGTTGAATGTCCTGTTCAATCAAGAATTTAACGCCTATGGCATCACAAGCGAACAATGGTCGTTGCTGAAGCGGCTGGATGCACAAGAAGGAATCAGTATGAAAGATTTGGCCCAGGCGGCAGAGAAGGATCAAGGTAACGTGACGCGAATTTTGGATTTGCTGGAGAAGCGGGCCTACGTAAGAAGAAGCGCCAACCCGAACGATAAACGGTCTACTTTAGTCTATTTGACGCCAGCGGGGAAGGAACTTACAGAGCGGTTGATTCCGCTTGATATTCGGGTGCACGAGGCCGCTGTCGAAGGGCTGACTGAAGAAGAGCTGGCTGTATTCGCACGGGTGCTTGATACAATCGCTCATAATGCGAGTCGAAATGCGATAAGTTAAGTAAAGTTACGTAAGGTGAAGTAAAGTTACCATAAGTAACGTTAAAGTACGCCTGCAAGCGCAACTAGAACCGGAAGATAGGAAGAAGGACAATAGCAATGAATGACAAAGTTGTCATGCCAATCTGGATGTTTGGCGTGTTTATCGTGATTATGAATACGACGATGTTTAATGTATCGATTCCCAGCATCATCAAGGATTTTGACATTACGGCGGACCTGGGGTCTTGGATTATTTCCAGCTACTCCATCGGCTATGCCTTATCGACGATGATCTACAGCCGGTTGTCCGACAGCATTCCGATGCGGAAGCTGCTGCTGATCGGATTGACGATTCTCGGTTTATCCTCGGTATTCGGAATCTTCGCCCAAAGCTTCAACCAGCTGCTTACCGTGCGGATTTTGCAGTCGGCGGGCGCGGGAACGATGGCTGGTCTGGGATTAGTGATGGCAAGCCGTTACATCCCTTATGAACGGCGGGGAAGAGCGATCGCGATGATCTCGACGGGCAGCGCGATGGCGTTCGGTTTCGGTCCGATCATAGGAGGCGTAATCAGCGAGTATTTCGGATTTAACGGATTGTTTGCGGTGACCTGCCTCATTCTTCTGGTACTGCCCGTATTGATGCGGCTGTTGCCGAAAGAAGAACCGAAGCCGATGAAATTCGATGTTCTGGGCGCGTTATTAACGACCGTGAATGTCGTTACGCTGCTGGTCGCCATCATGCAGCGCTCCTTATTCTGGTTCATCGGAAGCCTGCTCTCGTTCTACGTGCATGTATGGCATCTGAGAAAAGCGAAGAACATCACGTTCATCAACCCGGAATTATTCGCGAAGAAAGATTATCGCAAGCTTACGGCGATCGGATTCTGCGTGTTGGTGTTGAATTTGGGCAATCTGTTCTTGATGCCGCTGGCCTTGGCCAACCTGAGCGGAGAATCGGCGATTGTCATTGGACTGACGATTGCTCCGGGCGCGTTATTATCGGCCGTCTTAACCCGGTTTGTAGGGAAGTGGATCGACCGATACGGGAATATTCGGTTTTTGCTGATCGGTCATTGTATTCTGGCCGTTGTGCTGGCGGTGTTTTCTTTTGCGATCGAGGTTTCTCCGCTCGTTATTCTGTGCGGGTATCTATGCTTCTCTCCCTCGTTCTCTGCAACGCTGTCTTCGTTGAACAACGAAACGTCCCGCATCTTGCCCAAGCAACTGATCGGTTCGGGGATGGGCTTGATGCAGCTGATTCAATTTTTCGGCGGGTCGGTTTCCGTTGCGGTATTCGGATTGGTGCTGGCCGTCCAGAAGAAGGTCCCGCTCGGCCTGGCTTACGAAAACGTATATCGGATCCTGCTCGCCGTGTGCCTGCTCTCCCTTGCGATCGGCGTGTGGTACCAACGAACCTCGGGCAAAGCGGAGCAATTGTCGCGGATGACCGCCTAATTAGACTCCGACCTCCTATAGTATGCTAACCGCCTATTTCGGGCGGTTTTTTTGTTGCGAACTTCCTGAATAAAGCTGTCCGTCGTGTACGGAATAGGATTGCGAAATGAACATGAATGACTTAATATGAACTTATAAATTATAAAATAAACTTAAATGAACCTAAAGGAGAATGAAATCATGGAAATCCGTTATGCCTCCCATCCCAATGAAGTAAAAGCTTTCGATACGACTCGCCTGCGCGACGAGTTTCTGATCGAGCAATTATTCGTCCCGGGCAAGCTTGAGCTGAGCTACTCCCATGTGGATCGTTTCATCATCGGCGGCGTCATTCCGGTGAGCGAACCCGTGAAGCTGGAAGCAGATCCGGCGACAATCGGCGCTGCCACTTTCCTCGAACGCCGCGAGATTGGCATTATCAACGTCGGCGCTCCGGGTACGGTTACGGTCGATGGCGAAGTGTACGAGATGGCGAGCAAGGACTGTCTCTATGTCGGACGCGGTGCGAAGGACGTTAGCTTCGCGAGTGCCGATGCCTCCCAGCCGGCTAAGTATTACCTCAATTCGACGCCTGCGCATCAGACCTATCCGACGGTCAAAGCCGCGATCAGCGAAGCGTCCCCGAATCATCTGGGGAGCCAGACCAATTCCAACGAACGCACGATCTACCGCTACATCCACACCGGCGGCATCCAAAGCTGCCAGCTCGTCATGGGCATGACGCTGCTTAAGCCTGGAAGCATGTGGAATACGATGCCGTGCCATACACATAACCGCCGTTCGGAAGTGTATTTCTACTTCGACATGCCGGCAGACGGCGTTGTTTTCCACTTGATGGGCGAGCCCGAAGAGACGCGCCATATGGTCGTTCGCAACGAGCAAGCGGTCATTTCGCCGAGCTGGTCGATCCACAGCGGCGTCGGCACGAGCAGCTATACGTTCATCTGGGGCATGGCCGGCGAGAATCAGATTTTCGAAGACATGGACGCCGTGAAAATGACCGATCTCAAATAAGCGTTGCTGAGCGTTAAGCAAGAAAGCGATGAATCCGCATGAATCCACTACGAAGATACGAGAAAATCATGGACCTGCTGCTGGCGGAACGGGAAGTCACGGTTGCGAAGCTGACGGGCGAGCTGCTCGTGACGGGGAAGACGATCCGGGAAGACTTGGACAGGCTCGAGGCGAAAGGAATGCTGGTGCGCATTCACGGAGGAGCGGTTCTTGCGCAGACGCCTCCGTTAGGATTAGCAGGAGCACGACAAGCGGATACGCCGGTCCGGGAAGCGGCCGAACGGCGGGAGATCGCGGAGGCGGCGATCGCGCTGATCGCGCCGAACGAAGTCATCGCCCTGGATGGCGGGCGGACGACGCTCGAGATCGCCAGGCGTCTCCCCGAGCTGCCGCTTACCGTCGTGACGAACGACGTGCACATTATTGCGGAGCTCGCCCGCAAGGAGCGCATTCGGCTTGTCGTGCCCGGCGGTTATCAGCGGCGCAACATGCTGAGCGGACCGGAAGCCGAGGCGTTCAATCGCAAGTTGAACATTGCCAAAGCGTTCCTGTCCACGACGGGCGTTCATTCGGAGTACGGCTTCACGATCTACGCCAGCGATTCTGCCGGCATCAAGCGGTCATGGCTGGAGACGGCGGCAACGGCTTACGTAGTGGCGGACCATCGCAAATTCGGGCAGGCGGCATTGTTCACGTTCGCCAAGCTCGCGCAGGCGGATGCCATTATTACGGATTCAGGGATGCCGAGCGGAACGGCCGAGTTCTTCCGGCAGGCAGGCGCTCGGCTGATCATACGAGGGAGTGGAACGAATGAGCTTTGATTTGACAGGCAAAACAGCGCTGGTCACCGGTACGTCCGGCGGAATCGGCCAAGCCATTGCGGCAGGCCTTGCGGAAGCAGGCGCGTCCGTCGTGGCGGTCTCCGCATCGAACAGCAACGATACCGTCGCCATCGTGCGCGGGTTCGGAGGCTCGATCGAGCAAATCTCCGCCGACCTGAGCAATGCGGACGGCCTGGAGGACGTGTTCCAAGAGGCGCTCGGCTTCTTCGGCAGCATCGATATTCTCGTCAACAACGCGGGCACGATTCGCCGCACGCCGGCAGCCCAGCATGCCAGGAAAGACTGGTACGACGTTATTGATATTAACCTCAACTCGCTCTTCTTCTTAAGTCAATTGGCCGGCAATCACATGATCGAACGAGGCGGCGGCAAAATCATCAACATCGCGTCGCTGCTCAGCTTCCAAGGCGGCATCAACGTTCCCGGTTACACGGCGAGCAAGCATGCGGTGACGGGCATCACGAAAGCGCTGGCGAACGAATGGGCGAGCAAAGGCATTCAAGTCAACGCGATCGCGCCCGGTTACATCGATACGCGCAACACGGCGCCGCTGCTTGCCGACGAGAAGCGGAGCCAGGCGATTCTGGAGCGCATTCCGGCGGGACGCTGGGGCAATCCGGAAGATTTGAAGGGCCCGGCGGTATTCTTGGCTTCCGCGGCTTCGAACTACATGAACGGCCATGTGCTGTGCGTGGATGGCGGCTGGATGGCGCGATAGCTTCCTGTCCGTTGTCCGCCAGTAATCCGAATGCGTAGTGCGCCCCTATTGGCGCGTCAAATCGATCGTCCAGGAGGAACAGCGGTATGAAAAAGTTGAAATTACTGCAGGACATGCATGAAGCCGGCGTCGTGGCGGTATTGCGGGGCAATTCGCCCGACGAGGTCGTCCGCATGGCGGAGAAAGCCATCGAAGGCGGCATCCTTGTCATTGAAATTACGATGACCGTCCCGTTCGCATGCGATGCCATTCGCACGCTCGCCATGAAGTATCAGAGCCGCGACGCTAGCGGGGATAACTATGCCATCATCGGAGCGGGAACGGTGCTGGATGCCGAGACGGCGAGAGCCGCGCTCTTGGCAGGGGCGGAATTCGTCGTTTCCCCGAGCCTCGACGAGCCTACGGTACGCCTGTGCAATCGCTACAGAGCACCGGTTCTTCCGGGCGCCATGACGGTGAAGGAAATCACCGCGGCGCTCGAGCTGGGAGTCGACGTCGTGAAATTATTTCCGGGCAATCTGTATTCGCCATCGATCATTCCGACGCTGCGGGGACCGCTGCCGCAAGCAAATATTATGCCGACCGGCGGCGTAGGGCTCGAGAATCTGAAGGACTGGGTCAAGGCAGGGGCCTTCGCCGTGGGCATCGGTTCCGATTTGACCAAAGAAGCCGTTGCCAGCGGCGACTTCGACAACATTACGCGCAAAGCGAAAGCCTACATGGAGGCCTACCGCCAAGCGAAGGTGTAGCCGGTATAGCTGGTCGCGGACAGGCAATGCGCATATTTTGAAGTTCATGGGGGATTGGGAATGAGTCAACTGTCGATTGAGATCCACAATGAAGACGGCAGCGTGCTTGCATCGGCTGCTGATGACGTACAAGCCAACCTTGTATACGGTCAAGCCTATGCGCCCGGCGATGCCATCGTCGTCAAGAGCGATGAAGACAAGGTTCATCTGATGATTCAATTGGATGACGCCATGAATCCTGGACTTGTCTATTTCAGCGGGCAAGAATACCGGCTCCCGATTCCGTTCGGCGAGAAGCGTATCTCGTATTCGCCCAAAACCTTTTCGGGCGAGAAGCATGTGCTGCGCGTGCGGCTGGCCACGGAGGAAGAACGATCCGCCTACCGCAATCTGGCGATCAATGAATATGATCACCATGAGAATCAGGTTCTCTATCCGCATGCGCATGCCAACGTGGAAACCCGCGGCGAGGCTGTGTTCGCGGCCCGAAATGCCATTAACGGGAACGTGGTCAACGATTCGCACGGGGAATGGCCGTATGAATCGTGGGGCATCAATCAGCGGGAGGATGCGGAGATCACGGTAAGCTTCGGCCGCACCGTCGTCATCGACAAGGTCGTGCTGACGCTTCGCGCGGACTTCCCGCATGATAACTACTGGGAGAACGTGACGCTCGCATTCTCGGACGGCAGCCAAGAGAAGGCCGATCTGATCAAGACCCATCGCCCGCAAGCGCTAAGCATAGCGCCACGGAAGGTCGAATCCGTTACGCTCAAGAATCTGATCAAATCCAATGATCCTTCGCCGTTTCCGGCGCTCAGCCAGATCGAAGTGTTCGGTCGGGAGTTGTCTTAATAGCCATGCAACAAGAAAGGGCTGTCCCAGAAGTCATCCTAGATGACGATGGGGCAGCCTCTCTGTCTTTAATTATATTAAAAAATACGGGTTAACCTAAAGCGGAGCAGGTCGAATGATTCTGCAGAAGCGTAGGTGAATGCTGCATTTCCCGGCCTACGCCGGTAAACGCAAACCAATCACCTTAAGCAATCGGAAGAACATTCGCCTGCGCAGCTTCTTGGTTAACCCCCCCTAAACCACCCGCTGGAACTGGCTTGTAAACAGTTCATAATACAAGCCGCCGGCTTCGAGCAGCTGGCGATGCGTGCCTTGTTCCGCGATTTCGCCGTCCCGGATGAAGATGATCCGATCGGCGTCTTGAATGGTGCTCAAGCGATGCGCGATCACGAAGCTTGTGCGGCCTTTCATCAACGTACGCATGGCATCGAGGATATGCATTTCCGTCCTCGTATCGATGCTGCTCGTCGCTTCGTCCAGGATCAGTATCGCGGGATCGGCAAGAATGGTTCGGGCAATGGTAAGCAGCTGCCGCTGGCCATGGCTTAAATTGCTGCCTTCCGACGTGAGCAGCGTATCGTAGCCTTGCGGAAGCTTCGTAATGAAACTGTCCGCATTCGCGAGCTTCGCCGCCGCCTCGATTTCCTCATCCGTTGCCTGCAGGCGGCCGTATCGGATATTCTCGCGAATGCTGCCCGAGAACACGTAGGCGTCTTGCAGGACCATGCCGAGCTTGCCGCGCAAATGGTTTTTATCGACCTGGCGAATGTCGACGCCGTCGATCGTAATCGATCCGGCATCAATGTCGTAGAACCGGGTCAACAGATTGACGATCGTCGTCTTGCCGGCGCCGGTCGGCCCGACCAGCGCGATTTTGTCGCCGGGCTTTGCCGCGAAGGATACGTGCTTAAGAATCGGACGTTCCCGGTTATAACCGAAGGTAACCTCGCTGAAAACAACTTCCCCTTTCACGGCATCCAAAATATGCGTATCCCGTTGTTCCTCGAATTCCGTGTCCGTATCCAACACTTCAAAGACCCGCTCGGCCCCGGCGATCGCCGATTGGACCATATTGTATTGATTGGCCAATTCGTTAATGGGGCGGTTAAACTGTTTGGAATACGTCAATAAGCTTACGATAACGCCGATTGTCGTCCAGTCGTGAAGCGCCATCCACCCGCCGACTGCGGCGATGAGCGCGAAGCTCAAGTTATTCACCACGTTCATGACCGGTCCGACCATGCCGGATACGATTTGGGCCTTGATGCCGGCCTGGTTCAAATTCCGATTGATGGCTTGGAATTGCCGAACGGCCGCTGCTTCCCGGCGAAATGCTTTGACGGTATTCTGGCCGCTTACCGTCTCTTCGATGAATCCGTTCAGCGCGCCGAGCGCCTGCTGCTGGCCTTTGAAATTCGTGCGGCTCAGCTCCGCGATCTTCTTCGTCGCAATCCACATCAGCGGAATGCATACCATGCTGACGCCGGTCAACGCCAAGTTCAGCCGCAGCATCATGATGAGCGAGCCGATCAGCGTAATGATGCTGGTCAGCATTTGAATGACGCTTTGGTTCAACGAATTGGACACATTCTCGATATCGTTCGTGGCGCGGCTCATCAGCTCGCCGTGCGAACGGCTATCGAAGAAGGGAAGGGGCAGTGCCTGATAGCGATCGAATACGTCATGCCGCAGCTCTTGGACCGTCCGGCCGGATACGCCCGTCATCACGTACGACTGTACCCAGGACACGATATTGCCCAGTACGTAGAAGCCAAGCATGAACAGGCATAACCGCACAAGGCCGCCGTAGTCGTGCGGAATAATATAGTCGTCTACGGCTTTTCCCATCAGATAGGGACCGACCAGGCCGACGACGGATCCCAGCAAGGTGAGAAGCGTGGCAAGCAGCATGCCCGTGCGTTGTCTGCCCAAGTAGCTCCAAAGCCGCTTGATCGTGGCATACGTGTTTTTCGGCCGCACTTTCGGGGCGATGTTCCTGCCGGGACCGCCTGGGCCACCGGGACCGCCGGGACCGCCGGGACCGCCGATGCCGATCGGGGAGGAAGGCGGCTTCATGCCACCTTGCTGCGTGCGATTAGCGTGCGTTGACATAGGACACATCCTCCTCGTTCCATTGCGAACGATAAATATCTTGATAGATCGCGCTGCTCTGAAGCAGCTGTTCGTGGGTGCCTTCGGCCACGATGATGCCTTGGTCCAGAACGAGAATCTTGTCTGCGTCCACGACCGACGAGATCCGCTGCGCGATGATCAAGTTCGTGCTCTGTTTCATCATCGTTCTGAGCGCCTTCTGGATGCGCGATTCCGTTCCGAGATCCAATGCGCTCGTGCTGTCGTCGAGGATCAAGATGTCGGGCTGCATCAGCAGCGCTCTGGCAATGGCGATTCGCTGCTTCTGGCCGCCGGATAAGTTCACGCCGCGCTGATTCAGGTCCGTGTCATAGCCGTCCGGCAGCAGCCTGATGAACGCGTGCGCAGCTGCGGCTTTGGCGGCAGCCTCGATTTCCTCCAGCGTGGCCTCGGGTCTGCCGAAGCTGATGTTATCCCGGATTTTCCCGCTGAATAGGATCGTTTGCTGCAGCACGATGCCGATCCGGTTCCGCAGCGCGTCGAGCGGAATATCGCCGACGTCGCAGCCGTCGATGATCACCCTGCCTTCTGTCGCGTCATAGAAGCGGGGAATCAAATGGACGAGCGAGGATTTGCCCGCGCCGGTGGCGCCTAATATCGCGACCGTCTGGCCGGGTTCGGCGCGGAAACTGATATTCCGCAGCACATAATCCTTGCGATCGTTGTCGTAGGCAAAGGAGACGTTATCGAAAATAATCTGCCCCGATCGAAGCGCGGCTTCCGCAAGCGGTGCCTCGTTCTCCGGCTGATCGTGCTCAGGCTCCATGTCCAGCACTTCCTGAATCCGGACGGCCGACGCCTGGGCACGGGGGATGAACGACAGCATGTTTCCCAGCATGAGCATGGAGAAGAGCAGCTGCGTAACGTAATTGATGAAAGCGATGAGATCGCCGACGGGAAGGCTGCCCTTCCAAGTCGCCGCGCCGCCGTACCAGAGCACGGCGACGGTGCTGACATTCATGATGAGCATCATGAACGGCATGTTGAGCGCGACGATCCGGCCGGCTTTGATCGCGATGCCGGTAAAGTCCTGATTCGCGCGGGCGAAGCGCTGGCGTTCATAGTCGGCGCGCACGAAGGATTTTACGACCCGGATGCCGGATAGATTCTCCTGGAGAACGGTGTTTACCCGGTCAAGCTTGGATTGGACGCTCGTGAAGAGCGGGAAGGAAGTCCGGATCAACACGAACAGCACGAGGAACAGCGCGGGAACGGCAACGGCCAGGATAAGCGTCAGCTTGAGGCTGATCATGACCGCCATCACCAGGCTTCCGATGACGAGTAGCGGGGAGCGGATCATCCGCAGCATCATCTGAACGAAGGTTTGAACCTGCGTCACGTCGTTCGTCAGCCGGGTGATCAACGAGCCCGCATGCAGTTCATCCAGACGGCGAACGGACAGCTTCTGCACGTGTTGAAACAACCCGTTCCTGAGGTCCGCGCCGAAATTTTGAGAAGCCATGGTGGAGTAGACGGTGCAGCCGGCACCGCCGATTAAGCCGATCAGCGCGACGATGACCATCCAGAGTCCGGTGCTTTGAATAAGGCCGAGATTGCCCTTGCCGATGCCGTCATTCACGATGCGAGCCATCAGCGTCGGCTGGAGCAAATCCATGCTGACCTCGAGCAGCATCAATAAAGGCGCGAATAAAGCGGATTTCCAGTAAGGCTTTAAATAGGATTTCAAGAGCCACATAGCGTCTCACCTCGATGGTTGTATACGTATGTATACGAATTCATTTGTATACAAATGTATACGCGTTTCTATGGCACTGTCAAGATTTGTTTTGCCTGCACGACCGCGATCGGCCAACTTGGTTATTCCGCTGGATGAATAGAAATGTTATTGTATGAAGGTTCGCAATCGCTTCCACGTAATCGGCCTGCAAACGTATTCGTATTCGAAGCCTGAGATGCTGAAAGGAAGGTAACGCAACGTGTGGCCGAAGCTATCGAGACTCAATACCTTGCGCAATCAAATGTTATTCGGATTTCTTGCCGTCATGATGGTCATTCTAACCTTCGTCGGCGGCATCACCTTCAATTCGGTGTCGACGCTGCTCAAGAACAATGCCGAGAAGCATATTCAGCAGACCGCGGTTCAGACCAACGGACGACTGGAGGGCATTCTCGATCAAATCAATTCATTAACGACGCTGGTGTCGACGAACGGGTACGTGCAGCAGCTGTTGTTGAAAGAAGTGCACGGACAGCCCTCCACGTTCGCGGAACGGCAGGCGCTCCCGCCGATCATCAATCTCGTTCAAATGTACACGGACGGCATTAATTCGATCGAGCTGTATAACAAAGACCGCGCCAGGCTGTATCCGCTGGATGAAGGGAATCTCGGCGACAAGGTCAGCGAGGATTGGATTCGGCAGGCGAACGAGGAGGAAGGCAGCATCGTCTGGTTCGGCATCGATCCGTCCAACCCCGTTTCGCTGCTCGCCATACGCCGAATTAGCCTCGTGGACCGTTATTTCTCCACGGGGGGCTATCTGCTCATTCGCGCGGACCGCAGTAAATTCGCGCTCAAAGATCCGCTTTCCGATGACAGCGAAGCGGAGACGATGCTGCTTATGGCGCGGGACGGCCAATTGATTACGTCGAACGACGACTCGATCTCGCAGTCGGAAGCGGCGCGATTGACGGCGTCCGACGATCAGACCGTCAAGATCGGCAAGCGGTCGTTCATTCTCGTCAAACAGCGCTCTTCCGTAACCGGATGGACGTTGCTTATCCTGACGCCGGTCGACACGATTACGAAGGGCGTCTCCATCGTACGGACGACGATCGTCGTGTCTGCCTGCATCGGCACGATTCTGTTCATGCTGCTGTCCTTCTTCTTGTCTACGGTCATTACCCGGCCGATATTCAGGCTGATCAAGACGATGAGAGGCACCCGCCTCGGCGTGCTGAAGCCTACGGATACGGTTTCTTCCACGATCGAAATCAAGGAATTGAATTATTCGTACAATCAAATGGTCGACAACATCAACGAACTGATCAAGCTGGTGTACGAGAAGGAGCTGTCGCAGAGCCGGACGGAATTGAAGGCGCTGCAGGCGCAAATCCATCCGCATTTTCTGTTCAATACGCTGGATGCGTTATACTGGTCGTTATTGGAGAAGGACGAGGATCAGCTGGCCGCTTACGTCGTCGCCATGTCCGATCTGTTCCGCTACACCATTACGGGACCGAACAAGGACGAATGGGTCAGCCTGCGGGACGAGCTGGAGCATGTCGAGCGGTATTTGCTTATTATGAAAATGCGGTTTGAAGACCGGCTTACGTGGCATATCGATGCCGCTGCCGAATTCGCGGACGTGCAGCTGCCGAAGCTGCTGCTGCAGCCGCTTGTGGAGAATGCCATTCTCCATGGCGTCGAGAGCACGGTCATGCCGGGACGCGTCGAATTGACCGTCGTGCAATCCGGCGATCATATCGTCATTACGGTCGAGGACAACGGGGCCGGCATGGACGAAGAGAAGCTCAGGCTGCTCGCCGACGGTTTGGAGAGCGGAAAGGTGCCGTCTTCCAAAAATTCCGGCGTCGGCATCGCGAACGTGCAGCGGAGACTGCGGCTGTACTTCGCAAGCGATGACGATAAGTCGCCTGCCGGCATCGCGATCCAGAGCCGCAAGGGCGCCGGGACGCGAGTCAGCATTACAATACCGCTTAACGGGGGAAGAACGATATGAGAAACCGAACCATTCTAATCGTCGACGACGAGCCGAGATCAAGAGAAGGCATGAAGAAGATGCTGGCGTCCTGGGCATCCGGGGCTTACGAATTATTGACCGCCGATAACGGATTTACCGCGCTGTCCATCGTGGAGGAAACCGCGGTCGACCTGATGATCACGGACATTCGCATGCCGGAAATCAACGGACTGAGCCTTGTCGCGCAGATGAAAGACAAGCGGCTGGCGCGTCAGCCTTCCGTCATCCTGATCTCCGGCCATGCCGAATTCGAATACGCGCAGCAGGCGATTCAGCTGTCCGTGGTCAATTATTTGCTCAAGCCGGTTAGCAGAGAGAAGCTGATCGCGGCCGTCGAGGATGCGATCAAGGCGGGAGAAGAACGCGATCGGATCGGGCTTATGCGGAAGATGGCCGACCCGCAGCTGATGGCCGTTGCCGGCGGCGAAGCGAACTTAAGCGATCCGGTGAAGAGCGCGATGCAATACGTGGACGAGCATATGGGCGAAGCAGTCAGCCTGAAGGAAGTGGCGGATCATATCCATCTCAACGGGAGCTATTTCAGCACGCTGTTCAAAGAGCAGAGCGGGATGACTTTCAGCGAATACGTCGTGCGCAGGAAGCTGCAGAAAGCGAAGGAAATGCTTGTGAAGACGAACCTGCCCATTGCCGAAATCGCCGAACGCGTCGGCTACCAGACCGCGAAATATTTCAACAAGCTGTTCAAGGAATATGAAACCATGAGCCCTGGGCAATATAGAACCGAGATGAACAAGGCGGATACCGAAATCCAAAAATAGTGGAACTTTAGGCAAACGCCGTACCCTTATCCCCTTTGGGCAGCAATGATAAACTTAATTTCAAGAAGGAAAGCGCATACATCCTTCGCATACGAATCAAGGGGGACTCTACGAATGAAACGCCATTATGTAATGACAAGCACCCTTCTTGCTGCCGTGCTGCTCGTTGCAACCGCTTGCGGAAACACGAACAACAGCAATTCCGGCAGCCAATCCAACACTTCCGGCAACAACGCGAATGCGAATGCAACGTCGGGCAATGCGGGTTCGAATGCGGGCACGGGCGAGAAAATGACGCTCAAAATGATGCATCTGTGGCCGGACGGCAGCAACTCCGCGCAAAATAAAATGGTTTCGGAAATCATTAAAGAATACGAAGAAGCCAACCCGAACGTCACGATTACGACGGAAGTGCTGGAAACCGAGCAGTACAAAAACAAGCTGAAGATCTTGTCCGCTTCGAACGATATGCCCGATGTCGGTTTCACTTGGGCAGCCGGTTTCATGGACCCCTATGTAAACGGTAACAAGTTCGCGCCGCTCGACGATCTGCTGCAAGGCGACTTGAAGGACAAGTTCGTAGCCGGCACGACGGAAGCATATGCCTTCAACGGCAAAACGTACGCGCTGCCGGTCGAGCTGAATATCGTTCCGGTCTACTACAACAAAGATATTTTCGCCAAATACAAGTTGACTCCGCCGCAAACGCTGGATGACCTGAAGAAAATCATCCAAACGCTGAACGACAACAAAGTGACGCCGATTACGCTCGGCGGCAAGGACGCATGGCCGGCATCGTTCTGGTACATGTACATGGCTGACCGCATCGGCGGCGCGGATTTGCTGGACAAAGCGGTCGCAGGCAACGATTTCACGGATCCGGCACTGCTCGAAGCGGCCAAACAAGCGCAAGAGCTGGTGGACATGAACGCATTCGTGAAAGGCGCTAACGGATTGTCCAACGAAGAAGCGAAAGCCTTGTTCATGAACGAGCAGGCGGCGATGTACGCGATGGGCACGTGGGAAGTCCCGAATTACACGACTGCCGCGGACATTCCGCAGGCATTCAAAGATAAAATCGGCTACTTCAAGTTCCCGACCGTCGCAGGCGGCAAAGGCTCCGTGGACGATTGGGTAGGCGGACCCGGCGTAGGCTTGTTCGTTTCCCAGAACTCCAAGCATGTCGAAGAAGCGAAGAAATTCGTCAGCTTCTTCGTTCAGAAGTGGGGCGAGCACAGCGTAACGGACGCAGGCGTCATCCCGGCTACGAAGGTCGACACGTCTACGGTCAAACTGCCGCAAATGTTCATCGATCTGCTGAACGAACTGAACAAAGCTAGCAAAGTAACGCTCTACCTGGATACGCAGATGAAACCGGGCGCTTCCGCAACGCATATCAACATGGTGCAGGCCCTGTTCGGCAAAGCGGTAACGCCGGAAGAATTCATCAAGAAACAAGACGACGCGCTTAAAGCAGGCAAATAAAACGAATGTCTTGCGATAGAGGGGCGTGCCGCCGATCGCGAAAATTGCGAAATCGCGGATGCGCCCTTCTCTCCCAATGACCGGCAGGAGGCCATAACGAACATGAATACGGTCATGTCGAACAAACGAATTATCGCCCTGTACGTCTTGCCGTCCTTGTTCTTGATTCTGGCGATCATCTATATTCCGATCGTGCTGACGGGATACTACGGATTAATGGATTGGAACGGCATGAGCAAGCCGGACTTTATCGGGCTCGACAATTACAAGAAACTCATTCACGACAGCGTCTTCTGGCACAGTACTTATCATTCGCTCTTATTCGCGCTGCTGTCCACGCTCTGTCTCGTTCTCTATCTAGCGGTAGCGCTCGTGCTTGCAGGCAAGATCAAAGGGGCGAATCTGCTTCGCAAAATCTATCTGCTTCCGATGCTGCTGTCTTCGGTCGCCATCGCCCAGCTGTGGCTGAAAGTGTATCACCCAACGAACGGCATCCTGAATGCATTGCTGGAGAAATTCGGCGTCGTGAATACGCCAAACTGGCTGGCCGATCCCCATATCGTGCTGTATGCCATCTTTATTCCGATTCTTTGGCAGTTTGCGGGCTTCTACATTCTCATTTACTACGCGGCGTTGAAAAATATCCCAACTTCTCTCGAGGAAGCAGCTCGAATCGATGGCGCCACCTCCTTGCAGGTCGCGCTGCGCATCAAGCTCCCGCTTATTTCGGAGGTCATCAAGGTGACCGTCGTGCTGGCGGTCGTCGGTTCGCTGAAATATTTCGACCTGATCTACGTCATGACGGACGGCGGGCCGAACCAATCGAGCGAAGTGATGGCATCCTATATGTATCACAAGGCTTTCAAGGAATTCGACTTCGGTTACGGCAGCGCGATCGGCTTCTTCCTGCTCGTCATCTGTCTGGTCGCTACCTGGATCATTCGGCGTCTGACGGCGACGAAAGAAACGATTCAATATTCATAATAGGAGGGGATCCCTTTGTCCGGCATGACTACAACAGCGATTCATCCTCGTCCCGAATCGAGAATCTCGTCCCGGCAGCTAGGCAGCCGAATCGGTTACGGCGTCTTATACGGCGTGCTGGGATTGACGGCGGTGCTGCAGGTGCTGCCGATCATCTGGCTGCTGCTGTTCTCGCTGAAGAACAACCAGGAAATTTTCAATCTATCGCCGTTTGCCCTTCCGAAGCAGCTGCATTGGAGCAACTATGCCACGGTATGGTCGCAGGGAAACATCGGACGGTATTTTCTGAACAGCATCTGGATTACGACGGTTTCGGTCGTGCTTACGATTTTGTTCGCTAATTTCGTAACCTTCGCGATGACGCGGATGCAGTGGAAATTGCATAAGGCCGCGCTTGGTTTGTTCATGATCGCGCTCATGATTCCCGTGCATTCTACGCTCATTCCGCTCTTCAGCATGTTCCAGAAAGTCCATTTGACCGACTCGCAATGGAGCATCGTCTTGTCGTACATGGCGTTCAATCTGCCGCTGACGATCATGATTCTGATCGGCTTCTACTATTCGCTTCCGCGAGAGGTGGAAGAGGCAGCGATTATGGACGGGTGCAGCGTGAACCGGATGTTCTTCCGCATCATTCTGCCGATGACCGTTTCCGTAAGTGTTACTGCAGCCATCATCAATATGATTTATAATTGGAATGAGTTTATTTTCGTCAATACATTTCTGAGCTCGGAAGGCAAGAAGACGCTGACGGTCGGCATCCAGAACTTCGTTGGCCAGTATACGACGAACTGGGGCGCGATCGGAGCGACGCTGATGATCAGCATTCTGCCGATCCTCGTCATCTTCTTCCTGCTCAGCAACCGGATCGTGGAAGGTATCGCGGCCGGATCCGTGAAAGGCTGATTTCATTTAAAGGCTGATTTCATTCCATCATTCCAGAGGAGAGTCTGATCATGTCCAATTCCGCCAAACCTGCCGCACCGAACGAGCCGATCGTCACACACATCTACACCGCTGACCCGTCCGCGCATGTATTTGAAGGGAAGCTCTACATTTATCCTTCGCATGACATCGATCATGACGGGCCGACGAACGATAACGGCGACCAGTACGCGATGGAAGATTATCATGTATTATCGCTTGATGACGTGAATGCGCCTTGCGTGGATCACGGCGAAGCGCTTCATATCCGCGACGTCCCTTGGGCATCGAAGCAAATGTGGGCGCCGGACGCCGCCTTCAAGAACGATACGTACTATCTGTATTTCCCGGCAAGAGACAAGGACGGCGTCTTCCGTATCGGAGTTGCTTCGGGTACAAGCCCGGCCGGTCCTTTCAAAGCGGAAGAGAACTACATCCCCGGCAGCTATAGCATCGATCCGGCCGTATATGTCGATGAAGACAACCGGGCGTACATGTATTTCGGCGGTCTATGGGGCGGACAGTTGGAGAAATGGCAGACCGGCGAGTTCAAGCCAGACGTAACCGAAGGCCCGGATGCATCGGCACCGGCGATCGGACCGCTTGTCGCGGAGATGAGCGACGATATGCTGACGTTCAAATCGGCGCCGGCGGAAATTTCGATCGTGGACGAGGACGGCAATCCGATCGTCGCGGGCGACGAAGACCGCCGCTATTTCGAAGGTCCTTGGATGCATAAATATAAAGGTTTGTATTACCTGTCTTACTCCACGGGCACGACGCATAAGCTCGTCTATGCGGTGAGCGAGAATCCGCAAGGCCCGTTCGTGTACAAAGGGACGATTCTGACGCCCGTCCTCGGATGGACGACGCACCATTCCATCGTGGAATTCCAGGACAAATGGTATCTGTTCTACCACGACGCTTCCTTGTCCGGCGGCGTCGACCATAAGCGCAGCGTGAAATTCACGGAGCTTCATTATAATGAGGACGGGACGATCCGGACGATCGATCCGTATCCGGAGAAATAATCCGAGAAGTAATCGGACAAGCTAGAGGAAATCGAATATGGACGAGCCGAAAAGGCTGAACGCTCCTGCCAGAGATAATTATCTCGGGCAGGAGCCTTCTTTTTGGTTGGAAATGAAACGAAACGCATTCGCATTCGTTATAATAGCATGCAAGAAGAGACGGAGGTGCTTCAGATGGATTTTCTGAAAGGGATCGGGAAGCTGGCGGGCGAAGTGACCGGCAAAGTGATCGGCGGCACGGTGCGCGTTGCGGGAGAGCTTGTTCACAGCGATTACGTGAAAGAGATCGGCAATGACGTGGAGAGAGTGACGGCCAGAACGGGAGCGATCGCGGGTCAAGCGGCGAGCGGCGTATGGGATGTTGGCGCGGGCCTGATAACGTCGGATAAGCAGAAGGCGACGAACGGACTGGACGATCTGGGCGATGCGGTAACGACAACGGTGAGAAGCGCCGGCCAAGGAATCGAATACGTGGTCGAAAGCGGCAAAGACGTGGTGACAGGCATCAAGGATAAGGACAGCGAGCGGATAAAAGACGGCGTCAAGAAATTAGGAAAAGCGGCGGCAGTCACTGTTCTTGCAGTCGGCGTGATCGATCTCGTCGACGGACCCGACGGTCCGGATGGAACGGGTACGGTTTAAACAGGCACGAGGTCAGATGGATAGATATTAACGGATGGGGGCCGGCTGGCCTCCATTTTTTCATGTCGGGCAAAACAAATATGCTCGGTCGGGAAGGATACCTTCGCTAGGGTACCGAATAGGAAACTTGACGAGCAGTACCTGTTGGAATTCGAGATTGAATGGGGATGGATAACAGATGAATCGTATAATCAGCAGTCAGTCTGGCCGCAGTGCGGTGCGTATCGACGATGAATTTTGGAACCGCTTTATCGAGCTTGTTCGGGGAACGGTGATTCCCTATCAATGGGAGGCGCTGAACGACAGCATACCGGAGGCCGAACCGAGCTATGCGATTCGAAATTTCCGCATTGCGGCGGGGATGGAAGAAGGCGCCTTCGGCGGCATGGTGTTCCAGGACAGCGACGTGGCGAAGTGGCTGGAAGCCGTCGGCTTCTCGCTTGCGCAGCATCCGGATGCCGAGCTGGAACGAACCGCGGACGGGGTCATCGAACTGATCGCGATGGCGCAGCACGAGGACGGCTATCTGAATACGTATTTTACGATCAAAGCGCCGGGCGAGCGGTGGACGAATCTCTATGAAGCGCATGAGCTGTACTGCGCCGGCCATATGATGGAAGCGGCGGTCGCCTATTATTACGCAACGGGCAAAAGCAAGCTGCTGGACGTCATGCGCAAATTCGCCGACCATATCGCGTCCGTATTCGGGCCGGAGCCGGACCAGCTTCGGGGCTACGACGGCCATCAGGAGATCGAGCTCGCGCTGGTGAAGCTGTATGAGGCAACGGGCGAGGAGCGCTACATGGAGCTGGCGCGATTCTTCATCGACGAGCGCGGGGCGGAGCCGAATTTTCTGGTCGAGGAAACCAAGCGGAGAGACGGCCGCAGCATCTGGACCGACCGGAAGCTGGAGCCCCCGACGCTCTTGCAGCTGGCGTACAACCAGGCGCACCGGCCGGTCCGGGAGCAGGATACCGCAGTCGGGCATGCCGTTCGGGCCGTATATATGTACACGGCGATGGCCGACCTTGCCAGAGTGACGGAAGACCGCGAACTGCGCGATGCATGCCGGCGGCTGTGGAACAACATGACGCGGAAGCAGATGTACATCACGGGCGGCATCGGCTCGACCCATCACGGCGAAGCGTTCTCGTTCGATTATGATTTGCCCAACGATACGGTGTATGCCGAAACCTGCGCCTCGATTGGGTTGATCTTCTTCGCCCGGCGTATGCTGCTGCTGGAAGCCAAGAGCGAATACGCGGATGTGATGGAGCGGGCGCTGTACAACAACGTGATCGGAAGCATGTCTCAAGACGGCAAGCATTACTTCTACGTGAATCCGCTGGAGGTATGGCCCGAAGCTTCCGAGCGCAATCCCGGGCGACATCATGTGAAGGCGACCCGTCAGAAATGGTTCGGCTGCTCCTGCTGTCCGCCGAACGTGGCTCGGCTGCTCAGCTCCTTGAACGATTACGTCTATACGTCGTCGGCGGAAGCGAACACGATATACGCGCATCTGTTCATCGGCGGCGAGGCGCGGTTTACGCTGGCTGCAGGCGAGGTTGCGCTGCAGCAGCAATCGCTTCTGCCATGGGAAAGCGATACGCGATTCACGTTTACCGCGGTGCCGGAATCCGTATTCACGATGGCGCTTCGCATTCCGTCCTGGTGCGGCGGGAGCGCCGCGCTTCGCTTGAATGGCGTCCCGATGGACTATGAGACGCGGAACGGTTATGCGATCGTAAGCAGAACCTGGTCGCAGGGCGATTGCTTGGAATGGGCGCCGGAGCTGCGCGCGCAGCTAACGGCCGCGCATCCGAGCATCCGGGCCGATGCGGGCAAAGCCGCCATCGAGCGCGGCCCGCTCGTGTTCTGCTTGGAGGAAACGGATAACGGTCAGCCGTTGGCCTCGTTGTCGATTGCGCGGGATGCCGAGCTGCAAGTCCGCTTCGACGCCGAATTGCTCGGCGGCACGGTTGTAATCGAAGCCGACGGCTATGCCGATGATGCGGCCGCTTGGCAGGAGGACGCGCCGCCGTATCGTCCGATGGCGCAGCAGCCGGCTTCGCGGGCGGTGCGCCTGCGCGCTGTGCCGTATTACTTGTGGGGCAATCGGGAGACGGGCGAAATGACCGTCTGGCTTCGCACGCAATAATAAGGAGGGCAAGATCCGAGCTTCGACGTTTATGGCGCAGCTCGGATTTTTGGCGATTTTATCGTTGGTGCGCGGGGGAGCAGGCTTGCCGCGCTTTGTAGGTGTCGCTGACGGCGGCCGCGAGGCGCGCGGCAAGTTGCGGGTCGTGGCAAGTTGCGGATCGTGGCAGGAGAGAGAGCCGGCTCCTGGAGATGCTGAACTCGCGGCAGAAGGCTGCTCCGGCGGCCATGGTGCGGGCATCGGTATGAGGGGACGTAGAGGAGGCTGATCGAACGGCCATGGTGCGGGCATTGACATGTTGGTATGGGGGGCGCGCAGAGAAGGCTGCTCGAACGACCAAGGTGTGTACATTGGTATGTTGGTATCGTGGGCGCAGAGAAGGAAGGCTGCTCCGGCGGCGGCAACTCGCATCTCGGTAGCGGCGCAAAAAGAAAAAAACGCCTAACGAATCCAAGGCGTCTTATTTGGACCGTTTGCGGCCTTTTGAATGTGTAATGAACTCCAGACACGTTATTTGCTTGGAATGAAGCAATTTCCGCCTATTTGGGCCTATTCGCTAACCATTAACGCTTCTGGAGTTCGTTAGAACAAGCGAGGAGCCAATTTGGCGGTTTTAAGCATTATACGATTCGTTAGCTTGCTTCCAGCTAACACAGGATGAGGTTCGCTATTGGATAACTGCCTGAAAGGCAGGAATCAGCAACGTAACACCGATAATCGCAAGCCGCAAATCCGCAAGCCGCAAGCCGCAAACCGCAAACCGCAAACCGCAAACCGCAAACCGCAAACCGCAAACCGCAAACCGCAAACCGCAAACCGCAAACCGCAAACCGCAAACCGCAAACCGCAAACCGCAAACCGCAAACCGCAAACCGCAAACCGCAATCCACAAACCCGCAAACCAGCAATCCCGCAAATCCGCAAACCCGCAAGTCCAAAACGAAGAGAAAGAGAAGCTGCCCCTAGGCAGTTGGCCCACCATCACGCCATTTTCGGCGAGCATGCCGCGCGCCGCCTCGATATCATCCGTATCGAACGCGAATGCCGCTCGCTTCGCCGGACGGGCCAAAGTCCGCAGCGCTCAGCGCGAATCCGCTCTGCTCCCAAGAATAAACCGTTCCAGCTCCTCCAGCTTCGCTTCCGTGAACGGGCCCGAATTGTCGAATTCGAGCACGGATTCGGGGGGCAGCGGCCATGCGATGGTACGGCGGCGGAGCGACGCCCGGAATTGCGCCCAATTGTCCAGCTTCCACGCATCGAGCGTCGAAGCCCGCGCTTGGATACGCGCCAGATAGTCTTCTTCCGCGGGCAGCTGAACGACGACCGTCTTCACGCATACGTCCGCCGCCGAAGCGCCGATGCGTCCAAGCTCTCTTGCCAGCCATGCCGCATCTTCCGTTTCCCGCGTAAACGGGCCGACCGCAACGGCGTCCTGGCCGAGCGCGAGCTGCTGAAGAGCGGCGTCCATCGTAATCCGGTAGCCCAAGTCGCGGCAGTGCGCCTTGTAGAACGGCGAATCCCGATCCTCCGGATCCCGTCCCGCGAGCGTCATGAGGGCTTCGGCTGCCGGGCGCAGCAGCGTGTCCATATCCAGATAAGCGCCGCCGCGGCGATGGACCCATGCTTCGGCCAGCGTTGTTTTTCCTGCTCCGGCAGGACCGATGAAGAAAATTAACTTTCGCACGCGCATACCTCCGGTAAGTGATTAATAAGCGTATTGTACCATCGGTCCCTCCCGTAACCAACAGGAATGAACGACCCGTGCGAGCTTGAATTCCCTATCCGGCAAGAACGATCCGCCGGGGACGATAGCCGTGTCGAGTTCCGTTAAAAAAATATCTCAAAATCATATCAATTGGTCGCATTCCCATATAGTGACGCTTGCCCAAATTCATTATAATGGAAACGACATCCCGGAAGAGACACGACAAGCAGAACGGCATATGGAGTTGAATGAATTGCGCAGAGCGGATCATGGACCGGAAACCGGAAACCTCCTCAACCGGCGCCTCGCTGCATTTCACAGGCATGCACCCCAAACGGCGATAAGAGTTGTAAGCGGTTACTTCAATCCAAAACCAGGCTCAACAGTGAAGGGGCGAATAAAATGTCAACCCGATTGAAAAGCATCCGGATGAACAAACGCGTTGCGGTTACCGCAACGATTGCCGTGCTTGTGCTGTTAACGATAATAATCGTCATGGTCATCACTTCCAATGCGGCCAATACGACGTACTACGTCAGTGCGGCCGGCAGCGACAGCAATAACGGAACGAGCAGCTCCGCGCCATGGAAGACCCTGTCCAAAGTAAGCGGAGCGGCATTCGGCGCTGGAGACAAGATCCTGTTTCGCTCCGGCGATTCCTGGTCCGGCCAGCTGATGATCAACGACAGCGGGACAAGCGCTAAACCCGTCACGGTCGGCGCATACGACAAGGGCAGCAAGCCGCTCATTAACGGCGGCGGCAACAGCGCGGCCGTCTTGATTGACGGGGCGAGCTACGTGACGGTCGACGGACTTGCGGTCACGAACTACGATGGCGCGAATGTGACCGACGGCGTCGAAGGCAACCGGGACGGCATCAAAATCAGCGGCATATCCAGCAATATCACGATTCGCAACAACGAGATTTACAACGTCGAAGGATTCAGCAACCACGAAGCCACCGGTTCGCCGCGCGGCACTTCGCTCGCCGCGCACGACAACAACATGTATATGGTCGGCGCGATCTATCAGAACGGCACGCCGGCGAATAACTATCTCATCGAGAACAATTACATCCACGACAACACGGTCAACGGCGTCCTGACGACGCAGGTGGGAACCGGACTTATTATTCGCGGCAATACGGTCAACAACGGAGGAGCGGACGGCATCGAATACTGGAACGCCACATCGCCGCTCATCGAGTACAACTCCGTCACGAACGTGGGCAACAACAGCGGAGCCAGTGACCAGACGGACGGCGTCATCGGCTATCACGGCTACGCGGTAGCCGGCATTTGGGGCATCATCGACACCGATCAGGTCGTGCAGTACAACTACGTCGCCAATACGAACCGCATCGTGTGGGACGGCCAGCCGTGGGATTTCGACAACGATACCGTCGGGGGCGTATATCAGTACAACTTCAGCCGCGACAACGAAGGCGGATTCGTGCTCGGGGGCAAACCCGACCAGATTTTGCGGTACAACATCAGCTACAACGACGGCAGCGAGCAGGCGTATACGGCCCAAGGCTTCTTCAATGCCAATTCGCAATACTACAACAACGTCTTCTACCAGGATAACGGCGCGGGTTTCAGCAAGGCCAAACTGACGGAAGGAACGTTCAAAAACAACATTTTCTACACGAACGCCAGCGATTCCACCGCTACCGACTATGAATCCGGCGGTCCGACGTTCTCGAACAACGGTTTCGGAGGCACGCAAACCGCATTGAACACGGGAACGGCTCCGGTGATGGGCGATCCGCTGTTCGTCAATCCGTCGAGCGTCGGTAATTCGATTAAGTCCGTCGACGGGTTCAAGCTGCAGAAGGGTTCGCCTATGATTAACGCGGGCACTTCGATTCCCGATAATGGCGGCAAGGATTATTGGGGCAATGCGCTGTACAACGGCAAGCCGGATATCGGCGCCTACGAGGCGCCGTGATGAGTAAGAGCCGGCCGGCCAAAGAATTGATCAGCGATACAGTGAACCAATCATCCAGCCTTTCACTCGGCAGCAACGGGCATCTCCTGTTCCTCCTGCCGTAATTCTCCTCTTCATCCGAAGCAATCATACACCGGGCATAGTTGGCAATGGGTACATCCATATCGTCATGATGCACCGGTGTATGCTTTTGCGGCCTGTCTAGTCTGTCTGGCCTGCCTAACCTGCCTAACCTGCCTAACCTGCCTAACCTGCCTAACCTGCTTAGCCTGTCTTGCCAGTCTTGCCTGATTTCCCCAATGAGCGGAAGGGAGGTGGTGGATGGAGGCGATCAGCGGCTTCAAGAAAAGGATTTCACTCGGAAGGGAGTGTTGTCCGCGCCGGGATTGAAGTTGTACGTCAGGCAGTCAGCCGCATTTCACAAGTGAAGGGATGGATAAGATGCCAATGCGATTTAATCGGAACCGGATGAACAAGGGTTTATCGATTTCCACGACGATGGCCATGCTCGTATCGCTGTTCACGGGCACGATCGTCACGGCCGGCACGGCAAGCGCAGCCAATACGACATACTACGTCAGCGCGGCCGGCAGCGACAGCAATAACGGAACGAGCAGCACTACGCCATGGAAGACGCTGTCCAAAGTAAGCGGAGCGGCATTCGGCGCAGGCGACAAAATTTTATTCCGCTCCGGCGATTCCTGGTCCGGCCAGCTGCTGATCAACGACAGCGGCGCAAGCGGCAATCCCGTGACGGTCGGCGCCTACAACACCGGCAGCAAGCCGCTCATTAACGGCGGCGGCAACAGCGCGGCCATCCTGATAGACGGCGCGAGCTACGTGACGGTCGACGGAGTCGCGGTCACGAACTACGACGGCGCGAATGTGACCGACGGCGTCGAAGGCAACCGGGACGGCATCAAAATCAACGGCGCATCCAGCAATATTACGATTCGCAACAACGAGATTTACAACGTCGAAGGCTTCAGCAACCACTCGGCGACCGGCTCGCCGCGCGGCACTTCGCTGGACGCGAGCGCCAACAATATGTATATGGTCGGCGCGATCTATCAGACCGGCACCCCCGCGAACAATTACCTCATCGAGAACAACTACATTCACGACAACACGGTCAACGGCGTCCTGACGACGCAGGTGGGAACCGGGCTTGTCATTCGGAGCAACACGGTCAATAACGGCGGAGCGGACGGCATTGAATACTGGAACGCCACGTCGCCGCTCATCGAGTACAACTCCGTCACGAATATAGGCAACAACAGCGGAGCGAGCGCGCAGACGGCCGGCGTCATCGGCTATCACGGCTACGCGGTAGCCGGCATCTGGGGCATCGTCGACACCGACCAGGTCGTGCAGTACAACTATGTCGCCAATACGAACCGCATCGTGTGGGACGGCCAGGCATGGGACTTCGACAACCAGACCGTCCGCGGCGTCTACCAGTACAACTTCAGCCGCGACAACGAAGGCGGTTTCGTGCTCGGCGGCAATACCGACCAGATCTTGCGGTACAACATCAGCTATAACGACGGCAGCCAGCAGGCGTATGCGGACCAAGGCTTCTTCAATGCCAATTCGCAATACTACAACAACGTGTTCTACCAGAACAACGGCGCCGGATTCAGCAAGTCCAAGCTGACGGCAGGCTCGTTCAAAAACAATATTTTCTATACGAACGCGAGCAATACCAGCTATACCAACTATCAGTCCGGCGGGCCGACGTTCTCGAACAACGGCTTCGGCGGCACCCAATCCGCGCTGAACAAAGGAACGGCTTCCGTCACGGGCGATCCGCTCTTCGTCAATCCGTCCAGCGTGGGCACCTCGATTACTTCCGTCGACGGCTTCAAGCTGCAATCGGGCTCGCCGATGATTGACGCGGGAACCTCGATTGCCAGCAACGGCGGCAAAGATTATTGGGGCAATACGCTGTACAACGGCTCGCCGGATATCGGCGCGTACGAAGCGCCGACGGGCGGCACGACGCCTCCTCCGTCCGGAAGCGATACGCATGGCGGAACATGGGCGCTGAAACAGCTGAGTACGGGAACGGCTTCCGGCACGGGCGCTTACCAAACGGTCAGCGGCGTCGCGGCAAGCAGCACGTACGTCTACAATGCCTGGGTGAAAGGCGCCGGCCAGCAAGGCAAGCTGGTCGTCTACGACAGCTCGTGGAACGTGCTCGCCGAATCGTCCATTTACACATCAACCGGCACGTGGACGCAGGTCAGCACGCCGTCCTTCTCCACCGGCACGAATACGTCGCTGAACGTGCAGTTTATCGATACCGGCACGACGGCGGGCACGACGTATATCGACGACGCGTTCCTCGGGATATCCGGGGGCGCGAACAAGCTGACGAACGCCGGTTTCGAGAGCGGCAGCACCGGATGGACGATGGCGGCTCCGTATACGATCGTACAGCCGCCCGCGCCAAGCAATACGCATGGCGGAACATGGGCGCTGAAACAGCTGAACACCGGCACGGCGTCCGGAACGGGCGCGTATCAAGCGCCGACGAGTATCGCGACGAGCAGCACGTATGTGTTCAAGGCTTGGGTGCGAGGCGCTGGCCAGCAAGGCAAGCTGGTCGTCTATGACAACAGCTGGAACGTCATCGCGGAGTCGGCTTCTTACACGGCAAGCAGCACGTGGACCGAGATCAGCACGCCGTCGTTCAGCACGGGCACGAACACGACGCTCCGCGTCCAATTCGTTGACTTGGGCACGACGGCGGGCACGACGTACCTCGACGACGCGTTCCTCGGCATATCCGGGGGCACGAACAAGCTGACGAATCCCGGTTTCGAGAGCGGCAATACCGGCTGGACGATGACGGGGCCGTATACGATCGTTCAACCATAATTCGAGCAGGCATGGCGCCCGGAGAACAAGAGGCTGTACGCGAAAGCGGCCTCTTGTTCGAACGGCGACAGCCTTTTCTGCTTATTTCTAGTCGTTGCGCGAAGGCCCGTCGCTGTCCGCGCCAAGCTGCAATCATCCGATCGGCAGACTCTGAAGGTAGGCAGGTGCTCCATGAAGAAGCAGGCGCTCCGTCCAAACAGCGCGAACGCGACAGCGAAAACGAAGGCGAATAAAGCCGGCAGGAACGCGGAGAAGGCATCGCGAAGAGAAGCGGCGAGGCAGCCGCACCGCAAGCGCCGCATCTACATATGGCCTGGCGTCGCGGCGGTGCTGCTGGCGCTTATTCTTGGCCTAGTCGCGTGGCGCTCGCCGGGCGGCAGTCCGAATCCGTCCGACGTCATTGCCCGGGTCGACGGAGAACCGGTCAGCTACGGGGAGTTCGCGCACGAGCTGACCGCCAACCGGGCTGTCGTCATCGGTTATTTCAAGGATAAGTACGGCACGGAATTCTCGCCGGACTTCTGGACGACGGCGGTCGGCGGCGAGCTTCCGCTCGACCGTGTGAAGCGGCTCGCGCTGGATGCCAGCGTAAGGCGCAAGGTCCAGCAGATCGAGGCGCGGAAGCATGGCTTGACGGCGGATATCAGCTACCGGACGCTACTGCGGACGATGAAGGAGACGAATGCCGACCGGGAAGCCAAGGTGAAACGGAACGAAGTCGTCTACGGTCCGGTCACTTTCGACGAACAGCGGTTCATCGACGACAGCGGGCAGCGGTTATTCCAGGCGCTGCGGGACGAGCTTCAGCCCGGATTCGCGATCACGGACGCGGAGATATCGGCTTATTACGAGGCGAACAAAACGCAATTCGAGCTTGGCGACTCGCGCACGATCCGCGCCATCGAAGTCGTATTCGCCGATGAGCAGGATCGGAAGCAGGCCATCGGGTCGGCGCGCTCGAAATTGAACGATATCTTGGCGCAATTGGACGGGGGAGCGAAATTCGCTGACGTGTACGATCGGTTATCCGCCGATTCGGCAAGCGGGCTCTCCGTATCCGAGCGCGTCTACGACTATAAGACGCCGCGGACGGAATCGATTAATCATCCCGTTCTCATGGCGGCCATCAACAAGCTGGCCGCCGGTCAGACATCCGGCCTCGTCGAGGACGGACTGTCAATCGGCATATACGCTTGCGTCGATAAGAGCGGGATCGCGGCAATTCCGTTGAACGAAGCAGAGCCGCAGATCAAGAAAGATTTGGCGTCGACCGCATACAATCGGTTCGTTGACGAACTTCAGCGAAAGGCGCAAGTCGAAATCGACGACCGGAACATGGCGAAGGTCGAGATGCAATAACGAATAGCCAAGGAGCCGAATCCATGACCAGATCGCTCAGCTTTCAAGTTTTGTCCGGATTCGTCATCGTGGCCTCGCTGCTCACCGTCCTGCTGATCGCCAACAACGGCTACGCGATGAATGTCGTCTGTTCCCAGATCGCGGATGCCAACCGGCTGCTTTTGACGAGCAACGCGACGGATTTGGAGAACCGGTTCGCGGAGATCAATGCGAACCTGTTCCGTTTTATTTCCCAGGACCCCGACATCCAAACGTTCAGCTACCGCCAGGAGGGAATTTGCTCTATTCCGACAAGACGCTGCTCAACCTGATCGACTGGGCATCAAGGGCCGGCATTATACGAAGATTTCGGACGATATCATCGGCTTTCCGCTCGGCATAAGCGCCGCGAACGTCGGCTACAGAGCGCAGGGCGACCAATGGATCTTCGGCAATCAGTTCAACAGCTATCTATTCAAGACCGAAGACCCGCACAAAACGGGAAACGTACCGGGCGTACAACGAGCAGGCGGTCTTGTCCAAATCGCTCGGCTTCACCTTCGATCCGACATCCGTGCAGAACGAGATTGCGGCCTGCAATACGGTGTTGACGCAATACGCGATCGGCCTGAACTCCGGAGGCCTCGATCCGGACAAATACGTGCCGGAGCTGAACAAGAAGCTGAAGGCGGCGGGCATCGATACGATCATTGCCGAGAAGCAGAGACAGGTCGACGCATGGGCGCCGGCAGGGTAAGGACGGGATGCTTGTACGGCCGGCCGTGCTGGCCCGAGCGGGCAAGGGCAAATCCTCGATGCTTCAGGATGCGGAAGGACACCGCAAGACCGAGATCGAAGTTATTATTGGCGCAGTCGTGAAAGCCGCATCCGCATCCGGGGTGGACGTACCGCTGAACCGCGCCATGGTCGCGCTGATCGGCGGCTTGGAGAGGGGATGGCGAGTTTCCGTCGACGCAGATCCATCAAGCTTGCGATCGCATCGCATGATCTCGATCTGACGAATGAAACGGAACGCGGCGAAGTGGAGCAGTTCGCTGCCCTCGTTCCCGAATTCGATACGACGGGCACGCGCCAAGTGCTCATTATGGAAGTCGGGGAGACGATTGAATTAGGCGATACGGTAAGGAGGAATGTGCGGCGATGAGATTGGCGACATGCGAAGCGGACGGAATCATTTCCGTCGGCGCCGAACGGGAGGAAGGCGTGTATCGGACCTCTTACTCGGACATGAAGGATTTAATTCGCGATGGCGAAGCGGGACTACTCGCGCAAATCCGGGACGAAGCGCAGGACGCTTCGCCCGTCATCGGCACGACCGCCAAGGGCGTCAAGAAAGCCGATGCGCTGAATTATGTATTCGGCTACACGGTAATCAACGACGTGAACATCCGCGCTGCGTTAACGGCGAGCTGCGGCAGGATGCCAGCACGGCATTGATGCTGTTCGACGTTCCGACGCTGATCGAGGCGGTATCTGCTTATATACCGCTCGAACCCGGCGATGTCTTGTCGACCGGAACGCCAGCCGGCGTAGGCAAGTTCCGTAATCCGCCGGTTTACTTGTTGCCGGGCGACCGCGTCGTCGTGGAAGTCGAAGGCATCGGACAATTAGAGAATGGAGTGGCTGCAGGATGGTAAACGTTCAAGACTTACGGATGCTCCGCTACGGCTCGGCAGAACCGCTGCCCGAGCGGCATGAGCTGCGCGCGGGTTCTTTGACGGCCGTATTCGAGGACGGCGGGCTCCGTTACATCCGCCTGGGCGACAAGGAGCTCATCCGAGGCATCTATGCCGCCGTGCGCGACCGGAACTGGGGGACGATCAAGCCGGCATTCCGGGGAGGCGCGATCGAGCAAGGAGCGGATTCCTTCCGCATCCGGTTCATCGCCGAGCATCGGCAAGGGGAGATCGATTTTGGCTGGGAAGGCGCGATCGACGGGAACGCGGACGGCACGATAACGTTCTCGTTCGACGGCACGGCAAGGTCCGCTTTCATGAAGAATCGGATCGGCTTCTGCATTCTGCATCCCGCTGATCTGGCAGGCGTACGAGCGGAAGTCGAAACGCCGGATGGCGTCATCGCCGGGGCGTTTCCGGCGCGCATCTCGCCGCATCAGCCTTTCAAGGATATGCTTGCCATCCGCCACGAGGCGGGAGGCGGCCTGACGGCAGAGCTTCGTTTCGAAGGGGAATTGTTCGAGATGGAGGACCAGCGCAATTGGACGGACGCTTCGTTCAAAACCTACTGCACGCCGTTATCGCTGCCTTTTCCGGTTGAAATCGAGCCGGGACAGCAGGTGCGGCAGCGGGTTACGCTGCGGCTGACCGGGGAGCCTTCTCCGCTTACTTCGGGGATCGGTGCAGCAGGCGATGGGGATGCGTCATTGTTGTCAAAGCCGCATATTGCGGTCGGCGCTCGCTCCATAGGCCGGGTGCCGCAAATCGGTTTGGGCCATAGACCGGGCAGATCGCTGGAGACGCTTGAGGCGGAGAAACTCGGCGAGTTGCGTCCGGCTTTCCTGCGGGCGACGATCCGTTTGTCGGACCCGTCGTGGGCGACGGAGCTTGAAACCGCCGCTCATAATGCGCAGCGGCTCGCGAGCGGATTGGAACTGGAAGCGCTGTTCCATGACGGCGCTGATGCCGGCGAATCCTATTCGCGTCAGGCGGAACGGCTCGTGGAAGCGATCGCGGAATGCCGGCATCCGCTGGATGCCGTATATCCCTACCTGGCGTCCGAGTATGTCAGCAACGGCGAGCTGTTATCGCTAGTGATCCGGCTGCGGGACAACGCCGGACTGTCCTTCCGCGTCGGCGGCGGATCGCGCGCGTACTTCGCGGAATTCGGCCGCGCCGCGCTGCCGCTCGAAGCCATGGAAGCCGCCGCGTTCACGATAAATCCGCAGGTGCATGCGTTCGATGCCGCTTCGCTGGCGGAAGCGGCATCGGCACAGGGAGAAGCCGTTCGCAGCGCGCAGGCCATTGCGCCCGGCCTGCCTGTCGCCGTCGGTCCGGTCACGTTCAAGCCGCGGCTCAATCCGAGTGCGACCAGCCCTGAAGCCTTGCTGGCCTCCGAAGACCGAGCCAAGCATGAGGACGCCCGGCAATGGTCGCTGTTCGGCGCGGGCTGGACGCTCGGAAGCTTGAAGAGCCTGGCGGAATCGGGCGCCGACAGGGTCTGTTACTATGAAACGACGGGTCCGCTTGGCGTAATGCCGGAAGGCGGAGCGGACGCTTATCCGCTGTTTCATGTCTTGGCCGCGGTCGGAGCTTATCAAGGCGCCGAGCTATTGGAGTGCATCGTGAAGGAGCCGTTATCGTACGAGGCGATGGCTATGAGGAGCGAAGACGGGAGAGCCGCGCTGCTGATCGCGAATTATACCGATGCAGTCGTTCGCGTTCGCGTCCGCGCGCCTGCTTTCCGTCCAGCCCGGCTGCGGCAGCTGGACGAACGCGGCTGCATTCCGCAGCGGGATCGTGCCGACGGATCCGGAGGATTCCCCGTCCCGGCAGCAGCGGCCGTCCCGGTTATTCAAGACGGCTGTTTCGAACTGGAGCTGCTTCCTTTTGCCGTTGCGTTTGTGGAGCGATGATGACGCAAGGCGTGCGCGGCTAGTACTGCTTGTGTATCTAGCAACTCTCTAGCAACTCTGATCGTACAGGACAACCAGGTCACCTACCGGCACGATAAAAAGAACCCCAATGCAAAGAAGCCGTCTCTGGCGATTCGGCTTCTTTGCTTGGGATGATGAGCGGATTGGATAGCAGCGATCTGAGTTGGCCTGCCACGGATTCGGAATGTTCCCGGCGTCGTCGTGACACCGAACGCGCGGTCGATGTTTTCGAACGATGCCCGATGTGCTTCCGGCGAGCTGCCAGCGCGGCCGTCGAAGTTGCAGTCCAGCATGAATCCTTCGTGAGCGGCAGAGAGAAATTGGAATCTCCCTGTTGTCTTACCCGCTGTTCTTTGCTAATATGATGACTACAACTTATTTAACTCGTTAAATAAGTTGTCATCTACTCTGTGAAGGACGTTGAATCTATGTCGGAATTGTACACGTCATCGAAAGATATGAAACAAACGATTATTCAGCGAATCCGGGCAGCGCTCATCATGATGGGAAGTGCGACGAAAGCCGAGCTGTGTCAACGATTGGGCATCAGCTTTCCGACCATCAGCAAGTTTCTGGCTCAGATGGAGGCAGACGGAGAAATCCGCTATACCGGAGACGATGACTCCAGCGGCGGAAGACGGGCAAAGCGTTATGCGTACGATCCCGAATATTTGCTGGGACTTGCCGTCTTTATCGATAAGCACGAGACGACGTACGCCATATTCGACTGCGTCGGAGAGATCAAAGAGAAGGGCACGACGCCGAGCGTGATGCAGCAAGGCGAGCAGCTGCTGGGAGACCATATCGAATCGTTGGTCGAGAAATACCCGAAGCTTCGCTCCATCGCGATCGGCGTACCCGGTGCCGTCAACAACGGGCAGGTCATCTTTATACCGCCGTACCCGCATTTCCTCAACTATGATTTGAAGGGAATCATCGAGTCGCGCTTCCAAATTCCCGTAGTCGTGGAGAACGATATGAATGCGGCGGTGCTTGGTTTCGCGTCGAGCATGGAGATCGAGAACGAATCGCTGGTCTATCTGTATTTCGGCCAAGACGGACCGGGTTCAGGCATTATGATTAACGGCGATGTCGTGCGGGGAAGCACGTTTTTTTCGGGCGAAGTCTCCTTCGTGCCGCAATACGACGATCAAACGTTCTCGCAGGCGCTGCATCAAGGGGAGCGCCGCTGCCGGATCGTGCTGGCCGATGACAAGCAGCTCGATGCCGTTGCCCGGCTGATTGCTACGTTCACCGCCATCATCAATCCGCGTGCCGTCGTCTTCTGTAACGATGAGGTCGACGAATCGATTCTGGCGCGTATATTGGAGCGCAGCGCGGCATATATTCCGCGCGAGCACCTGCCGATGTTGACAATGAGCGATTTGAGGCAGGATTATTTGAACGGCTTGCAGCATTTGGCGTTGGATTTGATGATCGGGGGACCGGAGTCATAGGAAGCTGCCCGAAGCGGTTCATGCCATGCGGGATTGACGCGTAGGGCATTGTGCGGCGCAGGCTTGATTGGCTTCTAAAAGCAAGCAAGCGGCGCATTGGAGATCGATCAGCCGTGACCCGCATTTATACAGACATGCACAAACATATGCTTGTTCTACCTTCGCCGTCCGGAGTAATCCGGACGGCGTTTTTTGCATGGTCGAAACAATGTGTCGAAACTATGTAGAATGAAATCCAAGACTATGCTGCTTCGGCGCCACCCCGACGACTTTCTTATACAGCCGCGAGAAATAAGCCAACTCCACGATCCCTACGCTCTTGCCGACTTGGCCGATCGTCATATCCGTCGTCGCTAGCAGACGCTGAGCCTGGTCGATGCGATATTTAATCAGGTACTGCTGAGGGGATTCGCCGGTCGCTTTGGTAAATTGCTTCGTGAAATAGGTCCGTTCCAGTCCGACGTAATCGGCGATGTCCTTGATCGTAATCGTCGGAATCTGATAATGCGTTTCGAAGAAGCGCAGCGCCTTGCCGACGTAATCCGCCGTCTCGGTTCTGGCAGGGAGCTGCGGACGGGACGCTAGATAAGACGTTTCCAACACCGCGAAAATATTATAGAGGGCGCCGTGGATCTTCGAAGCCGGCAGATCGCGGCTCGGATACGCCTCCAGCGTCTCCAGCAGAACGCCGACATATCCGGGGATGCCGTCGCCCTCTTGGATATAACGGACAGGCTCGTCAACGGAAACGCCGGCCCGCTGCAGCAGCTCCTTCGACCGTCTGCCGCCGAATCCGATCCAACAGAATGTCCACGGATCGGCAGGTTCCGTCTCGTAATAGGTCAGCTCGCCCGGAGCGATCGCGAAGATTTCGCCTTGCTTTACCTCGTACCGCCGGCCACGGCATTCGAAGAAGCCTTTGCCCTTCATGATGTAATGAATCAAGTGATTATCCCGGATACTAGGGCCGCAAGTAAAATATGTAATGACTTCCTCGATGCCGCAGTAGTAGAGCTCCAAGTCGGAAATCAGCGATGGAATATGGAATCTTTCATGTCTCAAGAGAATCGCCCCCTAGCTAGACACTAGCAAACAAACCACATCCGTGCAACAAAAACGCACAGCAATTCATAGCGCTTACATCGCCGGCGGGCTTACAATAAGGATATTGTCGCCAACCTATTTACGGAAGAGAAGGTGCTGTTGATGCCGAACCAACTGATAGCTGTCGCGCCGCGCAAAGCGGCCTTGCTGCCTTACGATGACAATGGGGCGCTCCGTCCCGATCAAGTGAGGGTCCGCGTGGAATACGCTTCGCCGAAGCACGGGTCCGAACTGGCTGCTTTCCGCGGCGTGAGCCCGTTCGTGACGGATTACTACGACGGGGATTGGCATGCGTTCCTGCCCCGCGAAGAAGCGGAACCGCAGGAGAAATTCGGAGAATGGAATCTTGGCAATCAATATGTTGGCGTGGTTACTGAAGTAGGCGCCGAAGTGAATCAATTTGCGGTCGGCGACCGTGTCTGCGGTTATTCCGGCATCCGGGAAACCGTGGTGACCGAACCTGCCCACCTGCTAAGAATGCCTGAGAATATGTCTTGGAAAAGCGCGGTTTGTTACGATCCGGCGCATTTCGCCTTATCGGCGATCCGTGATGCGGGTATCCGCATCGGCGACCGCGTTGCCGTATTCGGCCTTGGCGCAATCGGCCAACTCGCTTCCCAGATGGCCAAGCTTGCCGGTGCGTCGTACGTCGCCGTCGTCGATCCGATCGAGAAGCGCCGCCAAGTGGCCATGCGGGCCGGCGCGAACGTGTGCTACGATCCGACGGTCGACGATGTCGGACTTCTGCTGAAGCAGGATACGGAGAAACTCGGCGTTGACGTCGTGATCGAGACCAGCGCCAACGAATTCGCGCTGCAGCATGCGCTGCGGGGATTGGCCTACGGCGGCACGATCGCATTCGTCGGCTGGGCGCGCGCCTTCAAGGGCGGAATGGACTGGGGACGCGAAGCCCATTTCAACAATGCCAAGATCGTCTTCTCCCGGGCATGCAGCGAACCGAATCCGGATCATCCGCGCTGGGATTTCAAACGGATCCGCGAAGCGTGCTGGGATTTGCTGGCCGCCGGGAAGATTAATTGCGAAGAAATTATCAATCCCGTCGTCCCGTTCGAGCAATCCGCCGAGGCGTACGAGACTTATGTCGATCAGAAGCCGGAAGCCAGCATTAAGCTTGGCGTTTCTTTAACCGGAAAGGAGTGCTCATAATGATTTTCTCGCCATCGTTAGATGCGGTATTCAGTAAAACGGGTTTGCCTTTCGAACAGCAAGTGGAGCGTTCACGGGAACTCGGCTATACGTCGATCGAATTTTGGGGCTGGGGCAGCAAGGATCTGCAAGGGCTTGCGGCGTTGAAGGAACGGCTCGGGCTGCAAGTCGGCTCGTTCTGCACGACCAACAGCGATTTGGTGAATCCAAGCAATCGCGGCAAATTCATTGAAGGCCTTCAGGAAAGCATCGCCGCGGCGAAGATCGTAGACTGCCGGAATTTGATCGCGACGGTCGGCAATGCGCGCGAAGGCGTATCGCGCGAGGAACAGCATGACAGCATCGTCGAAGGCTTGCGCGCGGCGGTACCGTACTTGGAGGAAGCGGGGATTACGCTAGTCGTGGAACCGTTGAACGAGCTTGTCGACCACGGCGGCTATTACCTGGTTCGTTCCGCCGAAGCGTTCGAAATCATCGATAAAGTCGGCAGCAAGTTCGTCAAAGTGCTCTACGACGTTTACCATCAGCAAATTTCCGAAGGGAATTTGATTTCGACCATTCGGGCGAACATCGACCGGATCGGTTATTTTCATATCGCCGATCATCCTGGCCGTCATGAGATCGGTACGGGCGAGATCAATTACCATAACGTGCTGGACGCCATTCGCGGCACCGGTTATACGGGCTACGTCGGACTGGAATACGTTCCGCTGCAAGGCGTGGACGAAGGCTTGACGGCGTTTTTGAAGGAATACGCATAATTCCGCTTGTTAAGGCAGGCTGCCGCTGTCTCGTTCAATTGCATCCTTCATGCATAAGGCTGCTTTCGGGAAACCTATCCCGGAGGCGGCCTTTTTAACATGCATCAGCATCTCCCTTCGCAGCCAGCGAACCTCGTCGGACCTTGCGTACGCGAAGGGAATCCGGCGCAGTTCAGCTAAAAAGTTGCCAGCATAGCCTTTCGCCGTTCGGCTAACGCTACATGTGGGCCGCAACAGAATGCTCAGATGATGAAACGGAGGATGAGAGGATGCAGCAGCGGAAGTGGGCAGTGCTTGCAGCCGGAGCCATGTTAACGACCATGCTGGCTGGCTGTATGGAGAAACACGGTGAGCTGGGCAATCGTAACATTCGAGGCAACAGCGTGAAGTACGACATGAACGGCAACCGGATTTTGAATACCCGGTTTGCCAATGATCAAATGAACGAAATGAACCGCGTGGACGGGTATCGTTTGAACAGCAATAATTTAGTTGGCCTTCATAAGAACTACCATTTGGAAATGAGCGAAGGGATGTCCGATCGCGTCTCCAACGTGAAAGGCGTTGGCAAAGCATACGTGATGCTGTCCGGCGACAACGCATACGTAGCGATAACGCGTAACAATGCCGGTCATGGCACCAATGCGATGAGTCTGAATTCGCCGACGACGATCGGCCGCTCGCAGCAGGCTTATATGCGTCCGTACAATATGAAGACGAGCAATGCGCACGCATTTACCAACACTAAACGTTCCCGTGCAAGCTCCATCGCGACGCCAAACATGCATCTTCGCAGCACGGGCACGGGATCGGGCATTATACGAGCCAAGTCGATGAACGGAAATGCAATGAACAGGAATGCCCATACGATGAACGCGAAGTCGTACGGCTACAGCAGCAGCTCGTTCCATAACGTTTCGAACGGCATACGGAACATGTCGATCAGCATGTCGGCCCAGAAGCTGATGAACGAGAAGAATATTAACGGCTTGACGGCTCGTCATCCGAACGGCATGACGAACTTGTCCCGGAACACCGGCCGCGGTTTGACGAATCTGTCGAGAGACATTTCGACGGGCAGAACGAATATGTCCGGCGATATGATGAACACGCGGACATCGAACGTAGGCCGGGATATTTATCGCGGCACATCGAACGCGGCTACTGATCTTGGCCGTGGCACCGGGAATGTAGTAACGGACATTGCGCGTGGTACGGGCAATGTGGGCCGAGACATTTATCGCGGCACATCGAACGTAGGCACGGACCTTGCCCGCGGTACCGGGAATGTCGTAACGGACATTACGCGTGGCACGGGCAACGTGGGCCGGGACATGTACCGCGGCACATCGAACGCGGGCACCGACCTTGCTCGCGGTACCGGCAATGTAGTGACTGACGTCGCCCGCGGTACCGGCAATGCAGTGACCGACGTCGCTCGCGGCACCGGCAATGCAGTGACCGATGTCGCCCGCGGCACCGGCAATGTAGTGACCGACATCGCTCGCGGCACGGCGGATGTAGGGCGTGACATCGGACGCGGCATGCGGGACCTGTCCGAAGGAACGGCCGATCTGTTCCGCGGTACGACGGGTTTATCCCGTGACGTAAACAGAGGAACGAATAACGTTGCCCGCGACATGTATGGCAGCGGCATGACGAATCTCTCCAGAAACACGACGGATCTGTCGAGAACCGTAACGCCGTATGCCGTTCACCGGACTGCCGACAGCGAGGTATCGGCGGCGCAGCAAGCGGAGATCACGAGCCTTATCCAAAAGATGTCCCCGCAAATCAAAAACGTCTACGTATCGGCTGACCCCGAGTATGTGGAACGCATGGCTTCTTATATGGCCGACGTCAAAAAAGGAAATTCGATTCAGATGTACATTACGGAGTTCAACGCCATGGTCGACCGGATCTTCCCGGCTCGCGTCCGCAGGTAACTACTCCGTAAGGTAAAGGAATCATCTATTAAGATGAACCATTAATGGGCAGCTGATTCATGGCATCTACCATGAATTCGCTGCCCGTTCCATTATCTCCGTTTCCCGTTCGCCGGCTCGGTTTAATCCGTCACCATCGAAGAACAGAATTGGCTGAAGCTCGTGCCCATATTCTGTTTGAACATGCGCCCGAACGTATGCACATCCGCATATCCGACCCGGTTGGCGATTTCGCTGATGGACATATTCGTCTGAATGCCAAGCTCCTTGGCCCGTTCGATCCGTACCCGCGTCAAATATTCGAAGGGCGTCATGCCGAACGCTTTGCGAAATTTCAAGATAATGTAGTTGCGGCTGAGACCTGAAAGCTCCTCGAGCTCCTGATGTTTGATATCGCGGTCGAAACGATCGGCAATGTAGTTGCGGACCAGCACCATTTTCGTTTTGATTTTTTGCTGGCCTTGCGTCTTATTTTCCTGTTCCCGTTTCCAGCCCGAAATTTCGCCGATGATCTGCATAAGCAGTCCTTGGCATATGGCATGATGCGCTGCGCCGGGCTGGTGATAATGCGTGATCAGCCGGGTTAGCATTTTCTCGATGGCATGGCCGGCGAAATTGCCCAAATAACGGTCCTGTCCCAGCATATGCTCCACGGGATAAGGGATATCGCCAAAGTCGAACAGAATGGAAATGCAAATGTATTTCTCGTCCGGAAACGTTCGTACCTCGTGTGCCTGCGAAGGGGAATGGTAGATCAAATCCCCGCGCCGCGTCTCGATCTTCCGGCCCTCGATTTCGTATTCGGCTGCTCCTTCCACGACGTATTGGAATTGATAGCTGGCTAGCTGGCGGCTCGTTAAGCCCCAATGCGGCGGAGCGTGAAACAAATGCGCGAGCGTAATATAGGGCGGATGAAAATACAGGTTAGCCGCATGTTCCGGGAACGGAACGTGGATGACGTTCGAAATCGGAAATCCCTTCTTTCGTTGACCGCTTAAATTGCCGATTGATCGGATAAAATCACAATCGCACAAGTGTGTGATTTAGGCAACCTTATTGTTACTTTCAGCTACATACATGCCGCCGGTTCTCCCTTATAATTACGAGTGTAAAGGCATACATTACCGTATGGGAGCGATTCGAATGGGGCTGGCCAATGTGATTATTCCGGTTGTAGATGCTAGAGTGCAGGATGCGATTTCAGACGAACAAGCGCAGTTTTTCTTGGATAACGGTTTTCTGGTCATTCGGAATGTCGTCGTAGGGGAAGAACTGAGACTCGTGCAGGACGAAATGCAGAAGCTTTATGACAAGGGCGTTGCCGGGAACGACGGCGATCCGGATTACATGTATGGCATCGGTGTGAAATCAGGCCAACAAATTTTACGGCGTATTGAGTACGTCATTGATAAAAGCGATCCGATGAAGGCTCTGCTCGCTCATCCGTTCATTCTTCGTTCCGTCGAGAAGCTGCAGGGGCGCAACTTGATACCGACTTGGGATTCGATGGTACTGAAGGCGCCGGATGAGGGCGTTATCGTGCCTTGGCACCGCGACGCAGCCGTTCCGGCCGGCTGTACCGATACCCGGCCGATCTTCAACGTGGACTTCTACTTGGACGAGGCGGATTTGAAGACCTGCCTTTGGGTCATTCCGGGCAGCAACAAGTGGACGAAGGCAGAGTCCGATGCGCGCTGCGCGCAGCCCGGTTTTACGACGGAGGACGCCATCCCGGTGCCGATGCAGCCGGGCGACGTGATCTTCCACAACATCGAGGTGCTGCACGGCTCGCCGGAAGGGGACGGCAATCCGCTGCGGCGAACCGTCTATTACGAATTCCGCCCAGGGGAAATCGAAGCGGAGTTCGGGCCGCATACGCTGGAATATCTCGCGAACAAGCAGCACGTGCTGCTGGACTGCATCGAACGCCGCAAAGCGGCAGCTTACTCGCAGGACGAAACGCCGTATGCCTACAAGCCGACCGGTGCCTTCGCGATCAGCTCGCCGAAGCAGCCGGAGCAATACCGGTATGCGCATGAATTTTATTGGCGGAGATAGCGTGTTCCATAGACAGGGTATTAGAAACAGCGAACAGCCACCCGCGCGGGATGGCTGTTTTTTGGCTGCTCGAGTGGCTGGACATACCGGGACATGCGCTGAGCGACAAATACCCGCCCATTTTTAAGGATAACCGCACCACTCCATATGCCCTTTCATATGATACTTTGACTGTATCCCTTAACCTTGTAAAACATAAAAACCCGAGCAAGGAGGGGTGACTAATTAAATGGGTAGCGACCAGAAGAGCAAGTTCTTACTAACTCATCGTGAACGCGAGGTTTTCGAGCTGCTAGTACAGGATAAAACGACTAGAGATATCGCTCAGCAGCTGTTCATCAGCGAGAAAACCGTCCGGAACCACATTTCCAACGTCATGCAAAAATTGAACGTTAAAGGTCGTTCACAAGCGGTTGTCGAGCTAATTAAGCTTGGGGAATTAAAAATTTGACGTTCTTCACCGCATACCTTGCTCAGCCTTCTAGCAGTGTTTCCGTTTCGGCGGAAGCGTTGCGAGAAGGTTTTTTGACGTGGTCAGTACGGCGCGAGGTCTTCGAGGTGCTAGAACAGGAGAAAACGATTTAGTGATATCCCTTGGACAACTTGGGGCTTTATTGCTGAGTAAGAGGATGAAGGAGTTTCTTATAGATTGCAAAAAACAAGCGACTGCCCGATAAAGGGAATCGCTCGTTGTAGTTAAAAAACGTAATTTTCATCAATTCGAAATCGACTTTGCACTTGCTGTTTATCATAAAATCAATTCCAAGTATGCCGTCAAAGCCATAAGTCTCTTGTATAGATCCGAGTTGGACGGGAAGAGTTTTTAATGCAAAATGTTCAATCTGAAGTTCAGGGATTATCTGTTCATAACAAATTTCGCTTGTTCCTCCTACTCCATACTTTCGCTTAGCTCTGCCATTGATAAAATCGATGTAAATGCCAATCTGAGCAAGCACATCGGTATCAAATACCGTTGCGGCACAGCCAGTATCGAATAGGACGTTCAGTAAAATAATAGATTGGTTGTTGTGAGTTAGGGTCAAAGATACAATCGGCAATCCATGCTGGAGATCTATCTTCATGAGTGGTGCCGCACACCTGAAAAGAACTCTTCAACTACCTCTGCATCGCTACGGCTGGTATGAAATACATAAAGTTCGCGTGCTGGATGGAGCTTATGAAAATGTTTGTACCCACTCCATGCCTCTTGCGGATTGTCGTAATCCTGTATAACCGCCATATCCTCCAATTTCCGCATACGGTCATTAGAGCTTGCCTTTATCGCTTCCAATAGAACCAAACGGCTTGGGTGCAATTCGGTAATTTCTCCCCATTTCATTGGCTTCACCTCGCTTGAAGTGTCGTATTCCTATTATAACATACTGATTTAGGGACGATGGTAGCGAGAAAACCAGACAGGTACTTCGCTGGTACTTCGCTATGCGCTTTTTTCGTTCGATGACGCGGTTTCGATGATGTCTGTCATGCATTTGACTGGGCAGAAGCTCGGCCCGCGGGGATACCAAGGGGAAGGCATATTCCTACGGGCAGAGCGCGAGGGCGAAATAGGCGTGAGTTACAATGATAATTTGTCACCTGCCTCGGGTTATTCAAATGTTTTTTGCATCATGTGTTCGGCTGGTCAGGTTTCGTTGGTTTAATGTAGTGCACACGATAATTAGTAAATGGATTGGCGTAGGGACGTCGCTCGTTCACAAATAATCGTCCAGCTAAGCGGTTTGAACCACAAGCCAACGATGCTAACGAACCGAATCAGCGCTATTGGCACCAATTAACCGCGCTCAGTCTCGTAACGAATCCTAGCGTCGCTATATCACGTATTCGCCCGCCATTCGGGCCATTTTCACCGGAATAAGGTTGGTAAGGTTCGTTAGCTCGCTCCAAATGCAAATTTCGTCCAAATAAGGCGAGTACGATTCCTTAGCGCACCAGCATCACCAGCATCAGCAGCAATAACGTACGATTCCTTGGCGCACCAGCACCAGCACCAGCAGCGCCGTCAGCACCCCGCAACAAACACCTATAACGCAAAAAAACGCCGCCGGCGGATCGGTGCACTGCTGGCCGATCCATCGGCGGCGTCTTTCTTATTTTCAGCTCCACTACCGCTACTTCAAGAACATACACAGGTAATGGCTGACAAACTTCTGCTGGATTTGCTCGACGGATAGTCCGCGATCCTTCGTTAAGTAGAAGAAGACGTCGACATCGAAGGAAGTGGCAGCCATAAACGCCGCGAAATCGGTATCCGGACACCGTGCTTCGCCGTTTCGGACCGCTTCGTCGAACAAACCTTTCAGTTTGCCGACGACGTACACGAAAGGTTCCGATTTATAGAGATCCATTCTGTCCTCCGCGCATACCGCTGCAGGGGTGATGGCGCTGAACCATTCGATTTCCTTCGCGATATAGGCGATTGCGCGAGAGATAAACCCTTCCAGCTTCTCGCGGACGGAAGCGCCTGCGGCTTCCGCCTCCTCGAAATACTGTTCGATGCTGTTCATGAAACGCCCGAAGCTTTCAGCCAGCAATTCCATGCAAAGCTCGGCCTTCGACGAATACCTTCTGTACAAGGTACCTTGGCCGACCCCGGCGGACTTGGCGATTTGGTGCATGCTGACGCTTTCGATGCCATGCTGATGAAACAACTGAGAAGCGGTATCGAGGATAATTTCGCGGTGCCTGGCGGCGTCCTTGCGTTCGTTGCGCTGCTGCATGTGCGATGACCCCCTGTTTATAAATAAACTTTACACTGTCTTTCATTGACAATGCGTTTGTTGTTAGGTAAGCTGTAAATAAGTAAGCGGACAATTGTCCATTTATAAAAAACCGCACGGACCGAATCCGTTCGCGCTGCCTTCATTGTAACCTTACGTAAGGAGAGAGGTCAATGTTAAGCGGCCGTGACGCCTCGTCGCCGATGCGGAACTAAGATTTGGGGTAGGAGGGTTTGCATGTCGGCACAAGCTTCATCTGCAGCGAACATCGAGGAGCCGTTTTCGATTAAGAAAATTTTGGCCCCGCTTGCAGCTATTATTATCGGTATTTTCATGGTCGTTCTTGACGGAACGGCAGTCAACGTCGCGATTCCGGGCTTAATGAAGGAATTCGGCTCCACGTTCCAAGTCGTAGGCTGGACGGTAACGGGATACGCGCTCGCGCAAGCGGCGGCAATTCCGCTTTCGGGCTGGTTATCCGACCGGTTCGGCGCGAAACAGGTATTCTTGATTTCCGTTTTCCTATTCACGGTAGGTTCGCTGCTTTGCGCGCTTTCCACAAGCGTGGAAATGCTCATTACGTTCCGGATCCTGCAAGGTCTTGGCGGAGGCATGGTGCTTCCGATCGCAATGGCCTTTACGTATCGCTTGAGCCCGCCCGATAAGGTCGGTCAAGTCATGGGCATGATGGGGATTCCGATTCTGCTTGCTCCTGCGCTCGGCCCCGTCCTTGCAGGCTGGCTGATCGAATCCGTCAGCTGGAAATGGCTGTTCCTGATTAATATTCCGATCGGCGTTGTCGGCATCCTGCTCGGTATTCGCACGCTGCCGCGCATTGAGCGCAAAGCGGTCGCCGCGCTCGATCGTCTTGGATTTATTTTGGCCCCGCTCGCGTTCGCAGGCTTGTCCTACGGCGTCAGCGAAGGCGCTAACGGCTGGACTTCCGCCAAAACGATCACGGGTATCGCAGTCGGCGCAATTGCACTGATTCTGTTCGTGGCCGCAGAATTGCGTCACAAAGAACCGCTGCTGGAGCTTCGCGTTTTCCGTTCTTCGGATTTCACGCGCGGCATCATCGTACAGTGGATTTCCCAAATCGCTTTGTTCGGCACGATGTTCCTCGTACCGGTGTTCCTTCAGAACGCACATGGCAAAGGCCCGCTCGACACAGGTTTGATCATGCTTCCGCAAGCGATCGCGGCAGGCGTATTCATGCCGATCGGCGGCAAGCTGTATGATAAAATCGGCGCAAGACCGCTCGTCTTCATCGGCATGCTGCTCGTCACGGTGGCAGCGTTCATCCTGTCCAAAGTCGATGCGGATTCCAGCATGCTCATGATCATGGGCCCGCTGACGCTGCTCGGCGCAGGCATGGGGCTTTCCATGATGCCGCTCAACACGCATCTGATGCAGTCGGCTCCGCGCGAGCTTGTCGGACGCGTAACGTCCTTGACCAATGCGGCGCAGCAAGTCATGACGTCGTTCGCGGTCGCAGGATTGTCCACGATTCTGGCGAAACGCGTCACGGCGCATGTGGCAGAAGGCAAGGAACAACTGGACGCGTATGCGACCGGATTCGGCGACACGTTCCTCATACTGACGTTCATCGCGGTATTCGGCGCCGTTCTCGGCCTGATGCTTCGCCGTCCGGCGAAGGTCGAAGGCGCGGAGAACGCGCAGCCTGAAATGATGATGCACATGGGATAATCCGATCCCGCCATAGAAAACGGCTGTACGGGCGTAGACCCGTACAGCCGTTTTTTAGTTGCGTGTGCAACATTCAGAAGACCGACCAATCAAGCGAAGCGGACATCGTTTCGAGCAAATGGACGCCGGCCGTGCTGTTGCCTTTCGGGCCGAGTGCCGGTCCGATGACGCCGATGCCGTAACGGCCGGGCACCAGTGCGAGAATGCCGCCGGACACGCCGCTTTTCGCAGGAATGCCGACTTTGATCGCGAACTCTCCGGAAGCGTTATACATGCCGCACATGATCATGAAGGCTTTGGCGATCTGCACGTAGCGCCGCGGAATCAACTGCTGCCCGCTGACGGGATCAGCGCCGCCGAGTGCCAGCACCAATGCCATGCGCGCAAGCTGTCCGCATGTAATCTCGATCGCGCAATGCTGGAAGTAGACGCTCAAGACTTCCTCGACGTCGATTTCCTCGCCGAGCACTTCGTTGTCTTTCAGAAAATAAGCAAGCGACCGATTGCGATGCGCCGTCGCCGATTCGGAACGGAAGACATCGGCATTCACGGATAGGGCGGCTCCTCCGGCCACTTCGCCGAAGAACGCCAGGATGCGCTCGACCTTGGCTGCCGGCGTGCTGCCGTGAATCAAGGAAGAGATCGCAATGGCTCCGGCGTTGATCAGCGGGTTGAACGGCTTGCCGGGCTCCACTAATTCCAGCTTCAACATGGAGTTGAAATCATCTCCGGTCGGCTCCATGCCGACTTTGGCGAACACGCCTTCCTCGCCGTTGTCCATGAAGGCGAGCATCAGCGTGAACACTTTGGAGATGCTCTGCATGGTGAAGAGAAGCTCCGTTTCGCCGGCCGAGACGATTTCTCCATCAGGGCTCAGGATCGTAATTCCCAATGCTTCCCGCGGAGCTTTGGCCAGCTCCGGTATATAGGAAGCGACCTGTCCTTCAACTGCGATTGCCCGGCTTGCTTCCACCCAAGCGGGGAGCTTCGCGCGTAATTCTTCTATTATAGCGATCCCCTTCTTCCTTCTTCTAACCTATCGATGATAAGTCTTTCTACTAGTGTACGTCCCATGGCGGGGCGTGTGCAATAATCAATCCTCGCTATGAGGAACACCGCCCATCGTGTACAATAAGGGGAGATTTGCCATTTCCGAGACTTGGTGGGAGGCCCCTATGTTCAAAGTATTGCTTTTCTTCCTTCTATGGCGGCTGACAGGAAGTCCGATACTTGCCGTTATCGTGTTTTTGATTATTTTATATGTCTTGGAACGGAGATATGTCGGCTTGACCCCGAGCATCGTGCGGCCGCTTCGGCGCATGAGCACGATCAAACGGCTGCGGCAGCAAATCGCGATGAACCCGAACGATGTTCCGGCCAAGCACGAGCTTGCCCGGCTGTTGATCGAACGCAAACGTTATGCGGAAGCGAAAGCATGGCTGATGCCGCTGCAGGACGCGCTCGAGAATTCGGCGGAGTTCTGGGACGATCTCGGCGCTTGTCTGCTGCAGCTGGGCGAATTGGAAGCGGCGGAAGCCTCGATCGGCAACGCGCTTTCCATTAACCCCCGGGTGAAATACGGTACGCCCTATCTCCGGCTTGCTTCCATCTATGCCAAGAAGGATCCGCAGAAGGCGATCGGCTATCTTCAGGCGTTCCGCGGCATTCATTCATCGTCGATCGAAGCTTATTATAAGCTTGCCGAAATTTACACGCTGCTCGGGCAGCGGGACGAAGCGAAGCGCATGTTTGCGGAGTGCGGCACGATCTACCGCTCGCTCCCGCGCTACAAGAAGCGCCAGGAACGCAAATGGGCGCTGCGCGCTTGGTTGAAAGGCATGCGTTCTTGACCGATTGGTTTTCCGAATATGCCAGGTTACCTTCATAATTAATTCCGCGAAGGATTGCTTTAATGTCCCAGTAATGTTGGATTCTCACATTGTCACTCTCGTCAAAATCGTTCATAATGATAGCGTCCGCCAGGATGTGAGCATCCATGAAAGGCGCAGAAAATATGGCTTTGAACGGAGAAACTCGAAATGTCTCGTAATGCCTGGCTGCTGATCATCGTTTTGATCGCCGTGCTTCTCGGCGTGAACAATACCGTATATTATTTTACGACGAAGAATTCGCTGGAAGACGGCCTCCGCCATGAGCTTGATTCAGTGGCGAAGCAAATTGCCATATCGATCGAAAATTCGCGCAACGGCTCGGAAATCTATCAAGAAGAAGTCGGACGCGAGCTTCGCGCTGCATCCGTCGCGACGCAGTACGCGCTCGACTCCGATGTGGATAAAGTCTCGAACGATCAGCTCGCGGAACTGGCGAAGAAGCTGGATCTCGTCGATATTACGCTGCTGAAGCGGACGAAAGACAATATCGTCTTGTACAAATCCTCCGACCCCAAGGAGATCGGATACAAAACGGACAGCTGGGATCCGTGGTACCAGGCGTTTAATCAGTTGTTCGACCAGAAACAAGTGACCATCGACTGGGGCCAGAGCCTCCAGAATTTTTGGACGGGACCGTTCGAATTCTCCTCGACGGAGACGAAATCGATTCAAAAATGGGGCTACTATTTCGACGGCACGACGAACTATATTTCCGACCCCTACATTAGTTACGAGAGCCGGCAGCTTGCATTCGATAACGCAACGGGCGTCAACACGCTGATCCAGAAGACGCTTGACGCTAATTCATGGCTGAAAGAAATCGCCGTCATTAACCCGGAGACGTTCCCGGATGGCAAAGCGAAGACGCTGAACGAAAAAGGCGAATGGGTCACGCACAAGACGCAAAACCCGATCATCGAAGGCGCCTACACGCTGAAGGCTGCAACCGATACCGCTAACGTGAAGCTGGCGAATAAGCAGGGTTTAAAGACATATCAAGACGCGACCATTCGCGGCGAGCATGTCATTAAGCTGTTTATCCCGGTCGATGTCAGCACGAAGGTGGCCAGCATGCTGGATGGCGAAGGCGAGCCGATCCCGCGGTACGTGCTCACGCTCGTCGCGGATTACGGAACGATCCAGCACACGCTGAACGAGCAGCTGATCAACATTGCGCTTATTATCGGAATCGCGACGCTGCTCAGCCTGGTCTTCCTCTACTGGGTCGTGGCGGCTTACCGCAAGTCGCAGGATAAGCTGGTCCGCAGGGCGCAGGAGACCTACCTGGAGGAGATTAACGGGATGTTCCAATCCATCCGGTCTCAGCGGCATGACTTCCTGAATCACGTGCAGACGATGAATTCGCTCGCGAAACTCGGCAAGACGGAAGAGCTGACCGCCTACGCGGAAGAGCTGACGGGCGAGATTCACCAGATGAACGATATTATCAATATCGGCAATCCTGCAATCGCGGCGCTGATTCGTTCCAAAATGCTGCAGGCGGACACGCTGAAGGTGGAGTTCACGACCGTATTCAACGACATGAACAAGCTGGAGCTCGGGATCAAGTCGCTCGACTTGACGCGCCTGCTCGGAAACCTGATCGATAATGCCTTCGACGAGGTCATGACCTACGAGGAAGGCAATCGCAGCGTGAGCATCGAGGCGGGGCAGAAAGACGGCTACTTCCAGTTCATGATCCGCAACACCTGCAGCCGCGCCGAAGCGCTCCGCGACAAGCCGTTGTTCCAAGCCGGCTTCTCGACGAAGGGCAACGGACATTCCGGTCTCGGCCTGCATATCGTGAAATCCATCGTCGACAAGTACAAAGGCGTCATTACGATGTCGGTCGACGAACCCAATTCCGTGACGTTTATGATTAAGATTCCGTATTAAATCCAATTGCAGCCCCTTGTCCGCGTCGAAGTCGGATAAGGGGCTTTGTCGTCGGCTGCCGCCGTCGGGATTAGATTGCAAAGCGACAACAGGATCGATTGTGTTATAATGGCAGGAATGGGTATCAACGAACGGAGGGACGCCATGAGCACGTTTTTTCAGCTGGATGACGGGCGGCTGCGGGCACTGGAATCTGCGATCGCAAGCAGCATTCCGCTGGATGTGCTGGAGAGAGGCTTCGATTATTACCGCCGCGAGAAAGTACTCTCCGTTCAGGTGATGGAGGGCTTCTCCATCTATGGCGTCGTGAAAGGGACGGCGATTTACGCAGTTACGCTGGATAGCGACGATTTCGCGTTCAGCACGTGCACCTGTCCGGTTAAAGGCAATTGCAAGCATATGGCTGCCGTTTTCTTTGCCTACCAAGCTTTTATCGGAGCGAGTCCGGATGAAGTCTATAACCGGTTATTGAACGGAATTCCGTTCGAACCGTCCGCGGGAGCCAAGACGAATGCGGAGGATTCCGGATTGATCGAGCATCATCCGGGAAACTGGCTGGACGAGATGGAGGAGAAGCACGGCGAGGTGTGGAAGCAGTGCCGGCACTCCCTTCATCCGCTGCAGTCCGTGCTGACGTCGATCAAAGCGGCTTCGAAGAACTGGGATGCGGGATTGCGGCGGCTTCACTGGATGCATGGCATCGTATTCGTGCTGGAGCAAGCGGAACGGGCATATTCGCATACGGACAGCTACAGCCGTTATTACTACGAAATGGCGTTTGCCCGGATGACGGAGCCTTGGGTCAATCAATATCAGGAGCTTGCGGCAGAGCTTGATCCTGCGGCTTTGAATGCGGAAGAACGCGCTGCCGTCGAGAGCTTGATCGGCGTATTCCACCGGCGCGACATGGATCGCGAGCAGCAGCTGCACCGCTGGGAGACGCTTTATTTTGCGCTATGGGCGAATTTGATCGCGGATGCCGAGTGGGCGGCGCGGGAAGAAAAGCTGCTGCGCGGACGTTTGCGGCAAATGAAGGCGGAGCACGGCATCTTCTTCTTGCCGATGGCGCTCGCTTATCTCGCGTTCGCGGACGACCGCGACGAGGATGCGATGGCATTGCTGAGCCGGACCGTGTTCAGCCGAACGGCGCTGCTCGCCTGCGACTGCGCCCTGCAGCGGCTGGAGGAGCGGGATTGGACCAAGCTGGAGGACTGGATCGGGTATTTGTACGAGGGCTTGTCGATCGAACGCAAATCCAAGGCATTCGGACCGTTCCTGTCCATGTGCCGCCTTGCGGACCGGCAGCAGCCGGATAATCCGCGCTGGCAGCGGTATTTGGTATCGTTTCTGCCGTATTCGTATTCCGCCTTGACGGAGCATTGGCTGGATTTGCGCCAGTATACGAAATGGGCGGACTTGCAGCTGCTGTTCGGCATCGAGCCTGACGAGATCGACGTTCAGCTGATGCGGGAAATCGGCAAGGCAGCGCCCCGCGTGCTGTATCCGCTGTACCATCAGGCGATCGACGGCGCGATACGTTCGCGCAACCGTCAAGGCTACAAGCAGGCGGTTAAACTGATGAAGCGGCTGGAGAAACTGTATAAAGCAGAGAAGCAGCATGAGGCGTGGAGCCGCTTCGTGGACGGCATCGTACGGAAACACCAGCGGCTGCGCGCGCTGCAGGAAGAGCTGTGGAGAGGAAAGATCGTCACATGAGAGGGTACACGGGCGCTGAAACAATCGTAGTGGACGGTTTCTGGAAAGAAGGCGAGGGCATCGTCCTCGCCGCTGCGCATGCCGCCGGATTGACGATTCGGCTGCGGCGGCTGCTGTTCGCCTGGCATGAGGCTTCTTGGTACGGCGCGGAAATCGAGGAAAGCAACAATGAACGGCTGAAGCAGACGGAAATGGTGCTCACGCCGGCCATTGCGATGGATTATTTGTCTTCCCCCGAACCTGTCCGGCTGCTGCAAGTGGAGTGGACGGAACGGCTTCAACGCTTATCCGAGCTTGGGGTACTGCTGCGGCAGGCGCTGATGAACGGCTGGTATACGCCGGATTGGTCGCGCTGGCAGCCGGATGCCCGGGCTTGGCGTCTTGAATTGCCGCAGGGCGAACCTGCGACGCTGGCCGCTTGGCGCCAGCTGGTGCCGCAGCTTGAAGCGAACGGCGACGCGGCCGCGGTGCAGGGCTGGCTCGGCGGCATCGTGGAAGAGCTGATCGCGGCGAATCCTGCTGCGGGCGAGGCCTGGCGCGGAGCCGCGGAAGCCGCTGGCGAAAGCGCGCTCGTGATGAAAGCGGTCGACGAGGACGATTGGCTCGTCTCGATCGGCATGAAGCAAGATCATGTGCCGTTCCGAATCGCGCTTCAGCTGCTGGAGCCGAACGAGCGGCATGGCTGGCAGCTGCGGCCCGCGCTTCAGGACCGCGAGCAAGGCGGAGCATGGTTTACGCTGGCATTTGCTGCGGACGGTTATGGCAATGGCAGTGGTCATGACGCCCATCGCGGAAGCGGCGGAGACGGCGATGCCGAGGACGAAGTTAATGGCATCGCCGACAACGAGGTTTCGCGTTTCGTTCTTCCGGACGATGCTCCAGAGGAGTGGAGGGAACACTTCGCCGAACGGCTGGTCAAGGAAGAAGCCAAATGGGCGGCCGCTTTGGCGGATTGGGCGAAGCCCGTCGGCGTGAACGACGAGGGAAGCATCCAGAGTGAGATCATTACGGAACTTACGGATATGCAGGCGTGGGAGTTTCTCGAGCACGAGAGCGTCAAGCTGCTGGCTTCCGGCTGCTCCGTGCTGCTGCCGGGCTGGTGGGAGGCGGCGCGCAGCAAGAAGATGAAGCTGAAGGCGAAAGTGAAATCTTCCGTCGGCTCCGGGGAACAGTCGATGTTCGGCCTGGAGCAAATCGTCGATTTCGATTGGAAGCTTGCGGTCGGCAACGTGAACATGAGCGAAGCGGAATTCATGCAGCTGGCGGCACAGAACAAGCGGCTGATGCAAATCGGCGGCGAATGGGTTCACCTGGACCCGGGCGACATGGAACGTCTGCAGCGCTGGCTGAAGAAGAACGGCGGCAAGAAAGGCCTCACGATGCGGGACGTCTTCGAGATGCATCTGCGCGGCGGCACGGAGCTGGAACCGGAGAGCGAGATCGGCGATGCCCTCACCGCGGAAGTGGAGCTGAACGAGCATTTGACGGCTTGGATCGCGAAGCTGAACGAATCGAGCGAGCTGCCGCTCGTCGAGATCCCGGAAGCGTTCCACGGCGAACTGCGGCCTTACCAGCTGCAGGGCGTTTCGTGGCTCGCGTTCCTGCGCCGTTTCGGCCTTGGCGCTTGTTTGTCGGACGACATGGGCCTCGGCAAAACGATTCAGTTCACCGCGTACCTGCTCCATGTCATGGCGACGAGCGGTCTTGGTCCATCGCTGCTCATTTGCCCGACGTCGGTTATCGGCAACTGGGAGAAGGAGCTCGAACGGTTTGCGCCGGAAATTCGCGTTCTGGTGCATTACGGGCCGAAGCGCGCGCGGGGCGAAGAATTCGCGGCCGCGGTGGCGGAAGCGGATCTGGTCATCACGTCGTACACGCTCGCGCCGATCGACGAAGAAGATATGCAGCGCATTTCATGGGACGTTGTCTGCCTGGATGAGGCGCAGAACATCAAGAATTACTACACGAAGCAGTCGATATCGATCCGGAGCCTGCCGGCTAATCACCGGATCGCCTTGACGGGTACGCCGATGGAGAACCGGCTGACCGAGCTGTGGTCGCTGTACGATTTTACGAATCCGGGCTACTTGGGCAGCTTGAACGAATTCCGCAAAGCAGTCGTACTCCCGATCGAGAAGGATCGGGACGCGGAGCGGATCGCCGAGCTGCAGCGCTGGGTGAAGCCGTTCATGCTGCGCCGCCTGAAGAAGGATCCGGCGATTCAGCTTGCGCTGCCGGAGAAGAACGAGATGAACACGTACTTGTCGCTCACGGTCGAGCAGGGCACGCTGTACGAGAACATCGTGTCCGAACTGATGAACGGGCTCGAGAAAGCCGGCGGCTTGCAGCGCCGGGGCATGATTCTCTCCACGCTGACGCGGTTGAAGCAGGTTTGCGATCACCCGAGCTTGTTGTTGAAGGAAGACCGCATGCTGCCGGGTGCCTGGGATCCGGAGCGGTCCAACAAGGTGCTGCGTCTGCTGGAAATGGTGGAGGAGATCGCGGCCGAAGGCGAGCGCTGTTTGATTTTCACCCAGTACGTCGAAATGGGCTCGACCTTGAAGCGGCTGCTGGAAGAACGGATCGGCGTGCAGACGCCGTATCTCTATGGCGCCGTGCCCAAGGCGGAACGCGATGCGATGATCGAGTCGTTCCAGAACGAAGCCGAGCCCGGCTGCGCGTTCGTGCTGTCGCTGAAGGCGGGCGGCACGGGGCTCAATCTGACGGCGGCGAACCATGTCATCCATTTCGACCGGTGGTGGAATCCGGCGGTCGAGAACCAGGCGACGGACCGGGCGTTCCGGATCGGCCAGCGGCGCAACGTGCAAGTGCACAAGTACGTTACGCTGGGGACGCTGGAAGAGCGGATCGACGATATGATTTCGCGCAAGCAAATGCTGAACGACCAAGTCGTCAGCGGCTCGGAGAATTGGATCACGGAGCTGTCCACCGACGAATTGCGCGAGCTGTTCTCGCTGCGGAAGCATAGGTTGAAAGGGTAAGGTTCTAAGTAAGGTTCTAGTTAAGGCGCTAGGAATGGATTGGATTGGATTGGATTGGATTGGATTGGAATGGATTGGATTGGATTGGAATGGATTGGCGGTGGATAACCGCGATACGAGGAGGCGCAGGCAGATGGCGGATGAATCCACATACGAGCCGATAACGAGCGGCCGGACCGAGAACCGTCTACAGACGTCCGCCGGTCCGGCGTCAGGCGACCGTCTCCGAACGAACCCGGCCGGACAGTCCGGAGCCGCGGGGCAGGAGGCGTCCGATCGCGGATCCGACGAGGCGGAGGGCGGCCGGACTGGAGCCGTTTCGGACGACGACGGACTTCCCGCCATCGGGCCCGCGGGAGCAGCGCCGCAATGGCGTGACTTCTACCGCGCCATTCGGGATGCCGTTTCGGACATGCGTTCCGGAAAATAAGACTTTATGACATATCTTTTGGCGGTAGGTATTCCTTATAATGGGGAAAGGGATTAGAATCCTTTTCCTTATTTTTTTGCAGACTTAAATCCAAAGGAGCTGTAAACATGAAGTACACGTATTTGGGACGTTCGGGTTTGAAAGTCAGCCGTCTCTGTCTCGGCACGATGAATTTCGGCGTAGATACGGAAGAGAAGGAAGCCTTCAAAATCATGGATGCGGCGCTTGATGCCGGGATCAACTTTTTCGATACAGCGAACATTTACGGATGGGGCGAGAACGCCGGCCGCACCGAAGAAATTATCGGCCGTTGGTTTAAGCAGGGCGGCGGACGCCGCGAGCGCACGGTTCTGGCGACGAAATTCTATGGCGATATGAGCGACAAGACGGATGGTCCTAACCGTGACGGCGGTCTCTCGGCGTACAAGCTTCGCCGTCATTTGGAAGGCTCGCTTGCGCGGTTGCAAACGGATCACATCGAGCTGTACCAAATGCATCACGTCGACCGCAACGTGAGCTGGGACGAGCTGTGGAACGCATTCCAAGCGGCGCAGACGCAAGGCAAGATCGGCTATGTCGGCGCCAGCAACTTCGCGGGCTGGGACCTTGCCGTCGCGCAAGGCGAAGCGAAAGCGCGCGGCGTACTCGGCCTTGTTTCCGAACAACATAAATATAACCTGCTTTGCCGCTTGCCGGAATTAGAAGTGCTGCCGGCAGCCCAAGGCCTGGGCATCGGCGTTATTCCTTGGAGTCCGCTGGACGGCGGCCTGCTCGCAGGCAACATCAAACGCGGCGGCGGCGGCAAACGGAGCGGCGACGTATCGCGCTTCGACAAGCATGCGGCGCAGCTGGAAGCCTATGCGAAGCTGTGCGACGAGCTCGGCGAACGCGAGGATGTCGTTTCGCTGGCTTGGCTGATCGCCAATCCGGCCGTAACCGCACCGATTATCGGCGTTCGGACGCTGGAGCAGTTCGAACGTTCCCTGCGCACGGTGGAAGTAGAGCTTGACCAAGCGACCCTGGCGCGGATCGACGAGATTTTCCCAGGACCTGGCGGAGAAGCGCCTCGCGCCTACGCTTGGTAGTCGTCCACACGTTAAGCATGCCGACATAGAGGTTGCTATTCTCTGATTCAAAAACGCCGCCCACGGGAGATTCGCCTCCTGTGGGCCGTTTATATTTTCCCCCGGCTGACATCTCCGTCGAAAAGTCGCCCGCGCTCGTGGTAATTTCGACCTCCTGTCTTGTTCCATCTCCTTCTATAATGTAAGGAACGCATGTCAACCATTACGGCCAGAACGGGAGGGCTTTTCATGAAGAAAGGGTTAGCGGTCGTTGCAACGACATGGATGTCGGCATCACTTGTTCTCTCTGCTTGCGGTTCCTCCACGAACGATACCAACCATTCGACGAACGATACATCGACGGCGGCGGATTCGAATGCCAAGGACGCGCCTCCGGCCAAGGACGTGACTTTGTCGCTCCGACATACGCAAATCAAGGAAACGAGCAAGGTTCGTTTGAAAATCCTCCAAGACGTCGTCGCGAAGACGGTGGAGGAGAATCCCGGTCTCAAGATCAATTTGGAAGGCATCGACGAAGTCGTCAACCGCGACCAGAAGCTGAAAGCGGAAATGGCGGCAGGCAATCCGCCGGATATTTTCGAAGTGTTCGGCGGCGCGGACTTGAACTTGTACGTCAAGGCGGGGCGCATGCTCGACCTGACGCCGATGATCGAGGAGCTGGGCATCAAGGACAAATTCGCCAGCTTGGACGAATTCACCATCGACGGCAAAGTGTACGGTCTGCCGTTCGGAGGCTACAGCGAAGGCATTTTCTACAACAAGAAAATGTTCGCGGACATGGGACTCTCCATCCCGAGAACTTTCGACGAGCTGCTGAAGCTGTCCGATTCGATCAGAGCGAAAGGCAAAACGCCGTTTGCGCTGGCCGCGAAGGACGCTTGGGTCAACGGCATGCTCTGGAATACGGTCATGGAGCGCCATGTCGGCATCAAAGGCTTTGAAGGGCTCGTCTCGGGCGCAGCCAAGTGGACCGATCCTGATTTCGTCGCCGGATTCAGCGACTATTACAAGCTGGTGGATAACGATTACTTTACGAAGGGCGCGCTCGGCCTGGCTTATGCGGAGCAAGGCGCGAAGTTCCTTAAAGGCGATGCAGCGATGGTGTTCACGGGCACGTGGGACGTGAACCGCTTCACGGGCGACGAAGCCGGCGATCTGAATGGCAAGATCGGCTATTTCTCCTTCCCTTCCATTGAGGGCGGCAAAGGCGACCAGACGTCGATCAATGCGAGCTACTCCAACGGCTTCGGCTTCTCGTCCAGCCTGTCGGATGACCAGAAAGCGATGGTCAAGGCGTTTGTCCGCAACTTCTTTAACGAAGAGATTCAGAAACGAACGCTGCTGGAGGACAAAGTGCTGCCGTCCATGAAGCTGTCCGACCTGTCCGGCGTAGATCCGCTCATCTCCGAAGTGCTGCAGGTGATGTCGGGCGCATCGTCCTCCTGGAAAGCGTTCGACGCCATCGTGCAGCCGAGCGTAGGCGCCGATGTGGGCGTGGGCCTGCAGGAGCTGATCGGCAAAGTGAAGCAGCCGGAAGCCGTAGCCAAGGAAATCCAGGCGTCCCAAGACAAAGCGAACGCGCAGAAATAAGCGGTCGCCTCTACCGCCTTATCGATAGCAAGCAGCTTACCAGTAACTGCGCCGGTCTTGTTCGCCGCCGATTTCCAGGAGGTCCCTATCATGATCAATGCGCTCCGTAATCCATGGACCTATATCGCATTCGTCGTTCCGACACTGGTGCTGTACATGCTGTTTTTCATCTATCCCGTCGTCGTCTCCTTCATTTATGGCCTGTATCAATGGGACGGCGTGTCGCAGAAGGCGTTCGTCGGCATCGATAACTTCAAGCGGCTGCTGCACGATTCGACCTTCCTGAAGGCGCTAGGCAATAACATGTATTTCATGGCTTTCTCGCTGATCGTCAACATTCCGCTCGTGCTTCTGATTTCGATCGTCATCAGCAAGGTCAGACGATTGCGCGGTTTCTATAAATCGGCGGTGTTCGTCCCTGTCGTCATCTCGACGGCTACCGTCGCGATTCTGTTCGGCGTTCTATACGACTACGAATCCGGGTTGTTTAACCATGTGCTTCGCGCGATCGGCGGCGACGGCTGGGCCAGAGAATGGCTCTCGAAGCCGAAGCTGGCGATGCTGTCCATTCTGATTGCGAACGCTTGGCAAAATATCGGATTCTTCATCGTGCTCTGCCTGGCTGCCGTTCTGAACGTACCAAAGGAGATCGCCGATGCGGCCAAGATCGACGGCGTCAACGGCTGGAACGAAACCTGGCTCGTGACGCTGCCGCTAATCCGGCCGATTCTGTTCGTCATGCTGCTGCTGACGGTATCCGGAACGCTGAAGGTGCTTGATATCGTTCAAATCATGACCAATGGCGGACCGTTTCGATCCACGGAAGTCATGTCCACGTACATGCTTAAGGTAGGCTTCCGCTCCTTGGAACTGGGGTACGGCAGCGCGATCGGCGTCGCCATGTTCGTGATCACGCTGCTGATGTCCGGCATCCTGCAGCGAATCGCGCGATCGGAGGAGGTGCAGTACTGATGGTTCGCATGCTGCAATCCTCTTCCCGGATGGAGTCTGAAGGTGGAGTTCATACACGTCGAGGCCGCAGCCCGGGCAGTCAATGGCCGATGCATCTGCTGCTAGGGGCGTATGTCGTCGTCATGCTGTTTCCGCTCATGTGGCTTCTCTTGTCCTCCTTCAAAACAAACCGGGAAATTACCGTCCGAACATGGTCGCTGCCATCGCATTTCAATTTCGGGAATTACAAGGCCGCTTGGGAGACCGCCCACATCGGCAGTTACGCGCTGAACAGTCTTTACGTGACGCTGGCCGCCTGCTTCTTAACGCTGCTGCTGTCGTCGGCGACCGCGTTCGCGCTGTCCCGGATGAAATACAAGGGACTCAGCAAGAAAATACACGCTTTTATCCTCATGGGGCTCATCGTGCCGCCAAGCGCGGTGTTCATACCGCTCTATCAACTCGTAACGGATGTTCATCTCATCAATACGCTTCGATCGCTTATTTTGGTATACTGCACCTATGCGCTGCCGATTACGATTTTTATCCTTCACGCCTTCATGCAGTCCATTCCGCTAGAGTTGGAAGAGGCGGGGATTATAGACGGGCTCGGCGCTGCAGGCCTATTTGCCAGAATCGTTCTTCCGGTTACCGTTCCGGCGCTAGTCACCGTGTTCATTCTCTCGTTCATCGGCAACTGGAACGAATATATTATCTCTCAGCTGTTCGTGACCTCGGATTCGCTGCGCACGCTGCCGACGGGGATGGCGACGTTCAACGACGGCTATCGGACCAATTTCTCGTCTCTGTCCGCGGCAGTGATCATGAGCATTATTCCGGTACTGGCCGTGTATATGTTTCTGCAGCGCCGAATTATAGACGGCATGACCGCGGGGGGCGTCAAAGGCTAGCTTTGCGCGCTCAGAAGGCGCGCGAATAGACGTCCGCGGCCCGCTCGCCATGCGAAATATCCGCACATCCTACAAGGAGCCTTCGCCAATGAATCTGCGCCCTAAGCTGCTGCTAGCCTTCATTTCGCTGATTGTCATCCCGCTGATCGGGCTGGGCATAGCCTCCTTTCTGAATTCGGAACGTTTGCTGGAGAAGAAATACAGCGAGCAGACCGAGATCACGCTCAAGGCGGTCGGCGGCAATATCCGCTATTTCTTTCGCGAGCTGGATCAGTTGACGGATACCAGCGTTACGAACCCGAGCGTCCAAGAGGCGCTGCGCAGCTCCCGCGACTCCGTCAACGACGCCAGCCGGCTCATCGCAATCAGCCAATACGAGAAATCGCTGGGCAAGATCTTGTTTCAGAACCCGGCTCTCAGCATGGTCGTGCTGTATGGCAAGGACGGCACGATGTTCCGTTCGTATCGCAACGATCCGACGACTTTTAAGCCGATTCCCTATGATTTGCTGCAAAGCCACTCCGTTTATGCCGAAATTATCAGGCTTGCCGGCCGTCCGCTCTGGATTGGTCCTTATGAGCAGGCGGAGCTGACGGGCACGGACGCGGCGCTGTTCACGCAGATGCGGCTCGTGAAAGATATCGATACGCTGAACGATTCCGGAATCATGGTCACGCAGGTGAAGTCGGACGAGGTCGACAGCATGCTGCAGGACTTCACGCTGACCGGCGAACAGCAGACGCAGACGCGTTATCTCATCATCGATCATGACGGGCTTGTCATGATGGACAGCCGGCATGAGCTCGACGGACGCAAGGCCGGAGACGAGACGAAGCTGGATTTGCAAGCTACGGAACGGTACGCCAGCTACCACGGGAAGTTCGGCCATGAGGATTCGCTCATTTCCGCTTATAACTTGGACAGGAGCGGGTGGGTGCTCGTTTCCGTAAAATCATGGCAGTCCTTGACGAGCGAGAACGTCCGCTTCATTCAATGGATCGGCGGCATCACGCTGCTTTGTCTCGTTTTCGCGGTGCTGTTCAATATTTTCTTCGTCAGCCGGGTCGCCAAAGCGATTATCCGCGTCGTCCGCAAAATGCGCCTTGTGGAGCAGGGGGTGCTCGACATCCGCGTGCCTGCCAAAGGCAAGGACGAAACCGTGCTGCTCGCGCGCAGCTTCAACAGCATGGTCGACACGATCGGCGGCCTGCTCACCGAAGTGCGTACGGAACAAGAGCGCAAGCAGCGGGCCGAGATGATGCTCATGCAGGCGCAGATCAAACCGCATTTTCTCTTCAATACGCTGGAATCGATCAACGCGATGGCGGCTCAGAACGAAGGCGGCAAAATCATGGCCATGGTGCGCCGGCTCAGCATCTTGCTGCGCACGAGCATGCACCATTCCGAGATTATTACGATTCGCCAGGAAGTCGAGCATGTGCGCAGCTACCTGGACATTCAGAAGTATCGCTTCGAGGACGTGTTCAGCTACGAGCTGGATATAACCGACGAGGCGCTGGACTGCACGATTCTGAAGCTGACGCTGCAGCCGCTGGTGGAGAACAGCATCCAGCACGGTTTCGAAGGGCTGCCGTACAGCGGAACGATCCGCATTGCCATTACGGCTTTGGAAGACGAGCTTGTGTTCTGCATCGCCGATAACGGCATTGGCATGGATCCGAACGCGCTGAGACGAATTAACGGTCTGTCGCATGTTCGGGAGCGCGACCTGGATGCGAACGATGCAGGGCTGGGAGAACGCCGGGGCATGGGGCTGCATAACGTCGCGGACCGGCTGCGGATCCATTATGGACCCAAATACGGCTTGCGGCTGTGCTCCGCGGCGGGACATGGGACGGTTATCCGGATCAACATTCCGAAGCAGAGGTGAGGACCTTGAACTTGAACGGCAAAGTACTGCTCGTCGACGATGAGCAACACATCACGCGTAATTTGGAGAAGGTCATTCCTTGGAGCATGCTCGGTCTTACCATTGCCGGCACGGCGAAGAATGGCGTCGAGGCGCTGGAGCTGATGATGTCCGAGGAGCCGGATCTTGTTTTATGCGATATTCGGATGCCCGTCATGGACGGCTTGGAACTGGTTCGGATTATCCGGGAGCGCGGCATAGCGTGCGACATCATCATGCTGTCGGGCTATCAGGACTTCTCGTATACGCGATCGGCGATTCAATACGGGGTCAAAGATTACATACTGAAGCCGATTCCTTACGATGAGCTGACCGGCGTCATAGCGCGCGTCACGTCGGAACGCCGCAACAAGCATGCACTCGAGAAGGAAGAACAGCGCAAGCTGCAGCGAATAATCGATCTGGCGAATGAGAAGATCCTTTACGATGTGCTGATGGATTACGCCGATTTGACGCCGGATCATTGGTTGATGGCCGGGCAGGAGCAGCGCATCGAGGAGCCGCAATACACGCTTATCGTGCTGGATATTGACGTCGGTTCAGCGGATGCCCGGGACTGGCGCGAATGGCGGAACAAGGAACGGAAGATGTGGAATTTCGCGGTGTGCAACGTGCTGCGGGAAACGCTCGAGAACGCGGAGCTGCAGCATGTCGTCATCCAAATGCGCGACGGGGAATGGTGCGTGCTCCTGCTGGGATGCACGGGTGAGTCGTCCGCTCCGGCGTACTCGGAAGAAGAGCGGGAACGGCTTCGCGAGCAGCAGGTATCCTTGTGGACGGAGCGGCTTCTTCTATCCGTGCGGCAGAACGCGAAGCTGCAGCTTCACGCAGGCGTTTATCGCCAAGTCGCCGCGATGAACGAGCTGTCCGCAGCGTACAAAATCGTCCAGCGCGGCATGCAGCTGTCGACGGAATCCCGTCCGATAGCGTTTTACGGCAGCGAACAGACGGGCGTTTACGAGACGGACCAGGCGTTGTGGGACATTGCGGAGCGGCTGATCGGCGCGATGAAGCGCGGCGATGCGGAAGGGGTTAACGCGGAGCAGCGGCGCATCGGGGAGCAGCTGCAGAAAGCAGGCGGAGGTGCCGAGGGCAGGCTCAAGCCGCTGCTGCATTTCCTTGCGCTGCATTTGATGCGGGAGCTCAAGGAAGCGAACCTGCTGTCGTGGGAGCAGGAAGAAGCGCTCTGGCGCAAGATGGATCTGCGCTTCGGCGTGAAGGATTTGTTCGCTGCCATTCAACAGGCCTCCAGCGAAGGCGCTGCCCGTTCGAAGGACAAGAGGAAGCATTCCGAGCTGCAGATGGCGGAAGCGAAACAGTACATCGACCGCCACTTGTTCCGCGACTTGAGCGTGGAAGAGGCGGCGTCCCATGTCGGGCTTTCGACCTCGCATTTCAGCCTGCTCTTCAAAGGCGCTTACGGAGAGACGTTTATCGAATACGTCACGCGGCAGCGGATGGAAACCGCCAAGTCGCTGCTTGGGGAGACGCATAAGAGCGTTGCGAAGATCGCGAAGGAAGTCGGATACGCGGAGCGCAGGTATTTTACGAAAGTATTCATGAAGTATACGGGCCAGAAACCGTCCGAATACCGGATGGCGCTGCAGGGCGCGGGATCGCTTGTGCATGACGAAGAGGAACACGAGGATGAACGCTAGGCGGCGAGCAGGCTGCGTACGCGAATCTATCAACATTCAACAGGAAGAGGAGCACCAGACATGAGCGAGGCTTGGAACAATTGGAGTTTGCGGGAGAAAATCGGTCAGCTGTTCGTGTTTGGCTTTCATGGACAACTACCGTCTGAAGAGATCAAGGCGTTAATCGCCGAATACGGCGTTGCCGGCATCATCTATTTCACGCGCAACATCGTCGATGCGGAGCAGGTACACGGATTGACGTCGGCGTTCATGGATGCCGCCGAGCATTCGGGGCGGCCCCCGATGTTTATTGCCGTCGACCAGGAAGGCGGCATGGTATCGCGTCTCGTCAAAGGCGTAACATTGATGCCCGGCAACATGGCCCTCGGGGCGATGGGCAATTCCGCCGGCGTATTCGAGACGGCATCCATCTGCGGCGAGCAGATGCGCGCGCTCGGCATCAACTTGAACTACGCGCCTTGCGTAGACGTTAACAACAATCCGGATAACCCTGTCATCAACGTTCGCTCCTACAGCGACCGTCCTGAGGTAGTGGGCGAGCTGGGCCTTGCCGCCGTTCGCGGTTATCAGCGCGCGGGAGTGAGCGCTACGGTCAAGCATTTCCCGGGCCATGGCGATACGAGCGTCGACTCGCACCGGGATTTGCCCGTGCTGCCTCATGACCGCAATCGGCTGGAGGCGGTCGAGCTGGTGCCGTTCCGGGCAGTTGCGGACGAGGCCGACATGGTCATGACCGCACATGTGTGCCTGCCGGCGATCGATCCGTCCGGGCTACCTTCGACTTTGTCGCAGCCGGTGCTTACGGGGCTGCTTCGGGAGGAGCTCGGTTATGAAGGAGTCATCGTGACGGATTGCTTGGAAATGAATGCGATCGATACGTTCTACGGCCCGGAACGGGGCGCTGTCATGGCGCTTCAGGCCGGGGCGGACATGGTGCTGGTCTGTCACACCGCGAGCAAGCAGCGTGCGGCTATCGAAGCGGTTGCCGCAGCCGTCGAGCGCGGTGATCTGACCGAAGCGCGGATCGAAGCGTCCTTGAAGCGGATCATGAAGCTGAAGGAGAAACGTAAAGTCGGCGAGCCGCTTCAACCTTGGTCAGCGGTAGCGCCTGCGATGAATACGCCTGAACAAGCCTCTGCCGCTAGACAGTGGAGCGAGGCTTCGGTAACGCTCGTCAAGAACGAAGGCGGTCTGTTCCCGCTCAAGCGTTCCGCAAAGACGCTCGTGCTCTGGCCTTCTATCGTTACCGTCTCGGAAGCGGATGAATTGCTGACGGACGACGGCACGCTCGGCGGCCGGCTCGCGGTTCGCATGTCCGATGTAACGGAACGTCATATCGGCGATGAAGATGCATTGGAAGGACTCGATGCCTTCGAGCAGATCGTCTATGTCAGTTATGATGCGGCGAAGCTCGACAACGAGCGTGAGACGGCAACCCGTCTATTGGCGCTTGCTGCCGATCGCACCGTAGCCGTCTCGGTCCGTAATCCGCTCGATCTACTCGTTTATCCGGAAGTG
>NZ_CP048287.1 GCF_010365285.1 Paenibacillus rhizovicinus
CAAAATAATAAGCCACTTAGGAATGGAGTTGTTTTTCGATGACATCCACAATTAGCGAAACTGACATTGATCCACAAAGTTTGTCAAGTGTTCACCTTCAATGTTTTTTAATGAAGTCTTTCTTGCAGACGCGACAGGATTCATAGTTGAATTTGAAAAACAAAATTATATTGTTACAAATTGGCATGTAGTATCAGGAAAAAATGCCGATACGAATGAGCTATTAAGCCCAAAAACCGGTGCCATTCCTAATAAAATTAAGGTTTTGCACCATTCTAACCACATCTTCGGAGAGTGGGCAGAGGACGAAGTATATTTGTATGATAATCAGGGCGATAGGCGTTGGATCGAACATCCAAACGGTCAATTGGTTGATGTTGTTGCAATTCCTTTTACACCTAATGATCTGATAAGGGTCTTCCCCTTAGATATGGCATTAGTGAACACTGATGTAGTAATGCGCCCAGCCATGTCAGTCTCAATCATTGGATTCCCCTTTGGATTATCCTCGACTGGTTGGCCCATTTGGAAGACTGGTCATATCGCATCTGACCCAATTGTTGACTACGACGGGCGCAAAATGTTTCTTATCGATGCTACAACAAGAGGAGGGATGTCAGGATCCCCCGTTTTCCTAAGGATATCGAGTGGGTATACTACATCAGCTGGCCATCATTTAATCGGAGGTCCTCTGGTAACTAAATTTCTTGGTGTATACTCCGGAAGAATTAGGGATGATATTGAAATTGGTAGGGTGTGGAAACCAGGTGCAATGGTTGAGGTTTTTCTTTATGGAAGTAAGTAAGGTTAACGATCTATTGCAATGTATAAATATGCAATAATGATTTTCCGTGCTGTGCATCGGTTTAAACGTTTCCTGGGAGTTATTGAAGCAAGTTCTTGTCTTAAAAAAATTATTGACGTATATTCTTGTCGCAATCTCACGACAAGAATATACGTCAATAACTAGTTTAAACATTGTAGCTGCAATCTTTTCAATTCAAGTATATTCATGTCGCTACACAGCATTCCTTAAGGATTGTGTCACAATCAGAGGTTTTCTTTTTTAAAAGAATTTTATAACCTTTGCGTTACGCCGCGATCTTGCCGATCGCGCGTAACGCCCGTTATCGGCTACAAACCGGCTATTCCAGCCAGAGCTCCTTCATCTTGTTGTACAGCGTGCCGCGGGAGACGCCAAGCTTGGCGGCGGCGCTTTTGTTGCCGGCCGTCTTGCGCTGGCCTTGAGCGGCTTCGAGGCGGCCGCGGTTTCGGATGACGCAGCGTTCCACGACGTTGCGGAGCTCGAGGATATTGCCCGGCCAATCGTAGCCCGCGAAGGCCAGCTTTGAGCAACAAAAGCCGCCTGCCGTGTTATAATTGTCCGGTAAGCGGCTTGTAGTTGTTAGCAGAACCCTCAGGTTAACCCTCTTTACGAAACTCAATAGACGTATCTCCTTGCCTGCTCGCTAGTGAAAACATCCAATTCATTTCTTCGGCTCTTTCTTTCATGATTCGAAGACCAAAACGGTCCTTCAGCAGAAATGGGTCTCCTTGTATCCCACGCCCATTATCCCGAACTGTACATAGCCATCCGGAAGCATCCCCTCTACTTTCTATAACGACTTTAGATGCCTCGGCATGCTTGTTAATATTGAGAAAAGCTTCTCGCAAACAAGACAGCAGCTCTATCTGTTCCTTAGCCGATAATGCGGATTCCGATAGCTGCCATCTCATCTCGACGTTTAATCCCAATTCAACTGTTAGTTCATTGATTTGACCCCTAATTGTCCGAATCTGATCCATGACTTCGCCAGCTCGGGTATGTCTGAGATTCGTTATAGCTTGTCTAACATATCGATTGACTTCATGTACGGTTTTACGCAAGTCAACGATATCCGATGCAACGGGGTGATCGCCGTACTTTCGATCGACAGAATCGAGTTTGACCGAAAGAAGAAATAAGGACTGCGCAATACCGTCATGCAACTCCCGCGCCAGTTGTTCCCCCGCCTCTAAGGCAATCTTGGCAGCACGTTCGCGATTCAACTGTTCCTGCATGTTCTCCAAGACGGAAAACAGCTTCAGGAGGAGCGTAACGCTAAGCAAATAAGCGAGAAAAGGTGTCAGGAAATTGCCGAGCTCCATCGATATATACGGAAGAAGAAACTGATGCCGCACATATTCCCAAACGCCTATTGTCATAGGGGATAGATATAATATCATCCATTTAATTCGCTGATACGACATTGAACAACCTCGTTTCCAATGAGATTCATTCTGAGCTTCGTTCGCTATGAGAAAGCCGGTTCTTATTTATTTTTCTTTACCACGAAAAATAAGAAACCAGCTTAAGCTCACTAGAGCTAACATGATGACAAAAAAGCCTGTTATTCCTATGGCATCTATTAACGGCGAGGAACCACCCATTGTTCATTCTCCCCTTTATTGGTTTTTGAGGTCGGTGCAATACGGTTATGCTTTCAGACATTTCATCAAATATCCTGCAAACAATAACCGACGCCCCATACAGTAAGAATAATCGACCCGGTTAAACGAGAAGCTGTATTCAATCTTGTACGGATCCGTTTGATATGCGTATCTACCGTGCGATAATCACCGCCTTTAATATAACTGTGGCCCCAGACCGCTTTCAGCAGTTCTTCCCGGGTAAAGACAATTCCTGGATGCAAAGCGAGGTACAGGAAGAGTTCGTATTCCTTTAATGCCATATAAATCGGCTTGCCTTCTACAAGAACCTGATAAGCTTTAGGTTCGATCACGATTCGCTTTAAAATGACGGCTCCTTCGTCCGAACGATGCCAAGCCGAAAACGGAACAATCCGGCTCCTGTTCACGATCGCATTAATACGGTAAGCCACTTCTCGTGCGCTAAACGGTTTGACTACATAGTCGTCGGCTCCGGCCTCGAAGCCTTGAAGACGCTCATGCTCGTTTCCGCTAGCCGTTACTATCATTACAGGCGTTTGTTTCGAGCGTCGCAATTGCCTGCACATATCTATGCCGTTCATGCCCGGAAGCATAATATCCAGTACGATCAAATCATAATCGTACTTCAATGCTCTCTCTAAGGCAGTAACTCCATCTCCAGCTTCATCTACGATATAATGATCTCTTTCCATGTATAAGCGAAGCAGCTTACGAATACGTTCCTCATCGTCTACGATCAACAGCCTACTGGTGCGCTCTTCCATGTGTAACAACTCCTCCCGCCTCAATGAAGGTCATAACTAAGTATAGGTTGATCTCATCAAGCGGCATAATCACTCGAACGGGCTAATTGAGCCCGCAGGTATGACAAAGCCGTGACGGTTGTTGCCATCACCATTGAAGATCAACTCGAATAAAACGTTTTGTTAAGAGCAACGCCAATAGCCGATGTCGTTGAGACATCGGCCATTGGCGTTACAGCTTACGAACTAATAAATGGATTTAATTAACTCAACCAAGCACGAAGCTTTGAGATACGTTGAACAATAACCCAATCCACGATGAGCGCAGCTAGGAACGTTATGCCTACAGGCGGAATCAAGATTGCCAGCACGATGACGATCAAGGCGGCGCCACGCTGCAGCTTTTGGTTTACCGGCTTCGTCGGCGCGCCAAGCCCGGCGCCTTTCGGCCGGCGGCGCCACCACATGACGGCGCCGAGAATAGAGGAGCCGGCAATCGCAACGCAGGCAAGCAAGCACAGGATCAAGTTCGCCACGCCGAAGTAATGCCCCTCATGCAGCGCAATGCCGATTTCGATCATCTGCGCCATGGTTCCATAATCGCTGAAACGGAATGACGTAAGTATTTTCCCGCTGTATTGATCCATATGAATCGTAGCTTCGTCATACACGTTTTTAGGCCATACGGAAATGGTATACACGCCTTTATCATCTTGCGGGAGCGCTACGCTGTAGCCATCGACGATCTTCTCCTGCTTAGCGATCGCCAGCACGTTCTCGATCGGCAGCGCGGGCACGCCGCTCTCGCTCGAGCGCGGAACGGGCAGGTTCTCGGCAGCCCAAGGCACTTCCATTATGTCCTTCGTTGGTATGGCTGACTCTGCACCACCGCCGCCCCACACGCCAGCCGGATAATTGCTGTTCAAGGATGTTGCCGCCTCGTCGATGTATTTGCCCGTTATGCCGGACCAAGGCAGCCCGGTAATGACGAGCATGATGATGACGATGCTGAGCCAAAACATCGGTACGGCATGGAGATCGCGAATCGTGGTTTTGCGACCCTTACGGAACCTTGGAAGCAAAACGCCCCATATTTTGCTCGTACCTCTCGGCCACCAAAGGTAGAGGCCGGTTACGATTAATACAATCGCCCAGCTTGCGGATAATTCAATGATTTTGTCCCCGATGGAATGGTCTCCGGCCAAGAGGCTTCCGTGGAAGTCTCTAATCCACTGGGTAAAGGTTCTGGCCGGATCCAAGGATCCGACGATCGCCCCGTTGTAAGGATTGACGAAGACGGTGCGGTCGCCTTCTGGACCGGATATGCCGATTTCGGCAGTACGGTCTTTGCCGAAGGAAGGCTTATAGGAGGTAAGCGCGGCGTCCGGATATTTCTTCTTCACGGCTTCCAGTTGATAGGAAGGCGAAATGTTAGCGGTTTCCTGGGCCGGAATGTGATACAGCTTATGGTACATCGCATCATCGATTTGGTCTTTGAATAAGTATGTACCGCCAGTGATAGCAAGCACGATCAGAAACGGCATGAATATCATGCCGGCGTAGAAATGCCAGCGCCATATTCGGGCGTATAGCCCTCGGCTCGCCGGCTGCTTGGCCGGCGCAGGTTGTTGATTCGTCGCAAGTTCCATCTGGACTTCCCCTTTATCTGTTTTCTTTGGGCATTACGACGATGGCGTTATTGCCGCCCTTATCGTTTTTTTGTACTTTTCCTTCTCCAGCGTAATGGCAGCCTTCCAGTCGCCGTCCATCGCCCATTTTAGCTTTACGGCATACTGTCCATCTCCGGTCTGCTTCATGTCTCCTTCCGACTCGTGATGCATGTTGTTCATGGACAAGGTGATTTCGAGATGCACACGGTCAAGCGTTGCCGGCTTGCCGTTCTGATCCGTGATGACGGCATCGTATTCATGTTTCGCGGAACCTGCCGGTTTTTCATAAATCTTCACGTTCAGACCGTCCAAAAAAGGACTAGACGTAACGGGCGTTGCCTTTCCGCAGCCTGCGATGAGGAATACCGTAACCCAGAGGCATACGAGTACGAGCAAAGAGCGTGCGAGTTTCATCCTTGGGCTTATCATGGCGTCATCCTTCTGAAGGCCAATTGGATTCGCTGAACGCATGCCGTATGTAGAATGGTCTGATTTTGAATGCTACCGTTCATTCGAACTAACCCCCGTTTCCTGTTTGTGACCCGTGAACAGTGTATCAGGGGGACAATCCTTGCCACATGACTAGGAAGAGCTATTTTGGGACGGGGTCTTGTCCAGATCTTGAACATGCTGAGGCAACCAAGAAGGATAAGCCGCTACAATGACTCCATTGAGTCATATAGTCCGAATTTTGCGCATGTTAAAATGAAGCTTGATCGGAATGATACAAGAAGGAATTATACGAGCGAGAGGAGATGGCTATCGTAACCGCATTCAAAAAGCACGGACTTCTGTGGATATGCATCGTGTTATTAATTATTGCCGGGTCACTTGCACTTCGAGGCGAGCTTGGCGGTCAAAAGAAGTTGAAGGCTATTCGTCCAGCGCCTTCCTTCGCGTTGAACGACATGAACGGCAATCTTGTCCGATCATCCGACTTGAACGGTCACGTGGTGTTATTGGCGTTTATCTTCACGACATGTCCCGATATTTGCCCCATCACGACCAGCAAGATGGTCCAGCTGCAGGAGGAATTAAAACAGCGCGGACAATTCGGTAACCAAGTGCGTTTCGTCTCGATTACGATTGATCCCGATCAAGACACCCCGGAAGCGTTGAAGCAATACGCCTCCCAAATGGGTGCAGACCCTGCAGGCTGGAGTTTCGTGCGCGGAACGGAACAAGACATTCAGGAATTGGCTTCCCGGTTCGGTTACATGGTCCAAAACCTTGGTGACGGCCAGTTCGTACACACGGTGACCTCGCTAACACTGATCGATGGCAGCGGGCAAGTCCGGAATATTTACAAGATGGGAGAAGACATGGTTAACAAGACCGTGCTTGGCGATATCGAAACGTTGACATCGGACCTGAAGCCGGTATCTGCTTCCTCTTCCTAGACAAGTTACGCCCTCCACGAGCGGCATCCGCCCATGTGCTGAAATCCCCCTCTCCCGCATACATGTAGCGGTGAAGGGGGGATGAACGGTGAAAAAAGTCTTGGTCGTCGTGCTGTGCTTGATGGCACTGAGCGTCGCGGCTGCCTATTGGAAAACAAGCGGCGACTCCGCGGCACCGGCACTCCACACGGAATTCGAGCAGGCTGATATCCGAATTGACGTACAAACCGAGTCCACGGATTTGAAGCCCATGCATGAGGCACATTTTGACGTCACGTTGACGGATTCCTCCGGGAAGCGCCTGACAGCCTCCAAAGTTGAAATGACGTACGCTATGCCTCGGATGTTTTGCGGTCAATTCAACGCAGACGTCAAGCAAGTAACCCAAGGTACTTATCTTGCGGTCGGCGTGCCCGTCATGGAAGGCTACTGGGAAGCGAAAATAACCGTCGTCGTAAATGAGAACCGATTAACCATCAAACACCCCTTCCGAGTTACTTGACGGCTGTCCCTGTTATCTTGGAGATCACCATAGCCACGGATGGATGGAAGGAATCCATCCGTTCACGCTAAAACCTTTCATCAGCGATAGCACACCCATGAGAACAGCCATATAATAGCCAATCGTTCTCACGGTAAACCGCCATTTGCGGCTCATTCGCCGGGCGGTTAGTGCGACGATGACAAGGGCAGGTACGGTTGCCAGGCCAAAGATCAACATCGTCGTGCTGCCCGTGACCCAAGAGCCTGTCGTCGCCGCTTTCATTTGCATTGCATATGTAAGGCCGCATGGCAGCCAACCGAGCAATAGGCCGGCCGCTATGGAGGCGGTCCACTCTACTGTAGGCTTTCGTCTAATCAATTTGTCCGCCATACCGTGCCAATCCAACGATTTGCCGCCCAAGGGCAGCGTATAGCGGCGAAACGCCCATAACAAGATGAGGATACCGCCCAAGATGCTGGCCAGCGCTTGGACGCGAACAAGCGAACCAGCCGCATCCAAAAACGAACCGAGCGCTCCCAAGATAGCCCCGCTGAGCGCGTATGTCGTAATGCGGCCCGCGTGAAAATAGAGCAGTTCCCTAAGCGCATCGCTTCTTGTTTGCATGGCAATGGACGAGCCGATCCCGCCGCACATCACGATGCAGTGCGGCGCTCCCGCAATACCGAGTAATGCTGCCTGAAACCATTCAGAGCCGATCATAACACCACCTCTTCCCACTCATTCGCCTTAGACCAAGGTCTCTCTATTCATCCTATGTCCATTGTGCCGAAACAAAGAATAGCCCGCTCGGGCTGGCCCGAACGAGCTATATCATCGTGGTGCAATATGAGATAGGCGATCAACAATACGAAATGGAGGAACATACCATGCATAAACGACTCATGATGATTACCTTCTTGGCAGCAGCCGCACTGGGCATCTGTCTCATCATCTTCAACTTGCCCGAGAAGCAAAGTCCTGGAAATGTTAATAACTCTCAGACTGCAACTTCGTCCGCAAACGCGAGTCCTGCGGCAACGACGTACAAAAGCAATTGCGTCGCTTGTCATGGAACGGATCTGCAAGGCAAGATCGGCCCTAATCTGACACAAATCGGCGCCAAGCTTTCAAAAGAACAAATCTATGCCAAAATCATGAAAGGCGGCGGTGGAATGCCTTCGTTCGAAGGCAGACTGTCAGCCGATGAAACCGCAAGTTTAGCAAAATGGTTATCCGATAAAACCTAATAGATAAACCACGCTAATGATCCATGCCGAGTCCACGTTCGTAGGCATACCGCGCGAGCTGGACTCTGTTTTCAAGATGCAGCTTTTGCAAAATGTTTTTGAGGTGATTTTTCACGGTATGTTCGGAAATATTGAGGTGAGAAGCGATGTCTCGATTTTGCGCCCCTTTGGATACCCAGGTCAAGATCTCGGTTTCCCGGGGAGTTAGCGGCGTACTTTGCGGAGCTTTCTCGTGATCGACGAATTCTCTAAGGAATCGCATGGCAAGTTCCCGGGACATCGGTACTTCATCGAGCGCAACGGCTCTCAAATACGAATGCCAAGAGCTAGGATTTATGTTTTTAAGTAAATATCCTTGCGCGCCCCTCTTAATGGCTTCGAATAAATTCGTAATATCATCGGAAACCGTCACCATGACGATCTTGATGTATGGGAACCGTTCTTTGATGATCTTGGTTGCTTCGAGCCCATCCATCTCCTTCATGTTGATGTCCATCAGAATAAGATCGGGCATTTCGGCAACCGTCATATCGATCGCCTCCAAGCCGTTACGCGCCTCGCCAACGACCTCGAAAAAGGGATCCCCCTCGATAATTGTCCTTATGCCTTCCCTTGCGTCCGCGTGATCGTCGGCAATCAAGATACGCATCGGTTGCATCCTATTTCCCCTTCCTTCATCCTTGCGTGAGCCAATCCGTAAGCTGTGAATCGGAGCCGAAAGCGCCCGAGGCAATCTTGGACACACGACCATCCGAGCCGATAAGTATGGTTGTCGGCAGCGCCTGTATCCGGTAAAGATCCGTTATTTTCCCGACGGCATCGATGACAAGCGGAAACGTCAACCCGTTGGACTTCGCAAAGGCCTCAACGGTGCCTCGGGATTGGCCGATGTTCACGCCAATGACAGTCGTATCGTCGCGTTGTCTCGCGATCCGCTGCATCACGGGCATCTCCTTGACGCACGGCGGACAATAAGTCGCCCAGAAGTGCAGGACGACGCGCCGGCCACGGTAATCCGAGAGACGAATCTCCTTGCCGTCCATATCCTTCAGGTCGAACGCTGGTGCAACTTTTCTCACGGCGGCGACTGCCGGATGTACAGTGCTTATCTGGCGCACGACCACCGCGGCCAGTACCGCAATGACCCCAGCAATGAGAACGATACTTAATCGCTTACGGAGTCGTTCCGTCATGAGACGCTCCATCCTTTCGCCCATAGAGGTTCCGGAGAGATGCCGATCTTCCTTCTTGAACGATTTTGCCTCCGCTCAGGAAGACGAGCCGGTCGGCGCAGGATTCGGCAACGTCTAGCTGGTGCGTCGAGAACAAGACGGACTGTCCTTCATTCTTAACCGTCTGGACAAGATTGATGAATGTTTCCATCCAGAAAGGATCCAGCCCGTTCGTAGGCTCATCCAGTACGAGCAGCGCGGGTCTCGCGAGCAGCGCTTGCGCGAACAACAACCGTTGCCGCATTCCTTTGGAGAAGGCGGATACCGGTTTTCTCCGAACGTCTGAGAGTCCGACGAGCTCCAGGAGCTCGGGTACCCGCTCTTTCGGTGCTTTCCGCAGTTTCGACCAGAAGGCGAGATGTTCTTCCGCGCTTAGCCCGCCGCCGAAGCGGTAGTTGTCCGGCATGTAGCCGATGACCTCGGCATAACGGTACCGATCTCGCTTCCAGCTGAGTCCGTTTACGGTAATGTCGCCGCTGCTCTGCTGCAAGATCCCGGCAATCATGCGTAGAATCGTACTTTTACCGGCACCGTTGTCACCGCAGAGCGCGAGGATACTGCCCCTGTCTACCCTAAGGTTCAAGCCATCGATGATCGGTTTCTTGCCGATGGTTTTACTGACCATCCGCATCTCAAGCAATGCATTATCCACGAATCCGCCTCCTTTCCCACACGACATAGGAGACGCCGGCCGCCGCTCCGATGAATCCAACGAATAATAACGAGAATAATAATAAACCATACGGTCCCCTGACCCAAACGATCCAGTCATAATACTCGGGCCCTAACGCGGATCCCCCGCCAAGACGAACAATGACGAACAATCGCACAAACTCTGCCGGATTTAACGCCGTCAACGCTAAGAGAATCGGCTTAATGAACCCGTAAGGTACAAAACCCAGCACCGCGATCAGAAGCGTAGGCCAGCCGATTACGGAGAAAAACCAAACAGAAACCCCGTAAATAAGCGCTTGCCAGCGATTTGAAGCTATCGTGCCGAGCCACAGAGCCACGGCGAGGAATAAGAGAACGAGTCCAGAAGAGAAGGCAATGAACAGGCCGAACGCTCCAAACCGAATGCCGACAAGCGCCCCAACGACGCCTGTTAGCCCAAAGCCGAAGGCAACGATCGTGAGCATAACGATAGCCATTCCAATATACTTGCCGGACAAGAACGCGAACGTACTGAGCGGATAGGAGGAAAGCAGTTGCCAACTGCCCTCTTCCTTCTCCGACGTTAAGGTGAAAGTTCCAAGCAGCAAGGCCATCAGCGGCAGTAGATACAGCATAAGATTGAGCAGCGTGCCGGTGATACTCGAAAACCCTTCTACGTCGTTCTGCGCCTGAATGAGCAGCAGCGACAAGCTGAACACGGAGAATAAGCCAAGGAACGAATAAGCCCATGGATTTCTAAAACCGATGCGGATCTCCCGGACCGCTATATGCCAGGCATTCATTTCCCGGCCTCATCCTTCCCGTTTCCCGTGCCTCCCATATTCATCGTGTCAGAGGCGTTATCGCCGGTTTTTCCGCTGTCCATATCCATTTCGCCGTGCGCCTGTTCATCGTGCGTGGCACCGTCCATACCTTCCATGCCCTGCATCTGATCCATGTTTTGCGCCCAGTTATGCGTCGCCAGCTCATCGGCCGTCAACAGCTTGCCGACCTTCTGATCATCGATGAATTGCTGAGCGGAAGAGCGATCCTTGAACGAATAGATTCCGTAAGCCATCGGCGACCGAAATGATGCATCGTAGGCGTAATAGGCCTCGCCGTACGGAATCCAGGTTAAGTCATCATAATCCCGTACGTATTCGGCGCCGATTTTCTCGTCCGGATTTTTCGTGCGCCACTCGTTCAAACAGCCGATGTCGTCGAAAAAATAGGTTTTCCCCTTCGTCGTGGTCAATTGGACGGCGAATGCGTCGTCCTTAACCTGCATGTTACATATCGTGCACTTGGCAGTCGCCTCGTCAACCCCGACGGGCTTATATTGTTTCTTTGAACAGCCCGTAATCATAATGGTTACGATCACTAAAGCAATTATGGAAATCGTGTATTTATTCATTGTCTTCTCCTTCCGAATTGTAAGATGATCCCGCTCGCAACGAGGAGCAGAACCGTACCTGTGGCGAATAAAGCAAACTCCGGTCCGCCGGTACCTGAGCCGGCGATTTCGTTCATTGCCGGCTTCATGAGCGGCATTAAGTCGCTCGCCCATTCATCTCGGTTCGTTTCGAACAGACTCTCGAGGAAAAGCATGCCAGGCGACCGGAAAAAGAGCTGGTAGGCAGGCGTCTCGTTTGTTAGCCGTTGAAAGAATGGATTAATAACGTAAGCCGTGTTGCTCGCCCCATCGCCGTCGGAATCGATGCCTCTGTACGCGTCCCAGTAATTCGCCTTCAATTCGTTATTCTTGCTTTCCGTTGCTTCGGCCTCGATGACATTGCCGATGAAATCGTTCACAGTGAAGCGGTTATTCTCGGCATCCAGCAATTGAATGCCCGTGAAGTTCCAAAGTACCCGGTTGTTTTGGATCGTATTGCTCGAAGATTGTTCAATATAAAGACCGACTCGGTTGCCTTCGACAAGGTTATTCTCCACGGTGGACGTATGGACGTCGAATAGCAGCAGTCCTTGCGAGTTGACGTTCTCGTTTTGCTTCTCGAACCGGTTACCGGTTACGATGGCATCGTCCACGCCCATGACCATGGCACCCGTAATATTGGCATAGCCCTGGTTATCCCTCACGATGGTCTTTTTCGTAAACATGCAGTGAACGCCATAACGGGAATGATCGATTGCGTTGCCTGCGACTGTATTGCCATTGCTGCTTTCCAGATAGATACCATCATTCATGTCCGATACGGTATTGCCGCTGATGACGTTCTGGTGCGAATCGAACAAATCGATGCCGTTTCGTTTGACCGTTTTACGTTTCCCTGCTGTTTCGTTTGCGTCTTCCATCCATTGAATTCTCGTACTTCCGATTGCCGCATGATCCGCTTTGCGCAATAGAATGCCGTAGCCTCGCGTGGATATCTGGAGCGATTCGAGTGTGACCTCATCCGCAGCGACGTACACGGCGGCGTTCTTGTCCCGGGCTTCGTGGACGACGCTTATACCTTCCAAGGCGGCGCCTCTAGCCGTAATCGTAATTGTTGACTCCTCGTCATTGTTCCGAATCGTGACGGTTCCTTCGCCCTCGAGCTTTATTGGACTGTTAATGGTGAATGACCCTTCATAAGTTCCGGCAGGGATACGCACGGTCTCGCCATCTTTGGCCTCGCGAATCAGCTGCTCAATTATGGAGACGCTGGAAACGGCGGTACTAGCATGCACCTTCGGAAGCCAACCTACGATGAACGTAAATATGATTATCAAAGCAATGACCTGAGGTTTTCGAGCCCGCATGCTGACGAGGATGTTCATTTCTGGACAACCAACTCGCTTTTCTTCGTCATATGCAGATCGTCTTGATACAAGTGGACATAGACCTTGTAAGTGCCTGCTTCCTTAAAAACATGGTCTGCCGTATACTCGCCGTTGTCGCCAAGCGTGGCGTTCACCAAAGCCGGCAGCGCCTTTAAATCGGATGTGCGAAGATCGAACTGTACCTGTGCCCCGTCAGTATCGTTCAAGCCGGTAATCTTGGCCGATAATTGAATCTTCTCTCCGATAACGGCCGGTGACGGGTTTGTAGAGAGCGTCACCTTTATCGCGGCCGGATCTTGCCCCGCTGTCTCTTTGGTGGAGGAGCACCCCGTAATCAACATGCAGATCATTAGGCAAGCTACCAGAATACTTGCTGCGTATTTCAATACCATCACTCCTTTCTCGTTCTTTTCCGTACTAAGTGTACCCGTTGCAAGCAGCATCTAACATGACTCCTTCGAGCTAATCCCGCGAGGAAATATGGCGATTTAATAGCAGTTCGTACCGAGTAGACGACTCACAAGCCTGTTATTTTCGACAAAAAAAGAACGCTCCCGTAGAGAACGTTCTAAATACAAATCCCTTTCCCCTGATGGATATAATGAAAACCTAACCACGCACAATGCAGGAAAGATTGGTGGATCCATTACTCGCAGATTGGTTCATTGCCGAGCAAAGCCTGGGCGGAGCAAATAATTTCCGTTAACAAAAAAAGAAAAGGGCCGCTGTCGAAGCGACCCTTTTTTCTTTGTATCCCGCGTCATAAGTCAATCAAATTGCAACGCATATCGGCATTCTTTTATTCGATCGACAAAACCATTGTTTTGGGAAGGTCTGTGCTTTCCATAATGGAGAGAGCACGCAGACAATTCTTCGCTTGGCTTGGCTCAGCCTCGCTACTCATTTTTATGGAACCGGGGCGAATTAACTTAATTTAGTATCCCGTTTTGTGAATTTGAATGATCTTTCGAATAAAATCTCTACTTTGGTCATCCATATTACTATTAAGGTAAAAATTCTTTATTATAGTACCGCACATATCCTTATCTGCTCTACTTGCTCTCCCGTTACTGGCCATTACCACGTCGGTGTATTCATCGATTAAACTTAAAATACCTTTATCATAATTGTTTTTATATCTGCTCTTAGAAATATCTTCCCTTTTAACATTGCCATCTATAGGAATTCCCTCCTTGCTGCATGCAACCTGAATCTGCAAGATCTGTTCATCAAATTCCATACCAAGCTGATTTATTTTTTCGTGTATGTAGCCTTCAAAGTACATATTTAATATCGCATTCTCTTTGTGAGACTTGAACATAGGAATTCGATCAACTAATATACGCTGGTATTTCGTAGTGCTCGATCCAAGGTTCTCCAGTACTCCGCATTTATTCAAGGACGAAATATAATTGTACATCGTAAAGATGTAGTTGATTGGTTTATCATTTTGATGTCTGGTCCGCAGAAGTCCATCTTTGCGTAGTGCAATAAACTTTTCCTTTACGTCATCCAACCAAATTTTATGATCCTTTTGCTTTTTAAAAACACTTCGCTGTCTTTTATTCAAGATCTGATCAAAGATCCATAATTGCCATAATTGCGGTGGCGTAACAATCAAATCACTATGTTCCAGGGTTAAATGAAACATCCCTGGGAAGTTCTCTTTTGTCAGATGATACCTCGATGCCAACGTCTGAAATAACCGCAACTCTTTCGGAGTAAAGTCCTGCATAAAAGAACCCCGATTTTTAAGGATATCGGAGTAATGGGCATTAAATCTTTGCGAATCCTGACTCTCCTTTTCTTCTCTCACCCTTTTCCTAAACTCCGCTTCCTCTTGTTGCCTCCTTCTCTGCATCTCAAGTGATCGTCGACGCCCCTCCTCCTCTAGGGCCTTCTTACGAATTAATTCCTCCTTTTGAATAAGATAATTTTCATAACTCAACAGCCATATCCGATCGTTGACTACCCTAACATTTTTTAAATTGTCGCAAAACTGCTCAGGGTCGTATATTCGGCCAGCACCACCATAACCATCTGCGATAAACGTAACAGTTTCGTTTTCAGGATTAAAGTAAGATAAAAGCTTGTGTTGTTTATAAATCTCAGATTCAAGACTAATTATTTTGCATTCCATTGATTCATACCGTAAAATGTCCTCATTTAATATCCAAACATCCTCAACACCTGCAGATGCGTACAAATCATGACGTTCTCTCCAAACTGCACCCGTAATTCTTGAACATTGAAATTCGAATGCAAGCCTCTGACCATCTGGATGGAGCAACATCACATCGGAACGTTGCTTTGTTTCGGATATAAAATATTCCAATTCTACACGGCTGCCTGGATAAATCACGTTAAGCCAATTGTACAAAGCTAATTTTCCTGATCGATGTGCGGCGCTCTCTGGCTCACTATATGGATTGGGATTTGCGCATCGTGTTTGGTGATAAAAATGAGGGGTTTTTGTACCCGCCCTAAATCGGACGAGCGAGGAACAATCTGGACAAACTAGTTCTGCACCTTTACTTATTCCGCGTAAAATTGCTTCATCTTCAAAAAGTGAATAGAAGCGTTGTCCTTCTCTATTCTCAGCGACAAACAAGTAATTCTACCTCCTAGAAGACCTTCCGACTCCCAATTAGTTGAGTACATATAGAGTCTGTAAAATACTTTGTGTAAACTCTCAACCCTATTAAAATGAAAGTAACAGAAAGGTTGGGGAGTACACATGGGGTTATGGACAAAAGAGCAGCTGCGGGCATTTATTAAGGAGAACAAGCTGGTCACCGCGCAAGATGCTCAGAGCGCATTGAAAGACTTGTTCGCCGAGACGATTCAGGAAATGTTAGAGGCCGAGATGGACACTCACCTTGGCTACGAGAAACACGAGACGAAAGCTAAAGTCTCCTCCAATAGCCGGAACGGCAAGAGCAAGAAAACCGTCATGAGCGAGTACGGTGAACAGGAGATCCTGGTTCCTCGTGACCGGCTAAGCGAGTTTGAACCGCTTGTCGTGAAGAAGCACCAATCGAACGTTACCGGCATCGAGGACCAGATTGTGGCACTGTACGCGAAAGGTGTCTCCACGCGAGACATTCAGGATCACTTAGAACAGGTATACGGGATCGAGGTCTCGCCCACGCTCATTTCCAATGTCACCAACAAGTTGCTACCACTCATTAAAGAATGGCAGAGTCGGCCGTTGCAGGGCGTTTATGCGGTCGTTTTTCTGGATGCCATTCACTTCAAAGTTAAGCAGGACGGTGCGATCGTGAACAAGGCCGCGTACATGGTCATCGGGATCGATTTGGATGGAAATAAGGATGTCTTGGGCATGTGGATCGGCGAGAACGAGTCGTCCAAGTTCTGGCTTAGCGTCCTAAACGACCTTCGGAATCGCGGCGTGCAGGACATCCTGATCACCTGTGTGGACAATCTCAAAGGCTTCACAGAGGCGATCTCTGCCTGCTACAGCAAAACGGAGATTCAGAAATGCATCATTCACCAAATCCGCAACTCGACTCGCTATGTATCCTACAAGGACCTCAAAAAGGTTACCGCGGACTTGAAGCCCATCTACAAAGCCGCGACGGAAGAGCTGGCGTTGCTTGAGCTCGACCGTTTTGAAGAAGCGTGGGGAAGCAAGTATCCGCTCATCATCCGATCGTGGCGCAACAACTGGTCTGAGCTCTCCACCTTCTTCAAATACCCGCCGGAGATTCGGAAACTTATTTATACAACGAATATGATTGAAAGCTACCACAGACAGCTTCGTAAAGTAACCAAGGGCAAGAGCATCTTTCCTACCGACGAAGCATTGCTCAAAATGCTCTATTTGGCGACGATGGATGTTGTTCGCAAATGGACGGGTCGGGTACAGAACTGGGGGCAAATCCTCCTCCAGCTCTCCGTCTTCTTCCCCGATCGCATCGGTCAGCATTTACGCTAAAGATTCACTGGTAGTAGTTTACACAAAATTATTGACAGACCCTACATATAAGGTACCGCTACATATAAAAAACGCTCTTATTCTAATGCTATGACGATGTTGATCTAATCTGTTCGAACAACTGTTCTAGCGTGTATTCATTATCTTCTCTTTTTTCTATCTCTTGAAACTTATCTCTTATTTTTTCTAATTCATCGTCTGTTTCAGCGTACAATGCATATCCTGAGACATCTTTTGCCTTAAACGCATATGTATAGCCTTCAAACAGATATTCTTTATCTGTTGAGCTCCTCCTTTCAATATAGCTAATAAAGTTTGCAAATGTTGTAAACTTTTTTGGAGCGCCTATTTCATTGATCGTTATGATTAAATCTTTTTTTGTTGAACCACGGAATACTACCCTTACCTTAAAAGGAAAAACAGACAACTCGGATCCGTTTGCCATATCTGCCCACACCTTCCTTCTTCAAATCCACTGCTTTCTACATTTTATAACAAAACTGATGTTAATATATATGGTCCGAAAAATCAGCTAGCAAAGGCCACGAATGTTTAATAGAACCAGGTGCCGAACCATAGCTTGACCGGCAGTAGGCTGAGTCCTCCCCTACTGCGACCTTTGCGGCAATCTTTAGACAATAGATTCAAGACTGCGATTGCTGGGCACGGAGAAATTTCGTCATGCAGCTCGTCCGCGCTTGTGCCGGCGATCGCCTGCGGTCGATGGAGCCGCAACTAGAGGGAGCCCGGCGCATTGTTGTGCCGTCCACTTTTCTCGCGTCGTTCGTGAAGGGCATCCGAGCTTGAACGTCGACGTGCTGCCGCAAGGCCTTCGCTTCGAGACATCGGGCCAAAGGTAACCACCCCGCTGCGAGCCCCTTAAGGCTCCGTCTCCGGAGGGCGACATCAAAAGTCATGAATACACGTACGATGGCATACCGCTCTTTCGTACCGGGGAGCGGATCCGGATCCTGACACTTCGGACGAAACTATGCTGTTCGGCGACACTCGGCTCACGGCTTTCGCGGAGGAGGTAGCAGTCGGACATTCTACACGTAGCGCATGCCATGCACGGCATGGCGTTCGTGGTCCCGCCCGGCGGCTCGGCATTCCTTACGTCATGACCTTGACCAATTACTGTGCAATCTGCCCCAAGTCGACCCTGCTACGCAACGACCGGCGGCTCAGCGTAGGCCCGGGCGCTCGCGCCCAATCCATTCTCAATCCCCCTATCTATATTTCCTAGCTTTATCATTAAGTATTGCCAAGTCCAAAACAACTAAACGAGGCTTCACCGGCAATTGTAGGGTAGGAGAAAACCCCCGGAGGGTAAGCAACTGTTAAAATTCCAATGCGACCAACCCTATCGCTATAATGCTATAATGGAAAAAGTAAGGAATACGGATGATATATAAATTAGCTGCAGAGGGCGAGATAATGGGTAAAACAGTAAAGAACCAACATTATGTGCCGCAAATCTATCTTAGACATTTCACCAATAATTACAATCTCATTGGTGTAATCGAGAGCAAGACAGGAAATCGTTTTTCATGCAACATTAAAAACGTAGCAGCGGAAAGATATTTTTATGATATCGACGAATTAGATGAACAGCCAATGGAAACGATTCTAAGCCGAATAGAACCTCTCTTCGCCACCATTTTTCCTAAAATTAAATCAAGGTTCATGCTGTCTAACCCTGAAAATGTATTTGAGACACACGATGTATTGGATTCTGACAGTTTTACATATGCAGCATTCTGGCTTACCTTACAACTCTATCGTACTAAGAAGATGAGAAATGCATTCTATGATAGCTTTACAGCGCTAGCTAATTGGTTTATTACTGATTTCACTGAGCAAGTATCTCCTGCAGAGCTTCATGTTAAATTACTTCATAATCATGTACTACAAGATTTTGAACTTTCGAAATCAATGTTTACAGATTACTATTGGTCTGTGGCTGTAAATCAGACAGAGTGGCCATTTGTCACCTCGGACACTCCTGTAGTACGTTCACAAGCATTTGAACGAAGCGATAAAAATGTTACATGGATGGCGCAACAGTTGAATGAAGGGAATATATCACATAATTATGGGACAGTCGTTACATACCCGTTTGATCCTATGTTCTCTCTTTTGCTGTGGGAAAAAAAGCACTTCCATTACATGCAGAGGTTTGATAACCGTTTCTTACCAGCAGATCAAATTACCGTGGTAATGATGAATAAGTCACAGATGGATAATTGTGAGAGACATGCTTTTCATAGAATTCAATAAAGCATCCAGTTGTTTATCTGTTGCCGAATGCTGGCTTTTCTGCAACCGTTTCACAGGGCCGCTGTCAAAGCGACCCTTTTTTTCTTTGGCCCCCTCTTCGATCAATCTATCGTGAGTCTACCCAGTGCTGAGCCCGCTGCACTTCCCAGACGGCCGGAAAACCACCGGCGCCCCAAAATGTTTGCATAGACTGGCAATATCTTTTATCACTAAACGACGCCAAACCTTTACCCATTTCGAAGCAGGAAATAGCGATGTATCAGCGAATATTTAGACTAATGAACCGCATTAAATTCACGTTTAATGCAGTTCAAATTCTAAGAGACTTTTTTGGAGGCCAGATACAAATGCCTTATACTTTTGATGCTATTTTGGGTCTAATTTCAGATATACGAGAGAATGGTGTAATTACAATACGCAGGGATCGTTATGAAGAATTCGACTCCGCTGGATACTTCTCAATGATTAATGACTTTCGCTCAATTTTGAAAAATGCAGGATTTGATTTCGTTGAAGATGTTTTAGAGCCGGGAGTAATTTGGTTTGAAGTAAGCCCGTCCCAACAAGAACGACTTCGTTATGGATCTTCTGTTAAAGACGGGAGCGGAAAATGAATGCACATTGCGGAGTTGCACGAGGAAGAATTGGAGATGTTTCTGATCTGGCTTAAAGATCGGTCGTACACACAAGATACGCAGAACGCCTATGTACATGACGTTAAGGCGTTCTTACATAGTAAACCCGAAAACTAATCAGCGCTATGCGTAAAATAGACATCATGGCTCATCTTACGAATATTAGAAAGAGTGGATCCGGTGATGGCGCTCGAAATCGATCGCTTCCTGCTATCCGTCTGTTTTTTAAGGTTATGATTGAGTTTGGCCGTATCGAGTTAAACCCTGCTATAGAAGTTCCGAAGTCGAAAGTAGAAAAGAATAGAGTCCCGGTGTACATTGAGCAGAGTAATCTCGGGGATTTACTTCAATTGGTCAATTCAAAATATCGTACTCGCGACGTTACAATCCTTGCTTTAATGTCGTATTGTGGACTCCGTGTCGGTGAAATTCATCGACTTAACCTCACTGACTTCAATGAGCAAGCCAGGCAACTTGCAGTACTCGGCAAAGGACGGAAATGGAGGTATATACCGCTTCCGCCCACTCTAATCGAGCTTCTCAAACAATACCTTACTGAAAGACTACAGCCCAGGAGAAGTCAAGAGAGCGCTTTTTTTATTTCGCGCCTTGGCCGCCGGATCTCCAAACGTGCTATCCAGGATGTAGCTGAGAAAACATTTGATTCGTTTAAGCAAACAAATCTTCAATATAAGGACGTTACACTGTCCTCCCATAAATTACGACATTCATTTGCTACGAATTTGTTTGCTACCGGTAAAGTTGATTTGAGAACGCTACAAGAGCTGCTTGGTCATGCTGACATCTCGACCACACAAATCTATACCCACGTTAATGATCATGCAAAGAAGGAAGCGATGATGACCATTCAACCAATATTGCCTCGAAATCTACACCAATACCAATAACCGTGCTTACCGATCGGACAGTCGCGCAAATCAGAACGGATACGTTCTTAATATCGGCGTTAAAGCTCCTGTGCGCTCAAGTTGCCACCACTCATCGTTTTGCCAGCTCTTGCATGGGGGTGCTCTATTCAGAAGGCGGTATCGATGATGGCAACATTAACGAAGGTGCAACGTACGAGGAAGACGATATGTTCGAGTACGATGAGTGTGAGGCACAGTTCCCTTTGGTGGTGCCTTCTCATCCTGGGATGATTACTATCGTTACATTGGTGCTATGTAGGTTCTATGCTCTCTATATGCTAATGGGTATATAGGGAGCATCTTTAAGGGGCCGAACGATAGTGAGGCCATAGCAGTCTCTTATATACTCATGTGTCTATGCTCTCTATGCCTATAAGGTGTAGGGAGCTTTTTTATTTTCCCGCTCCCCTTCCTCGCCTTGTTAACGGATCGTAATGTTCCGCTTCATACGAAGGAGAAAGAACTGTCCGGAGAATCGGACAGTTGTTCTTTGTTAGTCCAAATATTTCGTGTATACACTGTCGCTTTGACCAGTGATTTTATTTTTATTACCACGCATCGCGCACATGCTGGCTTCACCAGCAAAATAAGACGTGTACTTACCCGCCGGATGACGATATCCTTCACGGTGAAGCCACGCATGCTGCAATGCACCGAATTTAAAAGAACCAAGAATGGTTGTCTTGGAAATTGTTGTTGGGTTTACAGTCACAGTTAAGGAATTGGTTTCAGGATTGGAAGCGTTGACGCCTTTGACGATAAAATCGCTGTTTGATTTTTCGTACATGATATAAGCCTTAGCGGCTTGCCCAAAGCCATTTGCTCTTATTTGAGTTGTAAAACCATCCATTTGAACAGATGCTGCGGCTGCGCCGTTGGCAAGCTTTTCTTCAAACCAAACAGGTGCTAAATTAAACTTTGCGTATTTGTTTACGCATGCTTGATACCTAGAAGAACCTTGTTCATCTACCTCAATATAATGGTCCCTCCAAAAGCTTAAAGCGCCAGCAATCATATTACGTATTTGACTAACTTGCGTTGTCGTAAACCTTGTATCCACATAAAAGCTTATCGTTGCTGGCAGCGTATCTGACACTGGAGCATTAGGCACGACAACCGTTATTTTCTTATACGTTGCAGCTACATGTACTTTTGAAACGCCTTTACAACGTCTTCTCTCTTTCAACACAGATACATTCGCCATCGGGATTCCTAGATGACGTCGTTTATCTTTCAACTTTATCATCTCCATCTCACAATGCATGTAGGGTATCTTATTCATTTCCCTCCCTCGCTGACCCGGCTATATAGGCAGTGTGACTTTTTTGTTTCCCGTTTCCAAAGATGATGGGTTACTATGGATTTTTATCAACTTGCATTTTTTCTTGCGTAAAATAGGAGGTGGAGAGGGGGCCCGCTCCTACAACTTAACAAATTTCAGCCTGCTGCGAATTCCGGCACGCTGCAGCAGCGGCGGGCCACTTATCAGTCCGTGTCCGGACAATCGTTTCTCCTCGTGCAGGATTGCACGTTTACTATCTCAGTAATGTCTTAATCGTATATTTTACCCTACGCCATATATCCGATAGCGGAATGATCTGCCCTTTAGCGTATGTGAAGAAGATGAGCATCATCAAGTACCCCACTGTTATCCCAACTTCTTTGAAATACATGTGCTCCACAAACCCGAGTGCAAAGTAAACCATAAGTTTTACTGCTCGCCTAAAAAATTCTGCAATGTTTCATCCATTGGAGTCTCTCCCCTTTACGTTAATCATTTCGTCTATCCATTCGTCATCCAAGAAACCCTTATATTCGTCCATTTGGATTCGGAAAACGAAACCCGCTTCCTCTCTTATCGGACTTTCACAGCTGTTCACCCGAGATATGAGCTCGTGACATATTCCCCCAGCTTCCATTAATAATTCTCTCTGCGGATACTCGCTTGCATTTTCAAACACCTCTTCTGCTTGCTCAACTGTGGCTGCCAAAATCGGTTTACACTCCCAGATCGGACCGGACAAATACTTGGCTGATCCTTTTTTTGAATCCGCGCCAGCTATGGCCAATAAAATTTCCGCCCTGTGCTCCGTATGAATTACCGTAATCCAGATCCTCCACCCCACCTGATGACGTACAGAGAATGATAGACTCTCCACTCCCGCTTCAGTTTGAATAGTACGAGTTTGAGCAAATTCTCGAGCTGCTCTCCAAACATCACACTTACTACCAGTAAAATTCTTGACGACTTCCATCCTAGTTCCTCCTTTTTTTCAAAACGAAAAGAAGCACCAACAAGCAGAGGGTATCATCCCTCGCTCATTGGTGCTTCCAACGGTTCTTTGCCTATTGGCTATATATGGATACTACCATGATTCGAATTCGCTTGCAAGTGATCAGCTTACGAGCATCGCCAACTGCTCTTCGGAGAGAGTCGAGTACCCATGCACACGATTTTTTCCGGACTTCTTGGAAACATACATCGCCTTGTCCGCATGCGTAATGAGCGAATCCGACGAGTCTCCTTCTGCAAGCGAGGCATAACCAATGCTGGCCGTAACAGAGGTTTCTTCCTCGATGCGAGCTCGTATCCGCTCGGCAAGGTCAGCTACATTGATGGATAAATCGTCGATTAGCATGACCATCTCCTCCCCGCCATACCTGCCGGCTATACCAACCTCCTCCGACTCTTCTTTTAGAATCGAGGCAACGGCCTTGAGGGCCCGATCCCCTTCCGCATGACCGCGGGTATCGTTCAGCTTCTTGAAATTGTCTAAATCAAAAAAAACAACCGATATCGGATTACCATCCGCGACCAAAAAAGAGACGGTTGTATAGAAGTAGAATCGATTGTATAAGCCTGTCAAAGGATCTCTTGTAGATTTATTGTAACTGGATTCCATCAGGGATAAAACTTTGTCGAGTATGATGAGAAACAGCACCACAAAAAATGATATCCGGAATAGGTTATCGGCTGCAGCAATTCCCGCACCCAGTGAAGTGTATCGTTCAAAAAAATGGGCAAGTGTAGCAAGAGCGTACATACCATTTCCGATTTGATATTTCGTTGCGCCATCGTCAAGCAAAGGCCGAATTGCGAAGAAAGCGAATCCTACAAGAAAAATTGCATAGATGCCGCTCGCTAAGGGGAAAAACGAGACCAGTGCAGCAATTCCTAGTAAAATATATGATGTTTTAGATACTTTTTTTGTCGTTCCCCCATAAAGTTGATAAACGCCTATATTCGCCAGAATAAACGAAGTGGTGTTGACGAGATTGTGAGCTATGCTTATCCCACGCCCTTGAGCTACCATAAAGGACGCTCCAAGCAGTAAAATTTGCCCTAATAGAGAAAACGCCATACACAGAGACAGCGTGAGATATGCCCGTTTCTGACGGCTGATTAGCAATCTTATTGAAAGGAATAACATTAGCAGCATGATTAAAATGGTCAAAGAAGCATAGTAAACTTCGCCTGTAGCTCCGGTAAGAATCGTATTAGCCATCGTTCTTTTCTCCTCCGCTATGAATTAGGAACTGTTCTGTCTTGTTCAACATCATCATAAACTCCCCCTGCACTATAGCCGTTTCTACTGGATCTCTTCCAGACTTCATCTTTCTGCACACGTTATTGTTCTCTTGTTTATTCCACTAATCCCTTTGTTTGTTCCCTGTGTAGCCAGATTCATCTAACTCTTCTTCCTTCAGCACAAGAAATGTAATAATTAAGTCAAAGTTAGTTTTTACCGATTACGCAGAATGATAAATGCCCCCCAAATGCTTGTATATTAGTTACTTATTTGATATACATATATCATACCATATATTGTAATTCGCATCACGAGTATCTAATCTTCAGAACAGATTGCCTTGCTTTTAATAGCATCTTAAAAACGCATTTATCCCGTCAGCAAACAAATTAAATAATAAAAACGAGGAGTGTTCAGTATGCGTCCATATTTTATTTTCAGCTTTGCTGTAGCATTAGGTTTCTGGATAGGAGGTTATTTAAGACACTTATCACCGAGAATTCCCTTGCTGTGCCATCCATCCTCCCCATTAATGGCTCGTTTAGCAATGGCTACTACAATCGGTCTTACTGTCCTATTTGTCGATTATTCAAAGGAGTGGCTCATCGCAATACCATTTGCAGCAGCACTCATCATGATTTGCTTTCTCGATTTTCGATACAAAATCATTCCAGACTTTATTACTCTACCTGGCATTCTAATTGTTACAGCTCTTCGATCATGGATACACCCACTTCCTTTCTTGAACTATATTATAGCTGCAATCGTTGGCGCAGGAATTTTTTATGCCATTGCTTTAATGATGCAGCTTTCTAAAGGAAGTAATTCCATTGGCGGTGGCGATATAAAGCTACTTTTTTTAACTGGACTCGTTCTTGGCATTAAGCTGTCCATCCTCGCCTTCGCGCTCTTTTGCTTGGCGGGTATGATAACTGGAATCATTATTGTGTTATCGGGCAAATATAGAAGAGACATGCTAATCCCTTTTGGCCCCTTTATCGCTTGTTCAACTCTCGTTTGTTATCTTTGGGGTAGTCATTTTGAAAGCTGGATCATTGGAAAGATGCTTTATTGAAGATTGATGCCAGCGTTTACGTTCTGTCCCCTTGCGAAAACTGATCAGGAGATCGGCTGAATGACTCGTATGACTTGGAATAACAAATAGTCTCTACACTTATTCAAGTTCCTATTGATATAGCTTTTCTCCGCCCAATCTCAAATAAGAAAAAATGAGGCCGCCTCGTTAGAGACGGCCTTTATTCTTGCCTAAAACTTAATGAATTCGATGTGTTGCTGTTTCATCCCAGATATTATCTTTAATATTAATTAGAACGTCTGTAGATTTAGTGACCCCGTTTGAATAAACGGCTGTAAAAGTAAAGGTGTAAGTGCCGTCAGGCAAATCATCTAAATTACTCTGCCACATAGCCCCGCTCCAACTAGTTTGGTCGCTATTGACTGCCGATAAATTAACGTTCGTACCCTTCATAGTTACTTTGACTTGATTAGCTATCGTAGTCGTCCCAGTTCCAGTCGTCTGGGCAGCAAGAATAAACTTTTCACCGGCCCAAAACACACTGTATGCTCGTGGGCTGTTTTCAGATCCCGAATACTTTAGGTTGTACTCCTTTCGGTATTCATTCCATTGATCCGTATGCTTTACTTGACCGGTAACCGTTAGTGGCAGGACTTGAATCGTCTTCGTCACGACAACCGGTTGAGCCTTACCATCGGAGACGGTGAGCTGCACCGTGTAGGTGCCAACAAGCGGCGTCTTAAACATCGGACCGACCGTTGAATACGGTGTAGCGAGCGTGTACGGATATGTCGTCTGCGCGCCATCCGGCCCTTTCACGGCATAAGAAACAGTCAGCGGGTCCTTATCCGGATCGTCAATCGTCTGCGTGATCTTAACCGTATCGCCTTCATATACGGGCTTCGGCGACCAATCGAAGTCTGCAGTCGGTGGGCGATTCGTTTCAATGTAAAAGTAATGCGGTCCGCTGTTTTCGCTCCAATCATAACCATCGAATACGCGAACAACGACGTACATGTTCACATGCTCTGGTAAGGCTGCGCTAGGCGTCCAATTCAGAGCATTTCCAGTTTTGATTCCGGAATCTTGTTCTAACACTCCCCCGTATCGATACACTTTCACCTGATATTTCGTTTCAGCATCATTATCAGGATCGCCGTAGTTCCATTTAAAGATCGGTGTCAGCGTGTCAAAATTATCAGGGTTGTTCTGATCCGTACTATTCGGGATGTAAATATTAGCTACAGGGTTTCGGTTCACAACGTTGATCGTATGGGAGATAGTGTCTACTTGTCCCAAATGATCCTCAACCGTCTGCCTGAATTGGAAAGTTCCCATCGTGCTGAATGTCTTAGTCCAGCTTGTCCGAGATGTGCTTGCCAAGGATTCCGTACCGCCATCCATGTTCTGCAAATAATATTCATGAGGAAGATTTTCTCTGGCCCCATCTTCTTTGTCCCATGCCGTGGAGTTAATCGTTACAGCGTTGCCCCGATAAACGGTTGTCGGATTTGTAAATCCAGCATGTGGAGGTTCATCCGGCTGAGGCAGAGTCCCAATTGTAATGGTTTTTTCAAGAAATTCGGACCAAGCGTTGTAATAGGAATAGGTAAGGCTTTGAAGTGATCTCTGCCTTTTCCCCTCCTCCACACCGTACGTGCTAGTTTCCCAGCATACGGCGTTCCATCTTCAAGCGATAAGATCAAATAAGTTCCATGTTACTCATTTTCCGATATTGGTTTAATATCTTGACCATGTTGTCCGATAGATCGAACCTAGTCTTGAGTGACATTATCGTATCGTGATCTGTAGTATGAATGAGTTTATGGATATCTTTGTGGATGATTCTCAGATTATTGAACTTGTCTGTTCCACCTAGATTGGTTGGAAGAAAGTGATGACAGTGAACGGTAGTTGCATACAGGAATTGACCTGTTATTTCGCATTTCCCCATTTTCATACTGTATCGACTAATTCGATTATCCATATATTCAATACTACGATTTGGAATATTTGAGTTCATAAGGTTAATGATTTCCGTCTGCACATCCGGCCTTAGGCTTCTGTGTACCATTTTTCGTCCTTCTTCAGTGAATATGGAAAGTCTAGGATCAAAATTTAGATTCGTTTCCGTATTCACTTGACCGAGTGGGTATAAGTACACTCGCCCTACCCTATAGGTTTTCCAACTTGTTTTGTAAAACTTTAAATAGGATGGCGGCGGATTGCTTGGATGCTCATATATTCCGACCTTTAGGATACGATTGAACATGAACGTTCTGAGATCGTAGGCAAGACGTGAGAATGCGTTGCATACATGAGTTGCCTTTTTGAAGTAGAGATGTAATCCAAGAACGAAACTATTATAAGCGAGCGCATTTCCTGCATTTGGGTATCGACGTATTTTCTCGATACGTTCCTTTGCTTCTTTCTTGATTTGCGCCTTCTTTTTGGCGTTTATCCCGGTATGGGCTACTCGCTTATTCGCCTTTTTCGTCGCTTTGATCGTGAATCCCAAGAATTCAGATTTTCTTTTTCTTAGATTCACAATTTGCGACTTGTCCGGCGAGATGTCCAGTTGCAGACGGTCTTTTAAGTAAAGTCTGGCAGCATGGTACCACTTTTCGGCTGACTTCCAATCACGACAGATGATTTTGAAATCATCTGCGTATCGGACGATATATCCTTCTTTTAGATTGGAACGTTTGAGAGCGCGCAACCTGTTCTCGTTATGCTTGAAAGGGAAGTGACTCTCGAACTTTTCCCATTGCCCGGCTACCCACATATCGAGATCATGCAGGACAATGTTAGACAGAAGTGGAGATAGGATGCCACCTTGCGGCGTGCCTTTAGTCGGTCTTCCTTCTCCTGATATTTCAGCCTTTAGCATCTTACCTATGATACGCAGAACCCTTCTATCTCTTATTCCCATGTTCCAGAGTTGCTTGATGAGCCTCGTGTGATTGACATTATCGAAGAAGCCTTTTATGTCGATATCTACAACAAAATGGAGATCGGCATGATTAATTAAATGCTGCACCCTCGCTATCGCATGATGCGTAGAGCGAAGAGGTCGAAATCCATAACTATGTTTGAAGAAATGAGCTTCTGCAATTGGTTCAAGAACTTGTTTGAAGCATTCTTGAATGATTCGGTCAATGATACACGGGATACCAAGCGGTCTTTGTTTGCCGTTGGGCTTAGGGATAAAGACACGTCTGACAGCCTTTGGATTATAGTTTTCTAGCTTGTTTTGGATTAGATTTACTACCTCAGTGTCAGTCAACTTCTTAATGTCAGCAATTGTCTTACCATCTGTTCCAGCAGTCATGGAGCCTTCATTCGCTTTCATCATTCGATATGCCAGTAGAATGTTTTCTCTCGACGTAATGATAGGATATAGGTCATCGAAAGATTGCTTCCGTTTAGCTCTCTCATGCAAATTCGTGAAGGTTCCTGTCATGTCGTAATAGTCCCAATATCTTAGAGCCTGCACTGTGGCATCTTATCCCTTCGGACAACGATGTTCCCACGTTCTTACCTGATCGGTGCAGTTCACGTTTGGAAAATTTGTTCTTTATCTTTGAAGACTTGGGGCTGTTCCTCCACGCTCATTACAAGCGTTTCATCAGTCGTGCCCCTACTCTCACAAGGATTAATGCATTTCGGCTATTACACCTTATAGCAACCGTCTCGGATAGCAGTCCTTATTTCGACGTTCCTTGTTTTCCTTGTTCCTCATGATTTAGCTATCCATACATAGCCGTAGGTGCTGCCTTTGAGCCTGTGAACGCTCCACCGCCATAGTCCGGTGCGACGAATTTCATAGACGAAATATCTTACTTTTCGCCGGTTCACCCCAACGTTTGTTGGGCTATACGTTTCCGTATAGTGTCGAATCTAGACCCGTACATTCAGCAGTTCGTCAGTTCCGTAGGGAACATTCTCACCATAGCCTGTTTTTCAGCCGCCCGACCTATCCGTAAGCATACCTTCCTTGCGGTGGCTTTAGCTTCCGTTCAGCCGACTTCACCTGGCTTCGTACATCTTGCATCTGCCTGTAAGACGCACGCAGGAATATTAGCGGGATGGTTTCGGTATACGTGGTTTCCTCATTCCCATCCTCAATCATAAAGTTAGGTTCATTGAACCTCTGCATTTCCCCATGAGTATGGGTTATAGCAGAACAAGTCGCACCTCATCCTTTACAGCAAGCCCGACTGTATACGTGCCTTTCATTGTAGGCGTCACAAGCTTCTGCTCAATGAAATCGCCTGAAGGCGTAATATAATAGAATTTTTTTTCAAGAATACCCTTTGTCTTGAGGTAATCAATACCAGTCGCCTCTGTTGAATAATTGCTTGCGCTCAAGTAGCGATCCGGGTCATGGCTTCTGTCTGTCCACTTGACGGTGTAATCTGAATTGAGGCCAAGATCGTAATCGACGATTGGCGCTCTGTGAACAATCAGCGTTCGAACGGCCTTATTGGATGGCTTCCGGTACACATTGAACGTATTTGAAGGATACAAGTAATCCGGATTAGGATCGTCCACCGTTTTATAGGATACGTCGTATACGCCGACTTTATCGAGTCGAACAACTGGCGTATGATAGATATTTCCACTAAAGGCCGACGGTCCAGATTTACCATCTCCAGCATCAAGAAACTTCTCTTTGGACTTATTGTACGTCCATTCTGTTAAGTCTGTAATCAGCGGATCGTTCTCGGAATCATCATTCGTAATCGAATAGATCATGTCTTGACCGACCAGGGCCACGCCTTGCAGCTTCGACGTAACGCTGAGATCCGTCAGATCCGCATAGCTTATCGAAGTGAATTCTGTTCGCGGAATCTCGCTGAAAGGTCCGAAGCAACCATCTCCAAATGTGGAATCGGGATCGGTCATATCGATAAGTGGAACACCATCGACGTAAACCTTAATTCGGTTATCCAACGCTGTAATTTTCACCTGATAGGCTTTATACGTACTAAAGGTAAACGGTACGGACTTGATAACTGTTCGATGCCCGCCAATCACTTTGACCAGTTGGATCTCTTCTGAATTTTGCTCAACGCGATACATATTTGAATTGTCTTGCGCCCCGAAACTAAATCCTGAGAAAACGCCACCTCCAACCCCAAGATTCATTTTAATTTTGTAGTTAATCATGATGTTTTTCAGATGAAGACTACTATTCAGAAGCTGGTTCTGCGAACTTAATGCTTCATTTGTCGATGTATCATCTGCCGAAGTTATAAAAAAGGTTTGATTATATCTACTTCTACCCGCAGTATATCCAGATTGTACAAACGTCACTCTCATTTTCCCATCATCCTGCAATGAAATACTAGGAGTGTCGTCACCGGTACTTGTAGTTGGATGTACTGTTGTTATAACTGTTTTATTCCCCGTAACTAAATCTATACGACTAATGGTGCTGCTGGTCGTAGAGCTTCTTTCTAAAATAATCAACCCGTCTGAGTTATCTGCTAGATTTGACTCTAATGTGGTCCCGGTGACCGGTATGTAGTTCCAGATCTGAGTTAGTGATCCGTTACTATTCACAGTATATCCTTTGAGGATATTTCCAGAATACCCATATGCTATATTGGACGGAGTTACACCATAAATAGTATTATATGTTCCTCCTGTAAGCGTAAAAACTCGAGTTTGATCTGAGGTTTTGTATACTTTCCCCTGACCCGATACAACGTATTTACCGTCGTAAGTTGGATACAATGGATAGCTAGTTGAGATCATATCATCTCGAATATTGCCACTATAAGGAAAACCACTGTATTCATTTATATCAGTAACAGGGTTAAAAATGTAATAACTATATGGCGCGAAAAAGTGGTACTTCATTTTCAAGTCTGGTATTGATCCTTGACCTATATAATCGAAAATGCTACTCGTGGAAGAATACATGCTGCCATAGCTAATTGTGTTGGTTGGGTTATCATTGCCCCAATCAAATAGTCTTTTTTCTCCGGAAAAATAATTTATCCCTAAATAAGTTTGATAATACAACACATCTCCAAAAGCGGTAGGAAAATATTTTGACATTATTAGGCTTGGTGTTATATCAATTCTCTTACCATTAATAGTCGCTTGATAAGAGACGCTCATAGGGACACCTGACGGATTTATAAAACTAGATATTTTATATGTCGCAATTGAACTATTTGAAAGCGTAGCATTGTATCCCAAGGTATATACAAGTTGGTTTATGGAATCTACACCTATTACCCTCACAACATTATCATGCATAGCTACTAATGTTAATGTACCAGATGGATCTACATGATAAATTCTTGTACATTCAGAACCTCTATCGCCCGTGAGTTCATTTCTAGCGATATAGCCACCGCCTAAATCCCAATCATATCCGCTTATTGATGTTGCGGATATTTCAGTGTAGTATCCATATTCTTTTAAATCTAATACAGATACATTATTTGTTGGGGCTATACTTGTGGTGAACCGTCCATAATTTGTAGGGGAATGGACAAGCGCTCCGGTTGCAGCATTATAATTCCAACTACTCCCCTTAGATGCATTTCTAAAATCACTATTTTTCCAAGCGCCAGCCGGATCAGTCAACACGTTCCCTTTCAGCGGAATAGGTACAATTGGAATTGGACTTTTACTTTCAGAAGAAATATCGAATGTTACCGTTGGTGAATCATTAATAACCTCGAAATCAAATTCACCGCTCGCTGTTTTTCCCCAGTCCTCTTTCAAATTGACGTAAAATTTGTAGTGTCCCACACGTGTAGGCGTGAACGTAAATTCATTCTTCGCATTCATGGTAATGGATTGTGACGATTCCTCTGTGAAATTTCCGTCGTTGTCTTTGTCGTAGCGGTAAGAAACGCTATTTTGAATAATCATATCGCCATCTGGTGAATAGGATTTATTTGCGAACAATACCTTCGCGCCCCGAATGCTTGGACTCGGATACTCTAGCACCGGAACTGGCGGCAAATCCTCTAATACGGTTAGCTGATGAACGCCTGAATTTAATGATTTAAGTCCCATAGAGTCATAAACATCAAGCTTAATCGTTTCTGTTCCTAGTGTCGTATAGACCTCTTTAACATTCTGCCATTCATCTCGACTATGATTAATTGTCCGACCGGAAATCGGACTATAGCTACGATCTCCTTTAAACGGTTCGCTAAGTGGCCTTCCTTCGACTACCTTATTCGGACCATCTATGACAGGAACGGGGTTCGGCGGAACGATTTGGATAGACGTGGAAGCCGTCGCTACCGCTCCGAATGGATCTTTCATCGTTGCCGTGATGGAATGGTAGCCCGGTCCATCCATCGGAATGTTCACGTATTGTAGATAGTGATCCTGTCCCTTAGAAGGAATTGACTGAATCCAACTGTCACCCGCTGCAAAATCAAAGCCATTAAAGATAAGCGTATCTCCATCTTCGTCGTACGGCGTTGGCACCGTTGGGTCTTGGATAACGACCAGATCAAGTACCGAGCCTTCTGTGATCGTATTCAGGACAACTGTCGGATTGTTCCGATCTACGAAACCAATTTTAAACGTTGGCGGATGGTTATTGGCTGGTCCCGAGATATTCAGCGGTTTTGGACCGATCCAAGGCGAATCCCCGCATGAGGTTGTAATCATCATATAGACGTTTTGAGAGCCGATCCCGACGAGACTCGGATAACCTGGATACGTGAAAGCAGTATCGGAAAAATAACTTGTCATGGTGCTGCTTGTCCAAGACAGTCCATCACGTTCAATCTTCCACTTGTGCGAAATGTATGAACATCCATTAAGCACAAAGTTTTTCGGATGAAACCTGAACGGGTCTTTATAAGCGATACTGCCCGGCGTGACATCGAAATCACCTGTGAAATCACCGCTTGATGTATCAGCATCATAATAATAGTATAGGTACACCGTGTCCGAGAAAGGCGGCTTTTTGTACGTGCCAAGGTTGTACTCACCGGCTGTAACAGATCCGATCGGCTCGCTACCATTGGTTGACTTCTTGTAGCCGCTATAGGTGTAGCCATTTGTCGGGTTATCTTTTGTCGCGTGATTATACGAGTATGATTGGCCCACTGTGAGCGGTTCTTCGCGATCATTCAGTCCTGCTACGCCATTGAGACTCTTGTTATTTATGTCAAAGTGTTTAATGACGATTTTGCCGTCGCTGGATGAGACATTCTTGTCGTAGTAAAAGTTTACTTTATAGTTATCGAAACTTCCGTTATACGTGAAAGATGGTGTTCCCGATTCGAATGGATTGGTCTGTGGATCACTTCCATCAGTGGATTTTTTATATTGCCCCGAATATGTATAACCCGGAATGACTGGTGGGGCTGGCGGGTATTTTTGACCCATAATCATATCCCCTGATTGACTAGGGGACAAACTGTCTAAAGATACACCAGCAGTAGATTTGTTATGGGTTTCGTAGTGACCGGTTTGCGGGTCCAGCTCGAATGTAAGCAACACGGGAAAGAAGTAGCGATATCCATCAACGGCAGGGGCGCATGTCGAGCAGGACGCAGCATCGTCATCGTAACGCAAACTGTAATGCGGAGATCCCGATGCATTCCCCAATTTCCCGTTGAAATTAATAGTAAACGTGACGTCACTGCCGTTCTTCACGATATTAATAGCATTTGAGTTGTTTTGGTTAAGACTGAAGATACCAACGTATCTATTATAATCATCGTACGGTCTAGATTTAGTAAAATAAAGATTTCCGGGATCAGTAGAAGTAGAATAAGGTACGGCATTTATGCTCTTCACTGTTCGACCAGGGAACGAAAAGTTATAGTCATACGAAAAAGTTACTGAATCACCGGGCTTTTTCGTTGTCCACGATCCGGATGAATCTTTCCATATATCGTAGTAACCAAATGCAACCGCATAACGTACATCGCCGACTGCATAAGGCTGAATGCTTGCATTGTCTCCCAATGAAGCAGCATTCACATTGGAATATGAACTCGGAAAACAAGTAATAAGTAACGAGAAGATAAGCAACGCGGCAATACTCTTCACTTTAAATTGTCGTTTCATAGAGTCACTACCTCGTTGGATTTTTAATGATAACTCCAGTGTCTAAAGGAAGTCTCATACCCACATAATCAATTTCAGAAGAGGAGAATTTTTCCCATGCATCGCCAATCGTATCCCAATCCCTTCCGGATGGAATCGGGTAACAATTCAGTCGAATGTCTCCTTTCAGAAATCGATTGTTTGCACTTCTATAACGGAAGGGCATATTTTTATTTGTAGTCAAGTAATAGAAAGGCGTTAATAGATCCCCTTTATCTGTAGAAGCGACCTGGAGTACCTGCTGATTATCTAGGTATGCTAGATCCATACGATAGAAGGTAGCGTTATGAATTGCGAATGGTAAATCCTCCTTAGTCAATATAGCAATGTGCTTAGAATCTATCTGATTCTGCAAGTAACTTTTCAATTCAGGATACTGCTTATAAAAAGGCGCCGAGTCGACGAACTTCCCTTTTACAACCTCTTCAAGCGTTGGCACATTTTTATTCCCAATCCAAACAAACCTCAAATCTGGATCATATTCTATGACTACACCTAGCCCCTCACCCACAACACGGAGCGGAACCAATGTACGCCCCTTCACTACCTTCACCGGAACAGGTAAATTAGTCGGTTTCCCATTAATCGTGGCCGTCGCTGAGCCAATCGTTAGCGAAAGCGAACTCTTCTCTTTCACGATGCTAATGCTCTTTCCTGTCAAAGTGAGCTTACCGCCAAGCTTGTCCGATACGACCCGCAGCGGTACTAGCGTCGTTCCATTAACCATTTCCGGCTGTACATCACTCGGAAGTTGGCGTGCATTGTATAGCAGCTTAATGTCCATATTTACTTTTGGTTCTTCTTTCGCTGCTGAAGCTGCTCCCCCACCAATCACACTGCCTGTCAACATCATCGCAGCGATCACCGCTGCAGTATAAGTCTTACTTTTCATATTCATTTTTCCTCCTCAGAATATAATCTGTTTTGCGGTATCGGGCATCTTAAAAGAGACACAGAAGCGTCTATTAGAATCATCGAAGCCGAAATTCTATAATCTCGACTTTTACGCGAAACGGTAGGCATATTATGCAAGCAAAGATTATTAACAATGATTATTACGAAATTAAAACTTTCCTACTCAGATAGAAAATTTTCGTGAATGCATAAAACACACTATTAATATCGACAAATTAAGAATATTAAGTTTGACTACGAATGATTGATTCAATAATAAATTCCAGTATAAATGGATCAAACTTGGATTTGTCTTGTTCCATAATTTTTATCGCCCGGCTACGGTCCATAGCATGTGAATACGGACGATCCGATGTAAGAGAAGAGTACGTATCCGATATCGCAGTTATACGCCCAGGCAGCGGAATGTTATTCCCATTAAGTCCTTCTAAGTAACCTGACCCGTCATATCTCTCGTGATGGTACTTCGCGATTTCAAGCATGATCGGTGGCATGCCCAGTCCAGTTAAAATTCGGTATCCATCCGATACATGCTTGCGAAGATACTCCCGCTCTTCCAGAGTGAGAATGCCGCTTCCCTTTAGTACCCTATCAGACATTCCGATTTTCCCGATATCATGTGTGAGAGAGCCCGCGTAGTAAAGTGGAGCATTTCCCTTATCAAATCGGAGGGCCAATTTATACGAGTAATTCGCCATATGAATGGAGTGAAATGCGGTCAAAGGGTCTCGAATCTTTAGGCAACTAAACAGCGCTTCTACAACCTTCAGGTTCTCGGAACTTTCATTCGTTTTACTCCAATTGAATTTCAAATCGTCCACCAGAACACTATCTGACTTTATTTCAATCGTGGCGCTCACCTTCCTTCACGCAGTAAGATGATTCAATGATCATCTGTATATAATTATTGTATATTAATTAGTTAGTTATATTATATACCACAATGAGTATAACGCATAATTTTTTTCCACTTTACTTGGAGAAATATACCTCCTGCACCGCGGGAATAAGGAGAGTTTCATCGGAGACCGATCCGATGCCTTTATGGACAGTATCGATGATGGCGACAAGCGATGGTCCAATAACTGTCTGATCGACGGTACGCGTTATTTCAGTCGGGCTAGCTGCATTCAATGTCACTGAGCATGTGACGCGAGAAGTGGTCTTAATATAAGAGCACGTTGTCGGTCTTGAATTCAAATTCGTAATCGTTCCCGCTTCGTAGTCGACATATACGAGCTCGTCCACATTCACTGCGGTCCCTTCCCTGATCCTGCCACCCGCTAGAGCCTTGTTGCTGTTATCCAAATTCATGTTGAGGCGTAGGTATTTATAAAACATGTCTTGTGCCCGTTCACCTGGAGTAAAAGTGTCTAATTTGAAATAGCCCTGCGCGAGCTGTGTCTCATCGATGGATAAAGATCCAGCATGCACTGCAGCGTTCAAATCATTTTTAAGTTTGTTCTGTGTGTTGTAAAAAATAATATAGTCAAGGCAAAAAACCATTACGAGAATACAGAATAATAATGAGATGATCGAAAAGATCATCACATCGACGCCCCCGCGTTCGTTGCCTAGTATGGTCAATTTTTTCATTTCTCTTCACTTCTCCCGTATTCTTCAATATAGAAGTAACCGGGATCCTCTGTCGAATCGACTCCGAAAAAGATCATTATTTTCGCTAAATCTGTAGCGGGGTATTGAATGACTAACTTTACGGTAGGGTCTGCATCAAACTTCCCTACTTTCGTCAACGTACTGCCAGTAAAATACGGATAAGATATGCCGTTTTTAGTTACTGCAGGATAGCCCAGCTGCGCCATTTTATTCTTTATATCGTTTTGAATGGCAGGCGAGAGATACCCGGAGGTCTCGACCATTTGAAGTGCACGATCCTTAATGTCATCCAGTTTAGCTTGTCTCATGACGTAGAGGAAGGTTGTTGCGATCATCACTGTTACGCCGAAAAAGATCGGAAGTACGATTAAGAGAACGATGAGATTGGATATTCCTTTTTCATTTCTAATGGGCTTGAGTAAACGTCCTAGCAGCATGCGTCACACTTCTTTCCGGGATTTAATAAAGGGGAGGGCCAACGCCTCCCCCCTTCAAGCTCACGGACCGGGCTTATACCCATACGAACGAACATCTTTCTTGAGATTGTCGTATCCGTTCGAGACAGACTTGTTTAGCCCAGATGGGCTTAAAAATAGCCAGGTGCAAAGCCCTATAACGATAAGGGCAGTTATGATTTTTACTGCGTTATTGTCCATGTGGTTACGGTAACGTGTGGCCAACGCCTGGAGCAACAGAGCCGCTGTAATCGAACGTCGACACCTTCGTGTTTACTTTCGTAGCACCAGCATCTGCACCATCGCCAATGCCGCTCGGGTTATTGAATACCCAGAATAAGAGTGCTGCACCGATGATGATTCCGATAATTGTACCAATCGCTTTGTCTGACATTTGAAAATTCCTCCTTAAGGGTTGTTTGATGTAGCTTGAATTATTTTGTCTTTGACATTGGCCCCACCTTTGTTCAAACCATCACCTATGCCACTGGGATTGTTGAACAACCAAAAGGTAAGAGCGATTCCGATAATAATGCCGACGATCGTTCCAATTGCTTTATCGGACACTGGTCCCCCCCCTTCAAAATACCTGCCGGATGACTTCTTGAAAGCTTATATACCAGGGCAGCATGCACAGAATGCCCGCTACCGCAAAAGGTATCATGATTACAAAGGTAACGCGGAGAGGCGAAGCCTCGATCTTCTTTTTCACTTGGAAATCCCTCATCGTATCGATGTTTCTCACTTGAGCATCGAAGAGATTAAGTATTTTTTCTTGAGGGGCGTTCCAACTAGCAAGAAGTGTATTGGTCAGAGGTAAAACCTCGTTGATCCCGATCTGTTCTCCGAAATTGTTGATTGCTGCTCTCGGATTGTCCATCCAATCAATAAGCAAATCATCGACATAAGGTTTTAGTATCTTGCAAGTCCTCCCTGCTCGCCGGACGGCATAGTACAAGGGAATCTTGTCTGTAATACAGACAATTAACCGGTGCGAAAATTTCACGATCTCCTCGGCAATTACCTCCCGGCGCCTCCGCGCGATCATGCTAAGCATGAGCGGCGGTACAAAATAAGCGCCTAAGACAACTGCTATAAACGGTAAAAAAGGGAATGGAGCTGAATATCCATTCATGCTGTTTTTTACGGTATATAGGAATAAAAGAAGGATAGCGATAGCCACCGGTAAGACAAGCCGTAACATTTGATAATGAAAGACCTGCATGCCGAACGGATAACCTGCTGTCTTTAATTTTCTTGCGATCTTGTAATTCGACTTTCTGTTCTGCTCCTTGGCCACCGCTGAAGCGTACATGTCCTGAAGCAGCTGTTTTCGTTTTGTTTTTGTCGAAGGAACGCGAAGTCTTCGCTTGAACTTCACAGATAACGCCTGTGGAACGACGATTAAGGCAATGCCGATCGTAAAAGCGATAAGGATGATCCAACTTATCAAGGTGCTCTCCCCCTTCTTAGAGTTTCTTCCTCCCCATATGCATCGCACCCAAAAACGAAATGAACAGTACGATAACAGATAGAGTAACGATGTGCACACCGGATGCGGTTAAAAAGTAGTACCTGTAGTTTGCCGGATCCATCTTGATGTTGAAATAAACAACAAATACCGACAATGCGATCATGATGAAAGTTCCCCACTTGTACGTCGTAAGCAGCGTGATCCGTTTTTCTTCGTTGTACTCGGAGTTCTGCATTTCGCTTATCAGCTTAAACAAGGAGGCCGTAATGTTAACGCCAGTATCGATGTGCGTAATCAAGATGTCTGCAAAGTAATGAGCCCAGTCATTACCTACACGCTCTGCAAACTGGATTAAGGCTTTTTCCGGCTTTTCTCCTGTCTGTAAGTCCATGATTAGCCTGTTCCATTCGTTTGCGATTTCTGGCTCTATGGTTCTCGCTGACTTGTAAATGGCATTTTCAAGATTTTCCGCGTCCGTAAAGAATCCAATAAAGTTCTGTACGGTAGGAATCATGACCTTTGCCATCGCAAGGGTTTTTTTCTGATGTCTAGACCAGACCCATAGAAGCGGGATAGTACCGAACAATACGCCAATGATCAAATTATAGAGTGGAGCGGGCATGAGCTTATTTGAAACAATGAACAGCAGTAACAGGATGATCATGCATATAGAGAGCAGATACTTTGCTGGCGTCTTGATCTCTGCTATGCTCATGTACTCGTCCAGTTTTTTAATAACGGGATGATCGAAAATGGACTTAGTTGGTACATTCTCGAGCCGTCCATTATTTTTACGTTTGTCGTAGAAGCGATTCCGTCTTATGACCATGAACCCGACTAGGAGACGTCCGACAATCGGCTCCACAATCAAGATCATCCCAATTACGAAGGTGGCCAGAAATGCAATCTCTATGAGCTGCATTAGTAAACGTCCATCTCTTTGAATTCCTCGGGAATGGCGCCGTAGCTGATCATGTGTTCCATCAGCTCGTCGCTGATTTTATGCTCCGTTCGCTCCCAATCCTTTTTCTCCATGTTCCATAGAAAGATTGGCCGCATTTCATTTTCACCGCTTTCGGTCGGAACGATTTCGGTGATTTCGGTCATAACACGGATATTCTTGTAATCGTGCACTTTTACAAAGCGTTGGTAAACGACGATGTTGAATGCACGGCCAATTCTGTTTTTAAGTAGGTTGTCATCATGCGATCGGCCATCCTGCTTCACCATATCCATAATGTCGGTGATAATCATGCTGCGGTATTTAGAGTGAAGCGAGACCATTGTATCGTGCCCACGAAGTGCTGCTTGCACTGCCTGGGATGCCTCTGAACCGCGAATCTCGCCAATAATGATGCGATCCGGGCTCTCCCGGAGAAGCGGCTTAAAGGCGTCTTCCATCGATATTCCGAGTTCAGGAACTGCCTGAAAAGGAACGATGTTTCGACCAGGAAGGCGTTCATCGAGTCGCATTTCCATTTCCGTTTCGAGTGAAAGTACACGCTCGAGGACCGGGATTTCTTTCGCTAAAGCATACAAGGTTGTCGTTTTCCCAGTCTTAGTACCGCCGGCAACAATAATTGAGGCGTGATACTTTACAAGAAGACTGAGGAACTGGGCCATCGCCTTATTCAAAGTCCCGCGATCGACAAGCGTAGTGTGTAAGTCCGGATCTTTCAAAATAAAGTTACGGATAGCGATCGTCGGAAACGCCGAGTATGGAGCCTGCGTCATGGTAAGCCGCGCTTTGTTGTACATATAGGTATGACATATCGGATGCTGCTCGTTAATTCGAGCACGCCCATAAAGTGCAAGTCTTTCCTGAAGGCGAATTACCTGTTCGATTGTGTCAAAAACCCTTGGGAACTTTACCGATACTCCATCTTTCATGATATAAATTTCGGTGCCGTTCACCTGCACTTCTTCGATGTCTTTTCCTTTATATAGATCCTCCACGTACCCTGCACCAACGGTAAGGGCAAACACTGCTTCCCATAAACTCATTCGCTCCTGCAGCTCGCCAATAGATGCGTAAAGCATGTTGTCGTAAATGATCTGCTTAATGATCGCTTTTACTTTCTCTTGAGCTACCGGGTTACCTAAGCCGGCTTGATGAACCATTTCTTTATGCTCATCTTGCTCTTCAGCCGTACCATCCGTCTTTTTCAAGAAGTCCTGTACGATTTTCACGACTTCCTCGAGCGTACGATGCTGATAACCTCGGTTCGCGGTTGTTTTTTTCTTCTCTTGCTTTTCTTTCTGAAGTTGTTCTACGATGCTAAAATTATTTCGTTGTCTCCTGGCCGGTAGAATAGCGTCCAATTCTTTCCCCCCTATCAGATCAATCCAAAGAGTTTTCGCCTTCCTTTAAGAGCTGACTTACTGTCGGCCTGAAGCGGAACCATTTCGATTTTCGCGCTCTCTGTAATCATTGCAGTTAGTTGCAATATGTTGTCGCGGAAATCGGCGGATTCATCACCACTATTGAAGTAAAGAGGTTGTCCATAATTAATCGCTTTGATGCCGGCTCCTTTATCTACATTCCGGATCCGAGCAATAATCTTGGTGCCCATTGCTTTTTCAATGCCGTATCCGTCGAGTGCGCCTTTATTATCGCGGTTCATGACCAATTTGAAGTCTGATTCCTTCATGCCGTAATGCTGCCAAACGCTGTTGTACCAGTCATTCCATGAAGACTGATAACTCGTTACAATAGGCTGGACAACTACAAGGCGGGTATCAGCATCTTTTATGCATTTCAATGTTGCAGCTTGGTCAGGGAACGTATGGACATCGGCTATGATTAAATCGAACGATTTCCTCGCTACCGATAGAAAATGACCTATTTCTTCAATGGTAATTTTCTCTGCCCATTCTCGACGCTGAATGCCTGTTAAGATGTAGAGGTTTGCTACATCCTTCAGCTGCTCGCAAGCTTTCATGAGAGAACTCGATTCCAGTGTTCCCGAGTCACAATCCGCTTGAATCATCTGATAACCTTTATCCGACTGTACATTCAGGTGGTCACGAATTTCGGGACTTTTCAGATTGAAATCAACAAGTAACACCTTTTTCTCTGGCATCCGCTGCGCCGCACATACTGCCGTTGATATGGCAATTGTTGTCGCCCCGTCCTTTGGTGAGGCTGCCATGAATGTAACAAGCGTACCTCCACCCTCTGCCACTTCACTCGACTTAGGCTTAGCGGACAATCGAGAGCCAATCTCTTCTGCTAACTCGTCCAAGGTTAACCCATTTGGTATGAGTGAAATTCCCAAATCGAGACTGAGGCGTTGAATGATTTCTCGATACCATGAATCTGTGGTTTCAGATATTAAAATTACGATCTTCGTCATTTCAGCTACAGAAGTTTTGATATAGCTCATCCATTCCCATGGATATTTCGTATTGAAGATATCTTCGTGCACGAATATGAAGTCCAGATCCTTTCCCGACTTAATTAACGCCTTATTCAGTTCGGATTCATTAAAGGCATATGTTGCGTCGTCTTCCTTTGATACTCCTGTGCCGACTGCCTCAGCATGATTGGGTTTGGAAAATGCAAATAGAATTCTCATTTAGACACCCCTTCCTTACTTTCCGTTCCCGAATTCGTCTGGGCATTTGCCGGTACGTTTTTCTTGTCAGGCGTGATGGAAATGTTAGTATCAATTTTTGTAACTGGTACGGTTTGATCCTTAGCTTGCTGATCGCCTACTTTGCTCTCAACCTTTGTGACCGTACCAATGATATTCATTGAATTCGGCAAGCCAAGCCGTATCGTTCCATCTTTCGCTCCAGCTGCAAAGACTTCGTATTCTGCAGGTGACATGATGAACGTGATGTACGCCGGCTGCCCCGTAGCATTTTGACGGTATCGCTCTGCATTCTCCTCGTCTTTTTGGCTGCTTGAACCAAGAGATAATGGGCCGTTAGATGTTGCATCCGCGATTTCATTACCTTCTGCGTCTTTGACGTACGCCACAGTCAAGTTGGGTATTAACTGCTTGGTATATATTTTCTTGAACGTTACCATGGGATTCGCGGCAAGTAGCGCAGCTTGCTGCACTTCGCTTATCTCTTCCCCATTTCCATTCAGTACCTTGGGCTGGGTGTATTCCACCCAAGCTGCCACCTTATCGCCGCGTCGAACCATGTTATTGACTGCCCCTACAAAGTCGATCTTGAAACCGATATACTCCTCATCCCCCGTGGGGTATAGTGTATCGTCGCCCAATTTCCAAGAAAGAAACTCTTCAGTCTCGCCAATTGGAATCAGGGCACGCTTCCCAATAATTTGATTTTTATCTAGAAGCGCATTGTCCATATGCTGTACGGTAGGAATGGAGACCTTTTTAACCATGTTCGATGTAATAAGTTGGCCGGATTGAATCATCGTCACCGGTTTCCATATCTGCATAGTAGTAACGTCTGTTTGAACACTTTGCATATACTTACTGAATCCTATTGCGCATCCGGCTACAATAATTAAGCCAATGAGAGCGGACATCCACTTTCGATTCATAACTTACTCCTTTCGATCTGCTCAATATGTTCTGGTCTTCGATTCATCCTCAAGCGACTTCATTTGAGAGAACAAGCCTTTCATTTTTGCGACAATGCCGTACTGCTTTTTCATTAAGGCATACATTTCTTTTGCAATCACAGCTCGCGCCATAGGTCTGAACGGAACCGATAAAAGATTCTTCATTTTCGAATCATCCCATGGGAGGGTTCCTTCCCAAGCATGCTTAAGAACAGCGCCACCGAGATCTGGAATTTGTGTCAACGACGGAAGTGCAACCGCATCCTTCCACTCATTCTGCTTGATATAACTCCCCCACTTATTGCCGATGACTCTCATTTGCTTACCTGGAAACTCGTTCTTCAGTGAGTCTATTTGCTGCAAATGGTGATTCAATTGAATTGGATCCCCATCAGTAACTATCCATATCTCGTCCGACATGCTCAGAATTTTTTTACACTGTGATTCTTGGTAATGCGACGATATGTCACAAAGCGCTACAGGAAAACGCTTGGCAGCTAATAGAAGCTGCATGGTTTGATCGTCTGTCCAATTCTCCGTTGGATTAACATTTGCAGGGATCCAATTCACGCCGTGCGAAACCCATGATCTTTCATTCGTTATGTAGCCATTCTTTTGAATCTGCTCCGCCCAAGACTTCCAATCCTTTGGAGCATTTGTTTCACCGTGCATGAGCTCGTAATACGTTGAACCGATATTGGAAAGCACGGGCTCAAATACCGCCACCGGAACTTTATTTTCGCCAAGCATTCTTGCGAAATTGGCGGTGACGAATGTCGCGCCTGCGCGAGGATACAAGCTTACAACAGAGACCAGTATAGAGTTAAAATGTACTGGAACATGAACCGTTACAATCTTTTCCTCGATTACAATTCGTTCCTTAATCTTTTGAAGCTTTACCTTTTGCTCTTCCGCCGTCCTCCCCTTTTTGGGCTTTACGTCGGTACTTGGTTGCTCCATCTTTATAGAGGTCTCTACCTTTGTGACAACAAGCTCGTTCTCTCCTGGTACCAGATCATCATTCTTCGCTTGGATTTCCGGAATGTATTCCCGATTTTCATTCATATCCGGTTCTATTGGTGATTTATCATCAAACTTCTCTACGGTCTGCAGCACTTCGGCCTTGTCCGTTTTTTTGGTGTCGTTATTCTTATCCTCCATTGCCGGTTCAACTGGATGTGGTCTTTGGATCTTCGCTTGCCTAATCGTAGACTTACTGGAAAGTTTTCGCCCACGTAATCTCGCTTCAAGCAGACCGGCGTCTAAATCATCAAAGCTTACGCAGACATTTCCGTCCTCTTCAAGCTTTGTAGTAAATTCATCTTTAGCTCGAAAGTAGATAAGGAGAAAAACAGTTTCCGGTGACCCAGAGCGTACGGTTTGATATATTTTCAGGAACGATTCATCAGTTTTGATTACTGTCTCTGGAATGATAATGACGTCCGCGGCAGAATCGATAGAGCTCCATTGAGGAATGAAAAAGTCTAACGAATCAATACTGCGTATCAATCTTCCGTATTCGGCTAGCTCATCCTCGATCCATTCTGCAAAATCGCTATCGTCGTATACGAGAAATAGAAGTTGGTTCTGGTTCACATTATCACCTACCTAAAACGCTTATATAGTAACTAATAAACTAATATGATACTATTGGATTTCCATTTCCCGTTAATACCTTTGCTCCATCACTATCGGATTCTACGGGAAGGTTCACCAACAGTAGTAAATAGAATTTATTATCCTGTAAGATTAAATCAGCTAGTCCGCTGCCAAGGCGATCAAACGTGCCTTGGCGGTATTCCACTACGCGAAATGGAACCTCAATCCGCTCCTCGAATGTAGAAATAGATACATGGTTCATCCATTTAAATGTAAGGGACCTTGAATCATATACAACAGAGGTGTATTCACCGAACTTCATAACAGCATTGAAACCCGATTTATAAGCATCGACAACTTTTCCAACGGCGCGGACCACCATTTGAGAAGGCATCGAATAATTCTCGCGTAAGTCATAGTAACACTGCTTGAATAGCCTGATCTTACTTCGGTGCGTTTTTGTTCGGAATCCAATTTCACTAATATGATTACATGCCTGATTGAAGCGGGTCATGACCTCGATGAGCGTTTCATGTTGTGTGCCACTTGTTAAGAGTTCTAATTTCATCGTATGAATCACTCATCCGTCTCTCCTTTCTTTCTTCATCGCAGATCATAGTAAAGCTTTTCGCCATCATTGAAAACAAAGAATCCTTTTCTCAAATCTACGGCATCATCGAGTAAATCCTTGTCGGTTACAAACCAAATCCGGCTCTTCAGACCTTCTTGCTCAGCGATTTTACTTGCAAGAAGAGCTTTTTCATCAGAAGATACCAGAACAACTAGAGTGGTATCTTTCTCCTCGCTGCTGGAAAAGTACTCCTTGAAGAATCTTGCCTGGAAGCGTATGGTTTTTACCCATTTCTCATCTTCACGGTGACAAAGGAGATAAAACGGCATTTCCTTCCCTTTTGGATTCCGAAGCACGAATTGTGCCGTTGGTACCACATGCTCTTCCTTTCTTTTAATGGACGGGTGGAATTCAAAATGTACAAGGTCGAATGACTGCCGCAACTGAATGTAGAGTTCATTCGTAATGACGTACCTCATTCGATAAATCATCGTTGTTGCTTTTGGTGTTCGCGGATCGCGCTGCCCAACCATTATGCCGTATTTATATTTGAGAATGTCGGCACCGCTATCGCCTAGTTCATAAATGCTTGGTCTATTCTTTTCTGGCAACGAATAGCTGCTCCATTGGGTTCTTCTCAATAAACCGTACTTAATCAGTCGATTAATCCGATCCCGAACTGATTTATCACGATCGACGTCAGGGAAAAACAACCGTTCGATTTGTTTCAGTACAACCCAACGATGTACGAAGATAAATCGGACCAGATCAATATCACGATCCGTAATCCAGCTCTTGTTGATTTTTTCATCGATGTAATAAAAATCTTGTTTTGGTAGTTTACTCTGATCGGTAATATATGCGTAGGGGTCGTCCCATGCCGGCTGCTCGGGTACCGCAACATTTCTTTGCGGTTTGATTATTGGAGATACATTAATATCCATCGGCTATTTCCCTTCCGTTAGATTTCGTGCGGGAAATCTACGATTTTGGAACCAATTCTCCGCTTTTCAGCATTGATGTTTTTAATACGGACCGAGACCTTTTTCCCCAACAGGATTCCATCTTTGGGCATTTTGTTCTCAGCCGGGAACCATGCAAGCGACTCAATCCCAGGCGCAAGCTTGATGAAAATCCCGACGTTCTGGACAACGCTTGTAATTGTTCCAGTGTAGAAATTTTCCACTCCGAATTTATCATGTACTCTTTTCCAAGGGTCTTCAAGAAGTTCCTTTCTTGATACGCGAACTTGCTGTTTATCTCGATCAATGTATGTGATCTTGACAGTGAGTTCTGTCCCTAACGGCACGAGACCTTTTCCAGTAATAGTCCAATCGTGCTCATAGTCCTCGATCGGAAGCACACAGATAACACCTTTAATCCGGAGATAGATACGTTCTTCTTCAAATCCTGAAACTTCACCGGTAATAATATGGTTCATTTCAGCCGTAGCCCAGAACTCTTCTTGCAATTCGTCAACGGCTTGTACCCGTGAAAGAAGCACGATCCCCTTCTCTTCATCGAATACTTTTACCTTCGAAGCATCCTGCCCTAGTTTGGTGACATCAAGAACCATGAAGTCGATTTTATGGTCAAGAAAGCCCACAAGTGAGCTGTACTTTCTGCGGTCGAATTGATCCTCGTAGATTAATCCCTTAAGTCCATTATTCAATTCTACTAATGCGCATTGCATCTTCTTCCCAAATGGCGAGTGATTCTCGATTCCGGTTACTACGCCTTGATGAATCATTTTACGGCGGGCGGATGTTTTGTACTCTTGCATAGGACTCATTACCAATGGATCATTCATCCTAAATGCCTCCTCTTTTTCACATAAAGATGGTATAAATTACTATTTACTTTGCTTACTCCAATTACCACTAACTTATCAACTCGTTTATCTATGACCATAAGAGACCTGGCTTTGAAGTGTGCTTTAACAATGTGTTCTTCAATGCTGCTCTCCCAAGAAACTAAATAAATTCCGTTCTTATTGGCAGTCTGTCCGCTTAGATCCACATCCACCTTAATGCTATTGTTTGTGGATTCTTCGGTTTCACGCTTCGGTTCGAGATCGGACATCCAATATTGAACCGTTTTATTCATTCTGGACCAATCGTTAAGTACTCGCGGGCTCACCTTTCTCATATGGTTCACGATAGAGAAAAGTGGTACCTCTTTATAAATGATCAAGCAGTTATGATAAAACTTTTCTACGACTGCTGCATTGCAGTCGGGATGAGTAAGAACAAAATCAAGCTCTTCAATTATATTTGGAGGCTCATGTCCCATTTCATGCTCCTTTCCCCTTTGCCATCAGTAGTATATTGAATAATTAACTAATATATTTACTAATATACTACTATACTGGAATGGGATTGAGAAGGACTATTTTATGCGTGTCAGGTGCCCCGCAGCAGCAGCTGCTGCTGCTGGCTGCTGGTGCCCCATTCCGTTTTGAAGTTTAAATCCTTTCAGGTGGCAGCGCCGCCTGTTGATCAATGAGCAATACAAGATTGCCCAGACGGTCATAGCTGACCGAAATCTCGTACACCTGCTCCATACATACGATTATGGAGTCTTCATCATAAATAGTGCCGGCTTTCACTTGGTCGATAAAATGGCTTAGAATTTCTTTGCCATGTAGCAATCCACTGGAGACCTCTGCTTCAGGATGGTTATATAGCTCTGACAAGCCTTTTGAAATATATTTAGTCGGTTCGCCCGTTATGGGATTCGGGATCGAAATAACGCGAGGCTGATCGATTGGAATGTAGCGGATTTTCGCCAATCCATCCTCCCCTATCTCAAGGTTAAACAATTTCCCATCATAGTTCCAAGTCGAGCTAATGTTAAATTCAAGGCTGAAAATCCGATCCAGGATGTCGAGAATCAACTGTTCTCCATCTTCAATGAATCCCTCTGCAATTATGTCTGGGTATCCGTAATGATTGAGGCCGTTCGTCTTTACAAAAAGGATATTACCGTCAATATCTGTAGTTGTTACTGGGAGCAGCGAGGGATCAAAGAAATGTCTCATGTCGATTCTCTCCTTTCTGGAAACTTTATCCTGATTATACTCTCGACTCTCGAAAACACAAAATTTTTAATGAACTTTTTTTCACTTTTTTCTTCGTTATTCTTCAATAGGATTTTCTCAAAAAAATAGAGACGGCATTCTTTCACCATCTCTATTCTTCTTGCAGTTATTCGAAGTCAATCTCTAATCGCTCAATGATTGGCTCGTTTTCCTTACATGTTTTGCGCAACCGAGTCTGTTCCATTTTGGCCAGGTCAATTGCATTTTCTCTCGCTTCCTCAAGTGTATCACCGATTACACCAAGACGTAATTCCGGAATATAGACGGAATAATTGCTGTCATGTTGATTGCCCTCAAATAATAAAGTGATTGATACTTTGTTGGAATTTTCGGCTGCTGTTTGCATTTTGAATCGTCCTCTCCAGATTGTTATATAATTATGGTCCTTAATAACTATTGTAATTCCTTAAAATGAGCGTTTAATACTTCTGATCAGTTGATCCTTATGTACTATTTTTAGTACAGTGGAATTGTACTACGAACCATTTGTTCGGTCAACATGTTTCTTCCAATTCAGGGTTGTTTCGCCAACAGCAGACATAGTTCATAAATTTTCGACATATTATGACTTTCCGATGTCGAAAGTCCGGTGACTTTATTCCCATTAAATCACTGGATAATCTTGAAAATCATGCTATATTTTTTATAGAGGTTGTATGCAGATTGGGCAAACTACGCGAAAGCGCAGGACGCAAAACCACGGGTCTAACGAATAGTATCTATGATAGCCGGGTTGCCAACTCTCGCCTAAACCTAATTGAAGGGGAAAATCCCAATGAGTATAAACAAAATCGGGTCCCATTTGGAATCTCTCCGCATTGCATGCAATTTTAGTCTTAGAAAAGCTGGTGAAAAGAGTGGCTTAAGTCATGGGTATATTCGTGATGTGGAACTAGGTGAAAATAGAAGCACAGGACCTCAGATTATTCCTCGTCCAAAAACATTACGTAAATTTGCGGAAGCCTACGAAGCTGATTTCAACGAATTAATGAGGATTGCTGGACATGTCGATGATCCCCAGGATTCGTTATTAAAAACTCACCGCATTGTAGAAATCAGTTTAGATGATGTCCTATATGTGCAGGTTGATGAAAACAATCTGGTTCAAGTTCATCTTTCTGATCAAGTTTATTACCAAAGCATGCTCCTTCATGAGTACATGCAGTTTGAAGAACGCTTAGAAAATTCAGACTTTATTAGAGTTCACGTTGGCACATATGTAAACTTAAGAAAGATATTCTTCTATGACGAAAAAAAAGGCCGCATCTTTTTCGATAAAAGACAGGCCGGAAAGTTTATCGACGTCGCGTGGTTGCGGGCGAGGATTCTTAGAAGTTCTTTAGATAAAGCCGTTGTTCAAAATAATACGGATGGCATTGTGTATAAAATGGAGCCAAATTCATCACGATCCTTAATCGTTCGCGGCATATAAAATTAAGCTTATTGTATTTCAAGCCTGTAGGATTTTTCAAGTAGCATGAACATCTCAACAATGATTGCAGCTGTTATTAGGTAAAACGACAGATCCTTGGGCAATAATAACGAAACGTATCCGGAGGATGATAAGAAAATCAAAAACGAAACACAAAGTATTGTTAGGCTATGTCCATGATTGGCCATGATTCTAGGACTTGCTGAGAAAGTGAAATGAATTTTTTAGTGCAGCATTACAATCCCCAGCACCATTAATATTAGAGTTATTACAGAGTCTTCTGTTATTCTGCTTCCTGAATCTCCGTAATGAAAAGTAAGTCTTTGAACTAGAAAACCTAATCCACAAGTAACAGCTGATATCTGTACTGCGTCCCTTACTCTCCGTCTTGAGATGCAAATGACAACAAAAGAAGCTAAGCAATTTACGAAGGGGCCAAGCACTTTTACAGCGCAAACGTTTATATTTAAAGTTGATACAATCCCAAGAACCAGGCTCATAATCCAAATATGCTTGAAGTTGATTTTATAACCATATAGATTGTAGCCTATTGAAAATAAACTTCTCCACCCCAAGACACAGAGTGCTGCACATACGGGAAAGTCCATATTTTCACCACATTCATGCTGATCTTCCGACAACGGAGTTAGGTTGTTTGTTCAGTTCAATTATAGTGTATATATCGACTGTAGATATATATCTTTTACTGTTATTTATTTAATCTGATGATATTGTGTCTTCCCGAACGGGCAGGTATACTTGGAGGTTGGTACGGAAATCATTGTTGTATGTCAATTAATAATCCAATGTGTTACTATATTAATAAATTGAGTGACAATCGTAAAGGAGTGCTTAACGTCATGTCTATTGACTTTGAAATTGAAGGTACATTACAGCCTTATTTGGAAAAGATGATAAAAAATCTACCCAATGGACCTAAATTAGTAATGCAGGCTCTATCCAAAAAGGATTGGAATAAAGAGGATCTTTCCCTAAAAGCACGTGTTAGGCGTGGGGAGCTTAATTTTGCAGTATGTTGGCTTGAGGCACTAGGCTTCGCCGAATTCAATTCAGCAGGCCGGCAAAAGCTTTATAGTTTAACCCCCCTTGGGCACTCTGCCTTTGAAAAATTCAATGACTTATTTATGGATATAACTGAGGAAGAAGATAACGATTAACTTACACTATATTCTCTATATAATAATAAAGCCGATGTCCCTTTTACGGGTGGTCATACCCCCGTCAAGTAGACAAATGAAAAAAGCTAAGCAGCCAACGCGCATCGATACTCTATCGGTGCGCGTTGTTTTAATTTGGCTTGAAAGCGGTGGTAGTTGTAGTAATGAATGTACTCCTCCACCGCTTGCTGAATTTCTGCTCCTGAATTAAACTGTTTGAGGTACAGCTTCTCTATTTTGAGATGCGAAAAGAAGGATTCGATGCATGCGTTATCCAGGCAGGTTGCTTTGCGAGAGTAGCTGCCTTTAACGCCGAATGCCTCTAATCGTGTGTTGTACGCTTGAGACGTGTATTGGAAGCCTTGATCCGAATGGAGTACGGCTTCCGAGACGTCTCTTTTTCTTGTCCATTGCTCGACCGTGTCGAGCACGAGCTTCAAATCGTTGCGGTTGGATAACTGCCAGGCGACAATTTCATTGTTGAACAGATCCTGAATAACGGATAAGTAATGGAAGTTCATTCCGTCTGAAATATAAGTAATGTCGGTCACCATTTTTTGCTGCGGCGCTGTAGCATGGAATTGACGGCTTAAGCGATTGGGAAAGACAACCGAAGGCGTGTAATTGGACGTCTTCCGCTTCTTTCGAATGACCGATTGTATCACTAATTCCTTCATCAATCGCCATACTTTCTTGTGATTTACATTGTAGCCTGCCTCCCACAGAGCGTTCGTCATACGAGGGTATCCGAACTCCGGATGTGCAAAATGTATGGCCATCATGTGTTCCTTGATCTCAAGATCTCTGTCTTGCTTCGCCTCGCGCTGTGGCTGTGTGGCTCGCCATTTGTAATAACTGGACCGTGGTATACCGGCAATGGTTAACAAGCCTGTGATGCCGTGTAACGGGCGTAATTCCTCCATTATTTCGTAGTTCTCTCGTTGGCAAAGCGCTTCTCCTTTATTAGATTTGGATACCGCTTTTTTAAATAATTTACCTGCGCTTTCAAGTAGTCTCGTTCTTCCTCGACGCTGCCAAAGACGGTGCGAGGACGCCCCTTCAGTGGATTTTGTTCGTGGCCTTTCCGCTCATCAAACGCCTCTCCATTCTTCCATTTCTTCACCCAGACCTTCAATTGAGAACAATTGCGTATGCCTTCTTGTTCAGCAATTACCTTGTAACTTGCTGAGCCCCCAACGTACGCTCGGACCGCCTTTAGCTTGAATTCTTCAGTATATGACTGAAATGTTTGTCCCTTTTTTGCCATAAAAAATATCCCCTCCAAGTGGCACTCAACCCTCCATGATAAAATGAAGGTTTTTTTGAGTGTCTACTTGAAGGGGATAATACCAGGGAATCGGCTTTTTCTTCATTCTATCCTGAGTTTCTTGCAGCCTCAGCACGCTGGGCCAATTTTTCTTCTAAATCATTTAATGCCCGATTCTTTGTTGCCAATTGCGTCTCTGACTGATTCTTTGAATTGTCTTCTTTCTTCTTGTCCTTTACCTTCAAGACTGGTTCATCGTCAATGCTGTCCCACGCTGAGTTTCTAATCGTATTTTGGGTTGGTGCTTCAGTATACTGTCCCTCCTCTTCCCCACTACCCTTTTCTTTAGCAGCCTGCTTCCCCTTATCCTTTATGCGATCCAGTCGGTCTTTTTTCGACTCTTTGACAACATGATCAGCACTGACGATCTTCTCTGGAACAGAATCAGATTCCGTCTGTTTATCATCGTCATCAATCAGCAGCACATTCGCCTTTCCAATATCCTCTCCGGCGAATGATGTCTGCTGTTGCGTTTCTCCGAGTGGCTCAAATAGTTTTTTTGGTAGCGGATATATTAGTCCTATTACAGGTTCCATCCTGACGTTATTATGCACTCCTCTAAACAAGCATTCGCCTGGCTCACCTGTTTCGGGATTGTACCCTTTCAACCCCGTTATTTCGCTAGGCATTACACGATAGCGCTTTTCTTCTTTTAGTTGAGTCTTGAATCCAGTAGCAGACATTTCATCGGTTCCACTGCTTTGTCCGATCTGATACTCCTCACCAATCATGTCTGCATAGTATTCGGCATCTTCGTTATCAAGGCCGGCTAAAATGAATTTTTGAACGGCATTTTGTTTTACCATGCCGCCAAGTCTTTCGCTGACATCTGTTAACTGTACATTTCCTTGATGAATTACATTGACATATACTTCGAATTCACGGGCCATCTCAAGAAAAGTCGAGAATTCTTCATCCGCAAACATTTCAATTTCATCGACGGTCAGTTGATGAGGGCGAACTTTTTCATTTAGATTTCTTCTGAACGTACTTGCGCGCAAGAGATTCAAGAATAGTCTTCCTACAGTATACGTAAGGGTCTGCAACTTGCCGTATGCTCCATTAACCAGAATGACCTCACCGTTTCGCAGAGCATCATCAATATTGAAAGTAGATTTTCCGCAGAATATCTGCTGTACATATTTGCTTTCTGTCAACTCACTCAAGTAATCATACAGGCCAGAATAAGTCTGCATTGCATGTTCTTGCAGCTTCCCCCCACTTGCCATGTTCCTTGTATATTCAAGAAGTAATGGTACCTCTGCTTCACGCCCAATAAACTCAGACATGATTTCGGCCCGGTAGTCATCATTTATTGGCTGAATGAGCCGATTCAGTTCGTTATATGTGCAATCGTTCCCCATCACAATCTTGAGTGCTTTAATACCAACGCGCAATAATTGAGTAGATCTACTCTTAAAATATTGTTCCGCATCTGGTCCGAGATACCCATGAAAAGCAGACACATTCGCCTCGACCATAGGTTCAATATCTTCACCTTCCGGTACAAAAAATGGGTTCAAACAATCAGTGAATGGATATTCTGGATCTAGTCTTCGATAGGGCCTTCCGGTTCTATCCATAAAGTTCGCCATTCTTTTTATGAATGATCCCTTCGGTTCCAAAATTGTCGTACCCATAAAGTCATTAAGCACATCTTGCGTTACCAAGGTTGTTGCCAGAAGCGTTTTACCCGCTCCTGTTCCACCTATGGTCTGCTGATGTTGAGCCCGATCCCCTCGGTTCAACACGATAAGCTCACTTTGGCGGTATTTTGTCGGGACGGTATGGAACAGTTCAAGCTTGCATTCTTCAGAGTAATATCTCAGATGACTTAAGGATCCCTTCTTACTTAAATCAATTTTATCGAGCGAAGCAAAATCGTCACTTGTTACTCCATCCCTCTTTCTTATTGATAACTTGCCCGCAGTATTAATGTTAAGGGTAGATTCTTCAGCAGCTCTTGATAACCTGTTAAATACGGTTGAGCGAATAGTAATTTGCATGGTATAGAAAATAGTTAGTGCGATCGCACTCAAAAACAGGATGCTAGAGATGACAAGTCCTTTCCACCCAGGGACATAGCGCATAAGAATTTGCCCCGCTGCCAAGACACTCAGCGCATTCAAGAATGTTTGGATTACTGGTTTTGAATATGTGCTTTTGAATAGTAAGGGACTTGAATAGATTATATGACCCAAAAAGCATGAGATCAGCAAAGGGATTGCCCTGTAAAATACAGGATCCCCTACCCCATAGAATAAGTCTTGGTATTTACCCACTAACCATAAGAAGCACAAAATAAGGATAGTCAAAATACTGAATGCTTGCATGTTCCATATCGTGTTTCTATTTGCCGGATCCATCGCAAATCTTCTTACTTGAATAAAGATATTCTTGAACATGAATGCTATCATATGCCCTATTGCTGAAAAAATTCCCCCAATTACCATTCCAATGTAATTCAGTTGAGCCCGCCTCCGATATCACTATATTAGATTACTAATATATTAACTTATGAAGACCCTCTTTGTCATTGGAGCGACCGAAAATTACCTATTAATCACTCAAATCACCCACGTATATAGTACATATTGTCTACCATTTGTAACTTGTTTAACACTTAGTTTATACATGTTGTTTACTGAATGTTGTTTATATACTACATGTATTATTCATATTGTTAACACAAAGTTGTCTGTATTCTACTAATAGTAGATATATTGTATACACCATTTTATATATGTAATACAGGTTTTTCACTTGTTGTAGACTGTATGTTGCTTGTTAGGTACATATGAAGTAGGCACTTTAGCAATTATCTCGCCTGTTGTCGACTACATGTCGTGACTTTCTTCAGGGTTTTGTGTATGATTGGCGTACAAGTACCCTACAAGTAGACTACGTACCACTTGATGTCAACAATATATAGAGGAGGCGAACGTATTGGAGCTTGAGAAAGCGTGGAAAATCTCCGAATTTGCAAAGTTAATAGAAGGAAACCACCACAACACTATTAATCAATGGTTTAATGCCTTAGAAGAGAAGAGGATCCATTATGTTAATCGGGTGCTTGGAGAAAAGGTATATGATCAATCGGACCTGGAGATTGCTAGATATATAAGTGAAGGAAGAGCGAAGAAGTATAATCTACAGCTGATATTCGATCAACTTCCCGATGTTTTTGAATTACGGCCATTTCCATTAGATTGGGGCACAGGGGAGGGGGGCTTAGTCGACCTCGAGGCAATTAAACGCCAAATAGAAGCTACCTTCGAGGAGAAGCTTCAGAAGGCTCAGCTAGAAATACGAGATGAGGTTGTTTCTGCTGCCACGCGACTCCTAGAAGAACATCGAAGTTTGCTTCCAGCGCCAAAGTCGAGTGAGGAGAGCCGGCTCGAGAGAATTAATGATAATATGGCTCGGATGAAGGTTGAGTGGAAGTTAGAGGAAAAAGCAATCGAAGAGTGGTCCAAGCTTCCCGATAATGAACGAATGAAACGAGCAGGGCTCTTCCGCAAAGAGGAAGACTTGGGAAAACGTTCAGAATTTATCCGCCGATACAAGCAAGAAAACATGGAAGATGCTATGAAAACTGAATATGGCGTCGAATAGGGACACACATGTTGTGTCTCTTTTTATTTTTAGAACATAAAGTGCACAATAACTACCCTTCATATGTATCACATATATTCTACATCAATACTTAGTTATAACTAAATTAATATTCATTTACATCTCAATTGAAATAAGATTTCAATCAAATACTAACTAAGATGGTCCTGATTTCTAAAATGATGGCGCGCCTTTATGTCTGAGTTAGTATTTAGTTATAACTGAATTGATATAAAATTTGTATTTAAATCTAACTTAGTTTATATTCGCTACTAACTTGAAGAAAAGCCGCCCTCTACTGGGCGGCTTAATTGTTGAATATATTCACTTTGTTCCATCGTTTTGTTCCGAATGAGAAGGGGATCCAGCTTCCGATACTCGAATGCTCGAGCTTTTGGCATCGCTAAGTTGTTGCCTCAGAGCGTCGAGCTGTTCGTAGAGCTTACGAATTGTCTCATTATTAGCAGTGTCCGAGGCAGCCTTCTCCGCGCGGAGTCGAATCTCCATTTCTAAAACAGCTTGACCTTGTGCCAGTTGAGCACGTGTCTCAGCAACTTGGGAGCGTTCAATATAACTAGCCTCTAGACGTTTGACATCTGTTGCGTGTTTATCAGCAACTTTTTCTAATGACTCACGAGCCTCAGACAATTCAAATGCCAGATGCTCTGTTTGTTTAGAAAGTCGGTTGGTGGCTGCCTCGAGCTCGATTGCCTTATCAGCTGCTTCTTTTTGCTCTGCAACGATTTTCGATAGCTCACTAATCTGTCTTTTGTAGGATTCGGCAAGCTCCTCATCTTTTTTACGTAATGCCTCGAGCTGCTTTATCGCTACATTCAAAGAGTCTCGGGATTCTAGAAGCTCGGCATTTTCTTCATTCCGAAGGTCGAGCGACTCCTTGAGGGATTTTAACTCCGCGAGAGCGCTGAACACTTCGCCAGAAGCTTGTTCCATTTTCTCGCTGTGCTGTTGCTCGAGATCCATGCGGCGGGAGTGTTCTGTTTGAATCATTGAAAGGTAGAGTTCACAGCGGCCTCTGCGCGTTGCTTCGTTGCATCGCTAACTTTATACTGCGCTAACTCAGTCTTTTTCTCAACTTCCATATGGGCGCCCCCTAACAAGTATACCATCAGTATATCCCGACATATGCGAAAGATAAACCAGAATTCATACAAATCATAACTGGTATACCGAGTTTACTAGGTATACCAGTTATGTTTGCAATAGCCTATATTTGACGGAACGTTTAGATGCCGGCAGTGGCTCCCATATGATGACCATGTATGCTGCCGCCCGCATTCACGACAAAACCTGAACCGTAATATTCTCTTCGCGCGGCAGATTGACCGAGCGTAAAGCAACGGGAAGAGAACCAGGTCCGCGCCTGAGAGAACCGTAACAACTTAGCAGCAGGGGGAGGGCAGCGATGACGTAATGCGGCAATGGATAGAAAGCACTGGCCATTGCTGGATTTAAGCGACGCAGGGCGCATTGGTACACGTGGCGAACACAACCTTCACTTGTATGACAAACTTGGAGGTCAGGCCGGCGGTTAAGTTCACCAGGCACAGCTGCTTCTCGCAGCTATCGGCTTCTGCTTAGCACTCGGCTCTCAATCACGCCTCGCCGCGTTACAAATAGGGGCGACAGCGGGTTTCGAACTAAATATCGACTCCTTGATGAGATTGACGACATCAGCACCTGCTTATGCCGAATATCGCTCCCTGGAACGCAGACAGGAAGTGGGAAGAGGAGGTCAAGTAGCAAAATTCAGCCGTCCATCGACAGTTTGCCGTTATCGGTAACGAGCAGGGGCACGCAGATCGCGGCTAAAGTTGAATTCTTCACCATCTCAATTGACGGTTCGATCGAAGAAGAGAAGAGACCCTAACAACAAGTTGTTGGGGGTCTCTTCTGGAAAATCAGTTAGCGTAAGACTTTGTAACGTCGTCACCAAAAACTTTCTTGGGTTTCTTTGGCCCCGGATGGGATGAACTCGACTGATTATCCGTCGTACCAGTAGTAGAGCTATTGCTTTCCGGCTTATTATTGACTACGTTATTTTGATTGCCGGCATCCACAATAGCTGGAGATGTTTCTTGTTGCCGATCCGATACCAGATCTGCAGCAGTTACATTCTCTTCCTTTTGATGATGAGAAGATGATGTGGGAGAGACCGATTCTATTGAAACTGGTGGATCTTCCCTTAATGCAGCCGAATGTTGAGTTACAATTCGAATACTCTCAGGCGACGAAATCACATTTATTGATTTCAGCGTTTCGACCGTCCGAAACTGCGGAATAAAATGTTGGAGGTTTCTTAAACCGTTTTCTGCGATTTCTTTCTGAATCAGATACCGTATTGAATCACTATAAACCGTCTGTAAATTAATCCAATCTAGAACGACGGTTTCTTCATCTTCTCGCAATTTCATGACTATCGGTTTACCAGGGAAAGCTTCTGTTTTTGTTTTTTTCAAAAATATCACCCCCTAGTGACTCTTCATGGTCAATTTGTTCACTGTTCTTTAGCAGCAGCTACGTATTTTTTAGTCTTTTCTGCAACAACAGGAGCAGGCGTCGTAATTGCTTGAGCTTTCAAAGCCTTATAAATATCACTTCTTACGAAGAAATCGAGTCCTTCTGCATTCAATGTAACCGCATATTTAGCTGGGACATAGAAGAGTTGAATTCTGGAATCGTCGCAAAGCTGTTTCAACTTAGGTTCGAGGTAATCACGCATCAAGATGCTGCCTCCGCCGTAAACAGGAATGATGTCGATCTCATTTGCCCCAATTTTAAGAATCTGATCGGAAATATGTTTGAGAATTTGGTTCACTTGGTTTTCACAGTGTGGTCGGAACGCCGATAAGGCTTCATTCAAAAACTTGTTTTTCTTGCCGGAATATTGGCTTCTCAGTATCTCACTGTATTGTTGACGCGAGATGGAGTTGTAGGCGTGCGGAGCAAGACTCAAAAAATCATCAATAGAATCTGCTATTGCATGTCCAACACCGTGATTTACACCGCTGCAAAAATCCTTGTCAACCGAATCTCCTTTGGTGAATGGATCGTCAAGTGTTCCATCGCCAAGGTCAACATGCAAAAGGTTTTTGCCTTCAAGGAAACTTCCGTCAGTCTCTGAGGGAAGATCATATGTTTTCGCGAAATCAGTGAACAAGTCATTCTCCCCTTGAACAGGGTTATATCCGCCTGTTCTCCAATCGCCGTTAATGTCCATTTGCAAAGCGAACACCGGCGGCGATCCTTCCTGAAGCAGGTGAACATAATCAATCTTAATTTTAACATCGATCTTCTTCGTCAAACCAAGGTGAACGGAGACTGTATGCGTGTTCTCCATGAATTTCTTCTTCATAGTATCGATATTCTTAGGTGTATGTTGTTTTACTGGGAGCGCGGCTGCCATATCGACAGTCAAATCAATCTCGCTGACATTCGGATCTTCCGCATGAGCTTGTGCAACTGCTTGTGCTGCAAGTATGGCAAGTGTATTTACATAAGGAACTTCTTGATCGGATTTGGCATTATTACCTTTAACATATAAGTTCGTGACATTTTCACCGAATGTCTTCAGAGCATATGTACCAACCGCATACATATTTGTCCTTGCAGCTCCAGAGATGATCGAAACAACGATATTCTCGTAAATGTTCGAGAGATTCTTCTGCACATCTAAATCATCATCGGCCCAAGGGTTCTTCCCGGTTATTGCAAATACATTTGGTTGAACGATCAAAACGCCATTAACGTAAGCATCCAGCTCAGAGTTACCAAGATCAATTGCTGCGTTAGAGTGAAGTTTCATTCTTTTTCCTCCCGAGGATAATATATCATTCTACGAAAATTGTAGTACTTTTTATAACGGGAGTCAAATTGAATTATAATGAAGTTTGTATTTAGTTATAACTTAGTTAATATCCCTAAAACAGATTCCACCCCTTCCTCCAGGATTTTTTTCTTCGATTTGCTATCTATGTCACGGTCATAATTCCACAATTCCACTTTTCCGGAAGATCCGATGCCGTTTTACCGCCATTTATACTGAGTTCAAAATGGGCAAGAGAGAAGGCCATATTTTTTTTATTCACAGCGCATTTTTATGATGTTTTTATGTGTTTCAACATTTGCAAAGTGATTAAATTAAGATATGCTATTTAATAAGTCGCGGCCATGTCTCTACGTTTGAAGTTTTATCGTGTAGAACATTGCTAACGCAATTCGTTTGAGATTCCTCGAAAATGCAGATGTACCAAGGAATCGCCCAATTTTCGAATTCGCGACTAATACGGATTTTTGGCGTTCTTGGAATCTTGCTTCCGTCGCCATGTCTAGTTCGAGAGGAGTGGAGGCCCCTTGAAGGGGAGTTTAGAGCATGTTCCGGCAAGTGGAGAATCTAAAAAGAAAAAAGGACGCACGTCCTCTGAAGCATCATTTGGCGCTGTTGTGGATCGGCTTAGTTCAAGAGATTGGCGCTTCTTGATTGATCTCTACATTTGCAGGTGTATGCCGATGTCTGCAATAGTTCATCACTATTTTTGGAATAACCCTGCGGAGGATCCAGGTTATGCTGCAATTCCAAAAGGTGAGCAGGAGGAATTGGACAGTAAGAATCTGAAAACTGCTAAAATCCGAGCGCAACGGAATCTCCGTGATCTTTATGCAAAAGGCGTGTTGGAGAAGTCCAATGCTCTACCTGATGAATTGGATAAAGCACCAAAACTTAGGGAGAGAGTAAGAGGGGAGACATGGTATTACTTGACCACCCGCGGCCTCCGACTGGTTGAAATAAAAATTGGGGTATTGGAGGAATCTAAACTTTCGAAGCTTGAACTTGATATGGAGAGGGCGAAGAAGGAGCATTTCTGGGAGCTGGCAAAGGTTTACCTTGAAATTAAGTACAACCAATTGGAGCAGATAGGAGCGAAGCAATTCGTTGATTGGGACTGGCATCCTTCACTATCAATCTTCGGGAACAAAGATTTGAATATCGAGGTGCGTCCAGATGCCGTTTTCAGGCTTGACGAACAAGTGTTCTTCATCGAACTTGATCGCTCAACGGAGCCAGTGCAGCGTTCTCCATTTGTCAGCGCCAAAGATCACCAGGTATCGATTGAAAATAAGCTACAGCGCTACAAGGCAGCAATGCATCATAAGGATGCACCCATTATCCAAAAGAATGGCATTATTGCGTTTATCGTCCCAGAGGCGATTTACGACGCTCGCTTGAATAACATTCGAGCCGCAGCGAAGACAGTATTTAAGGGCTTGGATACACAGGTATTCGTAGGACGCACTATTGGCGATGTATTATCGCAACGGTTTGCCGCAGCGGGGAGGAAGGATGGTTAGGCACATGAACTACGAGAGTATGATTCAGGAGCAGAAGCGGGCATATGGATTCATTAAGCTGACTAAAGATCAACTCCATATCATGAAAAGCGCTAGCGTAGCGGAAAACAAGCCAATTCCGGCTCAAGGCAGCCGTCGAAGAAAGGATCATTTACGTCTGATCAACAACAACTAGTACATTAAAATTTACCAATAGTCGTATATTAATTAGTATAGTGGTATGTTATATTATTGACTATCTAACATACTGGTTTATTTCACCCGGGGAGGAGGTGAGCGAATGAGTAAAAACAGAAAGGTCATACTCGCTAGTGTCGGTGTTCTATTAGCCTTAATCGTTGCGGTTCTGATGATTCGAGATCCGGCACCCAAGGTAAAACAGGCGACGCCTCCGAAGATTGAAACGCCGGCTCCGACGCAGAAACCCGCTCCAGTGACGACCGACAAAGACATGGACGATTCGCACCAAGTTGTCGCTGGAATCATAGATGATGCATCAAATGTTGTATCTGAGAAGGCTCCGGGCGTTTGGAAACGCATGGTTGACTATTGGAACTGGTTGATGGAGTTTGACGCCAAGTATGCAATCATACTTATAGTCGTTGGGGTGGTGGTAGTAGGGGTCATTGTCAATGGAAATAACGCAAGCAAAGGCAAGCGAAAACAACACTAGGCAGGTGAGATACGTTTGGCGTTCTTTAAAAAAAAGAATACGAGTGGTGATGATCCTTCAGAGGTGAAGACGTCCTCCAAGGTGAAGAAGGAACCAAAGCCGAAAAAGGACAAGTCAATCAAGCCGCGGGCTCCAAAAGCAATGGCCGCTAAAAAAGTGGTTCGGACATTCTTCTGGATATTTGCGAGTCTTTTGCTCTTAAAAGGCGCAATAGCCTTTGCCCAAGGTAACCGGACGATTAACCAAACAATTGTAGAGGGAAATACGACTCCGATTATCGCTGATTCAGTAAAGGGCTTCGCAGCCGATTTTGCGACTGAATACTTCACCTGGGATTCGAACTTTGTGAGCGATCGTACAACTCGACTTTCAAATTTCATTAAGGGCATTGATCCTGATATGGGGTTAAAGAATTTCGACGTTAAAGGTTCCAGCAAAGTAATATCTGCCGAAATTTACGGTACGAATCAAATTGATCAAAAGCATATCGACGTGACGGTCGTCGTTTGGCGGGATGTTCAAAAACTTCCGGATCAATTACTCGAGGCTCAGGGAAAAGCTGTCATGCCACCTGTTGTGAAAAAGAAGACCTACATGATCGTCCCCGTAACCTTGGCGGAAGAGGGGCCTGTCATCCAATCTTATCCGCGATTCGTCTCTGAGCAGCAAAGAGGGGAGACCGTTGAAGATGTTTCGACCGGAAAGCTTGTTGGTGACGAGGATCTGATCAACAAAAGCAAGGAGCTCGCTGATAGCTATCTCCGCTCTTGGTATGAGGGGAATGCAGGACAACTCCGATACTTTTACTCGGATACCGTAAAGGCGCCCGTTGTAATTCAAAAGTCGGCTTTCACTTATCAGAAAATCGATAAGGTATCGGTTTATGAGCTACCGGCTGGAATAGGAGAAGAGACAAAGTATCGTATTGAAGCTAACGTCCTCGTAAATAGCGATATTGACGAACCGTTTGCAAATTCCTGGAATCTTGAGGTCGTACAGCAGGATGGTCGTCTATATGTTCTTTCAAATGGTATTATCACTCCAACAGATGCAGTAGCCACCGCTGAGGAAACTAAGAAGGATCCCGCTCCAGTGGAATCTGAAAGTACATCAACTGACAACAAGACCATCCCCAAAACAGAAGAATAGTAGTATATCAGTTTATTAAATAACTAATATGAGAATTGAAGGGAGATTTACCACAAATGAAAAATCAAAAAGCTCAATTGGCTCTCCGTGTAGCTTTGCTTTCTTTGACTATCTTCGCTATCGTTGCACCGGCCGCATTCGCTGATACACCTGGAGCAAAACTAGGCGGCTCAATCACCTCCAACGTAAACTCGTTGATCCCGGCTGTACTTGGCTGTATCGGCCTATTCTTCCTCGTCACCCGCGACTGGTTCAAAATGTTCAGTGCATTCGGTATTACGCTGCTCGTAGCTATTTTCATGAACTGGACATGGGTTCAAGGCATTGCCACTAGACTCTACACCAGCTTCTTTGCTTAATCGATGAGCGATAAGAATGAAACACCGCGGGTCACGGTTTCAAATTATACGAGGATTTGGAATCTTGATTTTGTGATATACGCGTTAGAGGGGAAGAAGCTGCCGATCCCGGCAAACCTGAAAGTCGTCGGCATCTTCTTCGTTTGTCAATTTGTTTTCTGGATTTTAGGAAAGACCATTTTCTTCTTCCTGCCATTCTCATACAACCATATTCTGTTTCCAATCGGGGCAACATGGCTGATCGCAAAACAGAAGCTTGATGGAAAAGCGCCTCATAAATGGCTCCTTGGGATGATCTTCTATTGGATGCGCCCCAAGCGGCTTCACCGATATCGGAAATTTGAGCACATGAAGCATTATACGTACAGCAGTAAAGTGGTTTATCGCAAGGAGAGGGAGCGTGCTTAGCGCGCCCCTTTTTTTACAAGGAGGGTTAGACATTGGCACTGACTGCGAAGAAAAAAGTTAATAAAGTGAAAATTGAATTTCCCATTGCTTACTACGAAGGTAATCTAACTTTTAATCATGACAAATCCGTATGGGCCATCTACGAGATTGATGCTTTTGTTTATGATCACCTGAGCGATCAGCAAAAGATCGATAAGCTGATTTCTCATACTTCATTTCTTACACTGCTTACCGATCGGTTTCATATTCTATGGCTGCCGCGTACTCATGACATAACCGAACATCACAACCTACTTAAAGAACGCTTGCAGGGCCTCTTGAAGAATTGGGGCAAGAAATTTATCAATACAATGGATAATTATCTAAACGAGCGATACAACGCCGTATCCGGTACTAACAATGCAGATTACCGTGCATTTATAGCAGTCTACCTTCCGAAAAACGAAGCCAAGGAGCTAGTAGATCAAATTGGGACAATAGCGGGTGAAATTAAAAAACTCGTTCTTCATCCAAAGCGGAGTATTGAAAACTTTGCCGGCATTAACGAACCAGAGATTTTCGAACATGAATGGCAAGCCTACAGCATCAAAGAGAAGCAAATCTTCGACCGTCTCTCGAGAAAATTGAAGGTAGAGCGGGTTAACCATGAAAAGATCGAGTGGCTAATCAAACGTAATTTCTGGTGGGGGATCGCGGAGCCTACTCTTCGTTCTTCAGATGTCGACGGATGGAGCCCCAAGAAAACGAAAGGGCTGCGTGGTGGACTCAAAACCTTCCTATACGATTCCCGCCAGGTGCTTACACTTACAGAAGGTGATATTGATACCAGCAGCGCGCGCCGGGTGACACTTACACAGCCGCATGATGGAGAAGACAAGACAATTCACCATGCGTATCTAGCCCTCTCCGATCTTCCAGATAATATGGACCATCCTGGAAGTGAATGGCTGTATAGTGCTGCGACTCTGCCATTCCCTGTTCAAATGAGCATCAAAGTCGAGGTGTTGGAGTCTAGGGACGCTATTAAGAAGTTGAGTCGTAAGAAAATGGATATCGATAACCAAGTCAAGAACATCAACGAGGCTAACGCACAGGTCCCACTCGACCTTCAAGAGAAGCAAGAGAAGGCATTATACCTTGAGGATGAGTACAAGAAGCGCAAGAATCCAACATTCGTTACGCATGTCTCGTTTGGTCTGTACCATACCGATCTCAATATGTTGAAAAGCAATGTAAGGATTTTTCAAGATCATTTCCGTGACATGGGGAATATTCAAATCGAATTACCCGCGGGTGACCAGTGGCTCTTATTTAATGACTTTATCCCGGGCTCTCCCCGGTATGTTTCGGATTATATCCAGAGGATCCCGCCAGAAACGCTTGCCGCCGGCATGATCGGTGCGACTCAAGACCTTGGTGATGGTAAAGGCCTGTATATTGGCACAACAGGCTCACTCCAAAACCCGGTATATGTGGACCTTCGACATGCTAGCCAAATTAATCGCTCACCTTCCTTTAGCATTACGGGTACACTCGGGGGCGGCAAGTCAGTACTTATGAATCTGCTCGGCTATCACAACTCGATAAGTGGCGGCAAAACACTGATGTTCGATCCGAAGGGTGAACGTTCCCATTGGCCGGACATGCTGCCTGAGCTTAAAGGACAAATTCAAGTTGCAACCCTTTCCTCGGCGCCGGCTGATATCGGTAAATTGGATCCATTCGTCATGCTTAAGAATATCGAGGATGCCAAGGAAGCTGCTATGGATATCCTTGCATATCTCAGCTCCGTTAAAACGGATACGATTGGATACAGTTACATCTCCCAATCAGTCATACGTGTTGCATCCGAGCCTAAACCATATCTCACGAAATGCATTCACGTACTCCGAGAGATGGGGGAGACCCGACAAGAGGCAGCGGTTATCGCAGAGGTACTAAATAGCTTTGCGGACCTATCATTCGCGAAACTCCTCTTCGGTAATGGCGAACAAAAGTCGATCAACATGGATTATGCCATGAACATTCTTCAGGTTCAGAACTTGAAAATGCCGCCTGTTGAGAAATCCCCAGCAAACTATTCCTTAATCGAAAAAATGTCAATTGCGACGATGTATTCCATTGGTAGCTTCATGGATTCCTTTATCTATTTCGACCGAGGAATCTTTACACTCGCTAATATGGACGAAGCGTGGGCGATCTTAGCTACTCAAATCGGTAAGGAAATGGCAAACCGCGTCATTAGGACGGGGCGCTCGCTGAACGGTGGTCTCGGTATTGCAACGCAGAATGCCACGGATATGGCCGGCGACTTGGCCGGGAATATCGGTATGAAATTTGCATTTCGCGATCAAGACACAGAGAAGATCAAGAACACCTTAGCCTATTTCGGTTTGGAGCGTACACAGGACAACATCGACCTGATTAAAAACCTTGAAAACGGCCAATGTCTCATGCAGGATATATACGGCCGTGTGGGCGTCCTATCCGTTGACGTTGTATTCCAGCATCTCTTCGATTGCTTCGATACAAGACCGCCAGAGACGACAGAAACTGAACATGATGAGGTTCAGGAAGAGAATGAATTCTCGGTGCTTGAGCGATTCGCGCAATATCAGGCGGAAGCTGCTTCAGGAGAGGAGGATACATATGGGCTTGAAGATGAAGATGAAGATTCCGAGGATTAGGATCAAGAGACCGTCCAAGCGCTTACTCTTCATCTCTAGCATCGTCATGACGCTGCTCGTTGCTTTCATCGTATCCGCAAGCCTCGTGTACGCCGATTCCATGGACGAAATGATTCCTAAAGATCAAACAACGAACACCCTGTATAACAAGTACTCAGCTTCTCATTACTCGTTCCAGACGCTTTCGCCAGATCGGAAATTTTGGCAGATCGGTGCCAAGGCTAATGATAGCGTCAGCCGAATCTATGATCAGGCGCTCTCAGGTCTTTTCTTGATTGGTGTTCAAATCACCCGCTTCTTTAATTTTATCGCTCGAGAAGCCTTTACTTTTTCCTACATGGACAGCCTTATTGATGGCGCGGCTGACATTATTCAAAGCGTATCTGGCATTAGCCATGGAACCATAGGGAACGGACTATGGAGCGGGATGTTCGGCGTATTTGCGTCCATTACGATGCTGGCTGTACTTTGGCAAATGATTCGATTCAAATTTCTCGATTCGCTACAGACCATGATTTCATTCGTAATTGCCCTGGTAGTGGCATTTGCCTTCTTCACACAAGCAGATACGTTCCTGAAGTTTCTAAATGATACGGGAAATGAAGTTGCTGCAACGATGTATGCAGGACTTGCTAAACCAGGAGGACTTAGCACCTCAACAACGACAGGTGTGCAAGCAATCAGCGAACAGGTTTGGATGGAATTGGTCATGAAGCCTTATGGTATGCTGCAGTACGATGATGCCTCCGCATACGAAACTCATCCTACTCAAATCGATAAAGTACTTAAGACAAAACCGTACTCAGACGAACGAGACGAGGCTCTAATGGCAGTTTCATCCGACTTTCCTGCTGTGCAGGATGTTCGATCAGACGAACAGATGATCGTTCTTTTATGCAACACTATTTTTGGAGCGATTATTCTTGGTCTATTAAGCTTCTGGGCTGTTGCAACCATCTATGTTCGACTAAGGCTATTAGTTCATGCGATGGTTATGGCGGTTACGCTTCTCGGTTCCTTATTGCCGGGGAGGGAAGCGGGAATTTCTGTCGTCCGATCGCAATTCCTCAAATTAATCGGGCTTATGCTTATGTGCGTATTCACAATGTTCTTTTTGGACCTATCATTGGTGGTCGGACACATGACCTATAACCTGGTTGCAGTTAAGGCAAAAGCAGGTTGGTTTACCGGTATGCTTCTTGAAGCCATCATGATCTTTGTGGTCTTCAAATACAAAGACGAAATTGGATCCGTCTTTGCCAAGGCCGCTGGCCATATCCCGATGCCTGCAAAAGCCAAGTCTACGGTGCTGGATGCTGTACAGCGCAATGTGACCCGCTCCCTTTATAACAAAGGGATGACTGCAGTAAGTGGTATGTTCAATAAACAGCAAACCGAAGGCGTACCAAATACGTTCAATCCAAGCGCCTTGTCCAAGTCTAGCGACAATATGAACGATGCGACAACGGCTAGCATGCAGCTGCGATATCAGCGGGAGAAAGAAGCATCTGAGCAGCTAGCCACCGAAACCGGTCAGCCTGTTCAGTACACTCCATATGTAGCCAAGGTCCACGAGAATCTTCGAAACGGAACGAAGAATCCATTCCGCGGTATGGATAAGGAGTGGAAAGAAGAGAAGGGCCGGCTCTCCGATGTTCAGAAGGATGGGGGCGACGTCCGCCAAGCCATCCTCTCGCAGGGCATTAGCGAGGACATGAACGATCAACAAGTCGCCGCGACGATTTACTCCAACGAGAACGCCATTCGTCAAGCATCCACGTTCATGGTCAATCGTCCGAAATCCGCCGTCAGCCAGCTGCAACGTGCGGGTACCCTTAATAAAAACCGCAAGCTCGAGACGAGCGTCAACGACTTTGTCATGGTCGAGCTGTTCCAACGCTACAGGGTGGAATACAAAACGGCGATCGATACCTCGGCAGCGACCGGAGAGCCCGTCAAACATTCCGAATTCGTCAAGAAAATGGACGAACGTTTCAAAGGTGCTGGCCTGACGAATACGAATCAAATCAACCAAACGATGACCACCCGCAGAGGCCGAATCACTTATGCATCACAGTTTGAGTCAATGCCAGAGTTTGGGAAGAAGAAAGGTGACTTGCTTCGGGCGAACGAAGCGTTCCGGAAGGCAACGGGAACTATCGAGGAGGTGCGTCCTCCTGTAGCTCCTATCAACACTTCCGTTCCTCTTAACACCGCATCTATCATAAAGAACGCTCCGGCGCTGCCTACTGCATCCTCGAAGCGGGAAGTCCCGATCGTACTTACAACCACGCCGGTTGTGCAAAGCGAAGTCGATATGAGCCGCGTAAAGCTGCCTAATGAGCTGAAGAATAACATGAACGCGGCTAAAGATAAGCTTTCAAAATCCGCATCGGTGGACATTGGGGATCGTCTGGAAGTCAACACCGAGACCAATGTTCAAGTGTTCACGACATTGAAGCAGCGCGTATCACATGAAGTATCGACGGATTTGTCCAAACTTGACCAAGAGCTTAAGGTCATGAAGCGGGCTAATGGCACTAAACTGCAAGAAGCGACGGTTAATGCGAGTACGAATAGCGTCGTTAAGAAAAACACGCAAACGGCGCAGCAAACCAGAAAGAAACAGCAGCGCCCAACTGTGGAATAGGGGGCTGAACGATGGCCTCTCTTAAATTACCGTTCCTAGACATGAAAAATGCTAAGGGAGCCATGAAGGATCAGCTCAAGAAGGAAGCCATGAGGCAGATCAAGAATAAGCTCCGATCCGCCTTCATGAACCATTTAGCCGCTTTATGGTGGGTTTATGCCATTATTCTGGGTGTCTTTATCTTCTTCTACTTCATAGCAGCTGTAATCTCTTCTGGCCAGTCGCTAGCTGCTAGTGCAACCCTTACGGAGAAGTTCCTGCCTCCGCAGATTTATAAGCAGGATTTAGAAAGTATCATCACCGATGGGTTTGGCGAGAGAGTTCATCCGGTTACCAGTGAAGAAAGTTTCCATACGGGAATTGATATTGGTGTGCCAGTAGGCACGCCAGTATCAAGCTCTCAAGATGGGATCGTAAAGACCGTTTTCTATCCGAAAGTTTCCGATTCGGACACTTCAAAAAGTGCCGGCATTAACGTAGCTATCGAGAGTACGGATGAGGAGATGCCCGGCACGACGCGTTACCTGCATTTAAGCAATTCTTTTGTCGGCCCAGGACAAACCGTAAAAAAAGGGCAAATTATCGGATTGTCAGGAAATACAGGCAGAACGACCGGGCCGCATCTTCATTATGAGTACCTTCCGGATGGAAAAGAGGCAACCGATCCTTCACCGTACGTGCTCTTTATGAGCAAAATAACCGATATCGCAAGTGAAGCTGCTTTCGATGCCTTTGGCGATGTGAACTTCTCTGAAATGAACGGATATGACTATAAGACAAACCCGCTCCTTTATATCAGCAATGTCTATGTTGAGTCTGCTGCGCCGGCATTCAGCGAAACAGGCACCATCTACACCAGAGATATGAATACAGGAACGATTCTCGGGTCTGGCGCCGGGGGTGGGGGAGGCGGAGGAGGCGTAGGCCCTGTTATTAGTGTTCCCTCGACTGTAGGTGTCCTGCATAGTTCATTTTTCATTAAGTGGGCGCTATATGCGATGGAGACCGAGAAGCGAACGGGGATTAAAGCCAGCGTGACACTCGCCCAAATGGCGCTCGAGTCAGCCTGGGGGAACGTCGACATCTGTAATAATGTGTTCGGCATCAAGGCTAATCGGTCATGGAAGGGCCCAGTTTGCTATGCAGGAACAAGCGAACAAGATGAGAACGGATCCTATCATATCAATGCGGGTTTCCGCGCATATCCAAGCTACGCAGCATCCTTTGATGACCACGCGCAGTTCTTAATTGAAAATCAGCGCTATAATGTCACCCGCTCCAAGAAGAATCCTTTTGAGTGGGCAAACGAGCTGCAGCGAGCAACGTATGCAACCGACTGGCAATATGCCAACAAGCTGAAGAGCCTTATGATGAATGATAACTTAATGAGCCTAGATCAGGACCGCGGCATCGATCCAGAAACTGGAGAACCATGGAAGGATGTTCCGTATGATGGCTATGTCCCAGCTCCACCATCTACTCCTTCTAAACCGACAACGCCTTCAAAGCCGGAAACGCCTGCTAAAGAGAATATGTCGGAATCAATCACCATCACTTTCGGGATCGAGCAGCTCTATGGTACCTACGGGCGTCAAGTTCACCGCACCAAGGTAACAAAGCCGAAACCACCAAAGACGGGTACGAGCTCAAGCACCGGTTCGACATCGGTCACAGGCACTTCGACAGGCGGTATTGGCACTGGATCCACAAACGAAGATAGCGAAGAAACCGAGGAGCAAGTCTCCTATACGAATTTAACCGATCCATACACCGGAAAACCCGTCATAAATTTGGAAAACTACAAAAACGTGGTACAATTTTATTCAGGAGAACTCCAGGCGCCGAGCATTTACGTGAAGGACCTTCCGGACGCCATTTCGGTTACGCTAGAATCGAGTTCTTCTGATGACCTTCATGTATCGCATGTCGAATTTGTAAAGGGGCAATATTAAAATATGAACGCTCAGATGGTGGAGAACCTTTTCGTAGAGTCGTACTTGATGATGAATTTAGAGATTACTTTTAGTGGAGTTCGCGCATGGTTTGAAATGGCAGATGTCCATATGGACGATGCAACTCTTTTTAGAAATCTGCTGTTCCCCGAACACATCGCCAGCGAGAAGCAAGCAGAAATGGCTAGAATCGTGGTTTATCGCTACGAGGACGTCTTTTTCCAAATACACAGAGTGGACGATTCTGAGGAAGAAATACACCCTCTGTGTGATGTGGAAGAACCGGTTCACCAGCTTCTCCTCCGCATGATGCATACCCGACAAATGCAAGGAATAGATAATGCCATTATTGATCTTGGAGTTATTCTACAAAAAGATAAGGTCAGCGAGGATCCTATCTTCGCTTCTCTTCATGGTGTTTTTTAGGTATTGAAAAGTCCGGCTGCCCAAAATGGGAGCCGGATTTTTCATTCCTGGTCCATGATTGAACTAATATCGATGATAGTTTTCTAAAGAACAACAGGTAATTGATTTCCATATAGAGAAATAAAATGACGGTCCAATATACTTTTATTCGTAAATTCTAGGAGGAGAACCCCTTGATCGATCCAATAACAACGCTTTCGTTTTCGATTTATTCAAACCCAGATGTTTATGCTGTTCTCCTTGGCAGCGGTATTTCTAGAGATGCAAGAATTCCAACGGGTTGGGAGATCGTCCTTGATTTGTGCCGGCGTATCGCAGCCGCGCAAGGTAATTTTGAAGAGGAAAGTCCTGCTGAATGGTATGAAAAATTATATGGGCATGCACCGAAGTATGATGCTTTGCTTGAACTCTTGTGCAAAACTCCTGACGAACGCCAAGCTTTGCTTCAATCGTATTTCATTCCAACTGAAAGCGAAATGGAGGAAGGTATAAAGCTACCAACGCCTGCCCATCGCGCACTTGCCTCTCTCGTCAAACTCGGTTTTATTCGAATCATTTTAACAACGAACTTCGATCGATTAATGGAGACAGCCCTTCAGGATGAAGGCGTAGATTTTGATGTTGCATCATCTCCGGAGGCAATTCGAGGAAATCGCCCATTCGTTCATACCAGGTGTACGATCTATAAGCTTCATGGAGATTTTAAAGATCCACGAATCCTGAATACGCCTGATGAATTAGCGAATTATTCGCAGGAGCAGAATCAATTACTTGACCGTGTTTTAGATGAATTCGGTCTCATTATTGTTGGTTGGTCCGGGGAGTGGGACGTTGCGCTACGAGCAGCCATGCTTCGTACGGTTAGTCGCAGATATTCCTGGTATTGGCTTGCCGTCGGCAGCGTAAGGGATGGCGCGAAAGAACTGATAGCGCATCGCCGTGCAGAAGTAATCAATATTGAAGGAGCGAGCTCCTTTATCACTCAACTTTGCACAAGAGTTGAAGGAATGAACGTTTCAAATACAATTCATCCTTACACTACGGATGCTGTCGTAGGTATGGTTAAACAATTTTTGCGACGTGGAGATTGGATTAAGCTTGAAGAATATTTTATCTCCGAGAGCAATGCCCTTCGTGAAAAGATGCTGATGTTGCCTCAATACGGTAATGCGGAAGATTTCAAACAGAACCTACAAACCCTTACATCAATCTCTACTCCGTTGGTCGCAAGTTTGTTAACGTTAAGCTATTACTCAAGGAATGATGAGCGGTTATTTCCAATCTATGAAAAAACCGTCCGTCGTTTGACCACTATACCGGCAGCGGGCGGATCGGTAATCATACTTCAGTTGTTAAAATACCCCGCCCTGCTATGCATGTATGCAGCTGGTATTTCAGCTGTCGTTCAGCAAAACTATAGTTTGTTGCGCAATATTTTAATAATGCCTATTGTAGATCGACACCGACAACGAACAGATTTTTTTATAAAACAAATTTCAACACGATCGGTATTTCCCGCTCCTCTTAATATTCCAAGACCAAATGCTAATGAATATACCGCCGCAAACAACCATCTTTATGATGTCTTGAAACCACTGTTTTCGCATATTCTTCCGACAAATGAAGAGTTTGCTGATGCTTTCAATATTTTTGAGATTCTATCTTCGTTATTCTATACCATTGAGGATCGGCGGAGAACGGGGACGGATTCATTCATTGCCGGCCGCTTTGGTTGGGACGACGATGCTACCCAAATGATAAATCATTTTTTTCATGATGGAAGTAAAGAGAATTTAGAATGGCCAGTCCTAACTCAATTCTTTAAATTGACTGTTGACGAGTTTAAGGAGCACCTCACTTTGTATGAGCAATTATTTGAGCGAGCCACAGCATCCTGGGGTTATGAGAGTTTAAACTTGTCACAGCATTATCAAGGTTAGAAACTTACGCTCGCCCCTGGTATCCAAGGGCGAGTGTTTAATGAGATTAAAGTAAATGGAAGGCGGCACTACCGGGGCATATATGGAACGATTGCCCAGATTTATATTTTAGAGTATAATCGGAGTATTACGATTAACCATTACTATTTCTTCGCCGATCCTATTTTTAGCGAAGACGGAGCGTTGTCGTTAGACAACTATTGGAAGATGCCTAGGGATTAGAAGAGCAAGCCTTTTTTGGCTATGCCCTTTTTTTATTCCCTGGGCTTTTTTGCGTTTATTTACTATTACTCGCAAAGGGGGGATATTGGAAGATGAACTATCGTCAGGACAACTGGCCTTACGAGCTGGATTGTATTCGCAAAGGCATAACAGGAGAAGAAGGTTACTTAACTGACATCTCGAGACACTACACGGACGATCGTCTTGAAATGCGTGGCTTTGACCGTACGGACATTGCTTGCGCTATTCTGACCGGAATCATCGTTGAAGGATACTCTCCAGAGGCTAATCGAGTGCGTAGTTCGCGTTCTTCTGGTCTCGTAGCCCCTTCGCGGTGTATTCTCGGCAGGAGCTTAAAAGGCGAATGGTTCATTGTCGTTGTCGGGCTCGTCAGCACGAGAAATTTTCATGTAATTACCTGCACGCAGACGTCTTACCGACATCAGCAGATGATTGCAAAATTGGAAAATAATTTGGGAGAACAATAATTCGATGGTACAATGTTGTCATGAGGAGCTGATTTCATGACGCATTGTGACCGGTGTAAAGGGGAGTATCAGCATATGATGACGACGGAGGTTGTCTCCTTCGATGGAGGTATTCTGAATGTTATCGACGTCCCATCTCGGAAATGCGAATGCGAAACGCTTATCGCTCTTGGCGATGGTGTAATCGTGGACGGATACAAGGGGATGCTTGAGAAGAACGGAATCATCGGTGCGGTCACCGTATCGCTCGGAAAGCTGAAGGAACGGTTTGGGCCGATGGATTTCATCCGTCCGCAAATCCAATCCTAGCTGCGGGAGGCAATTCGAATACATATGTGGGAGAGAATGATTTGCAGCTTAGCAGCCGCAGATTTGTTCTCTCTTTTCATTAGGATCCTAAAAGGAGGAGAGCGCCATGTCTACCACGATCACTCGTCATTACATGGGTGGTACGCTTGTGATTTCGGATGTGCCTTTACCGGAGGGAAATACGGAGATTTCTGCAGAGGATCAACAGCTGATCGACAAGTACGTTCATGTATTGGATGAGCTGCATATTCTCGGCGATATCGACGTCGCCTTTTATGAGGTAAAGAGCAAGTTCAGCTCTTAAGCGGAGCGGGAGCCTCATACGGCTGGAGGTAATTCGTAATAGAAAGGGATGAAGAACGATGCCACGACCTTCCAAGAAGGAGACGGTTTTTTTGTACGTCTGCTATGTAGTTGGTGCATTAATCATGCTTGACCGATTCTTAATTTTCGGTCAATGACGGTTCATACATTCCAGGGACGACCATTAGAAGATGCTGCCAGCATCTTCTTTTTTTATGCCCAAACAGGAGGTAATTCGGATGATCAAAAAGGTTTCGATCCAGCTTAACCAACAACCCATATGCGGTGGCCATGCTCTTGTTGAAAAGGATGGCGAACTGGACACCATTTACTTTGATGTCGTGAAGACAATTCCGCTCAGAGTCATTGTTGCCGGCCGCGGGAAGCGGGTTACGGAAAAAGATGCGGACATGTACGAGAAAGAACTACTCATTCTCTTTCAGAAGCATGCTGTTTCCGAAAAGCTGAGTGTTGTTGTCCCCGTGACGACCAAACAAAAACGAACCCGAAAGGTGGCAATTTGAATATGAAACCAACCACGCAAAAAGAGGTATGCTTGCTTCTTAATCTTGGCGGATTCGAATCTCGGATGACCGAAAATCTCGAAATCGCTCAGGGGCTCGGAAAGGTCCTCTACTCCTTGACTGGCGATGGCCTTGTTAAGGTGGAAGCGGGTGCGCACATCGTTCCTGTCAATGTCCTATCGCTCTCGCCGGCGGAACTATTCGTTTGGTCCTCGATGATCAACGAGCAGCTGCAGGCGGAAGGCTTCACACCTGATGAAGCGATTATTCTATGCGCAGGAAAGAATTACCGCGGCTCTCTCCCACTTGGCACGGCCATTGCGCAAGGCATCAGCCTGGGGGCCTAAACGATGCGGCTACGATCGATTGCATTCAAATGGACGGTGGAGGTTCCGCTCGAAGGAATACTCCCTGCATTAGGGCAGATCGGGCTATCCCCGGATCGGACGAAGCGGCATATCTGGTCCCGCTCCATCGGTGATCATCAACTGCTCGTTGAGTACAGGCCCAACATGAGTACCAAAGAACGTTCGTTCTTCTGGCTTCGGTGGGAGAGTTCTACGGGAGCGGTTGATCCAGGCGGGTTAGACCGAATTCTCGCGGATTGGTTTTTTACAACTAGCCAATACGCAGAGACCACGGTCAACTGGCTGCAGGCGTTTATCGATCAGCTCGACTTCCGGCCACTTCACGGTTACAAGGAGTCTTCGCCGAAGATTTGGTCGAAAGAGGAGAAGGGGCATCATTTTTCTTTCTATCCCGTGAAGGACTTATACTATTTCGAAGTCCGTAATCGGGAGGTAAAGAAAGCGATCCAGCACCAGAAATTCTCTCTCTGGCTCGACGAGCTGAAGCATAATCTGCTCGGCTACGAGCGGCCGGACGACCAAATCTCGTTCGATATGGTTGGTTAGAGGAGGTTCCAGGTAACTAAGCATGACTGCGTGGGCGCGGCTCCCACACGACGGTTAGTATTCCGTTTTTCTAAGCCGAAGGGGTAATTCGTAGGTTTACCAAAAAACCATTATGTGAGGAGGAAGCCCCTCTGCCATTCGGCGCGGGGGTGACCCCCGCAGCGTGGCATGGGCGATATCGTATGAGCAAAATTCAAATGATGCAAGCAGAACGCAAGATCAAGGCGCTTCAGGCGCTCAAGAAACACACGGTCGTGGGTAAGCTGCTGTCTCGTTAAGCGATTGGGGTAATTCGAAGGTTAACCACAAAACCACTATGTGAGGAGGAAGCCCCTCTGCCATTCGGCGCGGGGTGACCCCCGCAGCGTGGCATGGGCGACATACGTATGAAAGAACAATACATGAGCAAGATCCACTTGATGAAGGTATCCTTTCAACAACAAAGACGCCAGGCGTTGAAAAAAAACACTGTCGTCGGCAAGTTGTTGTCTCGATAAGGCTGGACGGGGACGCGAAATGCGTCCCTTTTCATTTTCATACCATCATCAAGGAGGAATTGGAATGTCAGTAAAGGAGCTAAACGCATTTGCCGTTCGGGAGATCCGCAATAACTACTACTTGACCGGTCAAGTAAAATCCTTATCCACTCGCGACCTCATTGTGCTCTTGATGGAGCCTGTTACAAGCAGTCGATCATTGTCTTTGCTTGCTGACGAATTGCTCCAACATGGCTTGCGTGACCTATCCGAGCTTTCCGAGTATGAACTGTCTTTCCGCTATGGGCTAGATGAACGCCAAAGCTTCTTCTTGGCTTCACTGCTCGAGCTAGGCCGCAGGCAGTACTTCTCTCGAAAGGAAGATCGGGTAATCATTCGATCGGCCGGCGACGTCGCGGACTTGATGATGGATATGTGTTTTTTAGAAAAAGAGCACTTTGTCTGCTTGTTCCTAGACACGAAGAATCATGTGATCGCCAAAGAGACGATTTCAATCGGCACTCTTGATGCGGCCCTCGTGCATCCTCGGGAGGTATTCCGCGCTGCTATTCGGCATGGATCCTCAACTATCGTAGCGGTGCATAATCATCCGTCCGGAATTCCCACGCCTTCTCAAGAAGATATTCATTTGACGAAGCGGCTTTGTGAAGCCGGGGAACTTGTCGGAATCGGGCTAAGTGATCACATCATTATCGGGGATAGGGTACACAGCAGTCTTCGTGAACTCGGCCATTTCTAGGAGGTCATTCGAATGAATGTTCTCAGTACTGAAATCTCCGGCTTTAAGCTGCATCGATCGATGAGATCGTTCACGTTCGGTAAAGTGAATCGCATTGGCGGAGGGAACAGGAAAGGGAAGACGACCATATCCGAAGCCATCGCGTGGTGCTTCTATGGCTGCGATTTGACAGGCAAGACGAAGGAAGTCTTCGACCGATTGAAGAACACGCAGGCTAAAGAAACGAAGGTTCGAATCGACGTCGAGCTGCCGCAGCGTGACGGCTCGATTGTCCTTTTCGAATTCTGCCGGATCCGTAAAGGAAAGGTCACATCACTTTTTCTAGATGGACAAGCATCCAAGCAGGCAGAATTCGATTCGCTTCTTGGTCCGATGGAACCATTCCTCAGCATCTTCATTCCAGGGTATTTCGGAACGATCGCCGTATCGGAGCCGGCCAAAGCACGCAACATGCTGGTGTCGAGCTTCCGAAGCTTAATCAAACGGACGTCGTTGCGAAGCTGAATGAAGACGATCAGGTGAGAATCGAAGCGCTGGATATGGTGAATCCGGAGCATACGTTGAGAAATTTGCGAGCGGAGATCAGTGAACTCGACAAGTTTCTCGAAAACGTACAAGGGAAGATAGACTACCTGCGAATCAGCAGCATGCTGGACGTCCCTATTAGAGTGGTAGAGCGAGACGAGGAGAGACTGGCTACCCTTAAGAGCGAGCTGGCGCATTCAGGCGGCAAGCCCGTTCTTCACGATCTCGCCCCGCTCCTGGAGAAAAAGGTTGGTCTGCGATTTGCATATGACGAGCGGTTTAGAGAGTTCAAAGCGCTAAAGGAGAAGCCACTGCCCCAAGCCGGCGACCGTTGTCCATCATGCAACCACGCACATACGGAAGCGGATGCGATGGCTGAGCTTTCTGCACGTAGATCCCGATTACTGGAGCTGCATCAGGAATGCGAAGCGCTAAAGGAGCAAAGGTATCAACTGGCTGCTGAAGTCGAGTGGTGTAATTCGGAAAATGCGGTGGCGACGGCTGTCTACGAGGCGGAGCGGGGGAATGCGATTGAGGCAAAACAGGCCGAGATCGATGCCCTTTCTTTAATCGTAGCTGAGCGCACGCAAAAGCTGCGGATGGCTGCGGATCTCGAACAGCAGCACGAAGTGTACGGGGAATCGGTGACGGAGCGGGACGAGAAGAAGGTCGATGTACAGGCCGTCAAAAACTTCATGCTCCAATACGCGGAAATGCAGGTCGACTACGTGAACACGTTCCTGAACTTGGCACGCATTCAATTGTTCAAGTACGTGGGTGCGACAGGCGAGCTGACACTCGACTTCACCATTTTGTATGGGGAAGAGCGAACCGAGTATAAGTCACTGAGCACGTCGGAGAAGATTCGATGCTCAATTGAAATGGCGGGGCTATTAAACCGGTTACAGAACCGATCGTACCCAGTTTATATTGACAACGCCGAATCAATTGAAGACTTCGATGCTCCGGCCACGCAGTACTTCGTTGCTTCAGTCGTTCCGAAAGCCGCTCTATTTAGCGAAATCGTAGCTTAATACATTGGAGGAAAAAAGGGGGCTGCAAACGCGGAGACCACTGAAGAACTAACGGTTTTTCAAAAGATCATCGATTTTTATATGTGAAGTCAAATAAAAAACGCAAAAAATCCGTTTAAAGCCATCTCACAGGCTGAAAACGGATTTTTTATGTTCTGAAAAGCCATATATATTGTTCTTAAAGACTTTTTCAGTGGCCTCGCAAACGCGGGTCCTCTTTTTCTATTCCACAGGGGGTAATTCGAATGTTTATTGATGCCATTGGTATGTTCATCTTCATCTTCCTTTTAACACTCATCGCAATCCCAATGTCTGCTCTCATTGTCACGCTGCGGGCGCGCATAGGAGGCCGCTATCTGAACCGGTACTTTATCATTTCACGGAAGAAAAGCGGCGTCTATGAGATCCATCACCAGCCCATGCTCGGTTTCTACTATGCTGGGGAGCGGAAGTTTCATCGCCTGTGGAAGGAAGCGATCTGGAAGTTTCAGGTTGAATATCCGGATCTCACGCTCATAGCGAATACACTGACGTTTGTGTCCCGCTCCCGCGGGGCCATGCCGGTGGAGACGAGCCGCTTGATGTTGATGTTCTCACGTTACATGGGGGACTTCCTTATCGTCTTGAATCTCGCAAATTACAGGCGTGTAGAAGGCAAGTGGCGGGTGCTTCATCTCATTCAAAAAGTGCACCGACGTATACCGGTGACTTACATCCTGGTGGGAGAGAAGCCATGAGATCAGTCCAACTCGAGTTGTTTGATTGGAACGGGATGATGAACAAAGAGGCTGTCTCCGTGAATGACTACTATTGCGAATTCCAGCCCTATCGAGTCATCAGCGTAACGCTGCTGGCTACGAAGGCGATATCAAAGCGGAACGAAGCATTCGGGAGCTCGCGTCTCAAGGAGAACTCTGTTATAGCGATTGGAGCGGGCAAAGGATTTCGGATCAAGCATGCAGGGAAGGTCTATTCGAGCTTCTCGCGCGACTGTGGTGCATGAAGATCAACGGGAAGGTCAGTCGGGATATTTATCAAACCCCGCGCCTCCCGAAGGTCTACAATCCCGTCTTCGATGACCATCTCGCTTCTCGCATCCCGAAGGAAGTCATGAAGATGATTCCCCCGGATGTTCTCCTTGTCTTCTTAATGGAATACGAGGGGGACGAGCAGCGCGTCTACCATGTGACCTACCACGATGGCAAGCGCTGGTTTACCGCGGCGAACCTTTTCGATTACCGGAAGCGGAAATGGATGGACGGCAGGACGACAAGGTTGTACGGCGAGCAGTTTCGAGCCGACTTGGAGCACCAATGGTGGACCCGGGAAGGGTACGAGAAAGCAAAAGCCGACAATCGGCTCGATCCGCAGGTAGCTGCCGTCTGGTCCAATTACGTGAAGTTCTACGGCCGCGATGAAGCGTTATGCCGCCTAGGGCTTCCTCCCGTTTCCACGGGATATAACGAGAGACATTTTGAGGAGTGTGCCAAATATGGATGGTATTTCGAACGAGAGAGTAATCCACCGGTACAGCCGCGCAGAGGCAATCGCCGACGGACAATTGGTTGATATAACGCGATGGACAACGCGGGCTGGCATTATTTACCCCGTCGCAGTTTCCATCGAAGTTTGGTCTTCCGTCACTGAGCCGGACAATCCGCTTCATATATCCTTGCTTGGCCGCTTTGTCGCCATGCTGCGTGATGAAATGCGCAGAGGAAGCGGCGACTGGCTTGCGTACTCGCATGAAGTTGATCTTGACGGGTTATCAAAATCGCATGCCTTATATGTGACTTTGTTACCCGGTGACGAGCTCGAGCCGGTTGTTACGGTGACGATGAACGACGAAGACTAGATTATGGAGGTATTTCGGATGAAACAATCGATTTTGCGGACATTTCCACATCGACTGATAGGAGATTCGGCAAGTTTTGCAGATGCCTGGAAAGCGGATCCCGCTTCCGTTGGCCTCATGCAGCGACTTTTCGCTTTTTGCTACAAGTGGTATTTCACATGCAGCAGCATGCTGTCTACTTGTTTTGCTGCTTTCCATAAGCCGGTGAAGCGTGCAGAATACATGCCGGAATCCATCACCGTGGAACAAACTTGTTTAGCTATATCGAGGAGATGGAATGCTGCCTGCAGGTAGTCGAAATTGCGAAAGCAGGTCCCGCTCCTGCGGCACCTCTACCAGCAATGCTTCGTGTATCGCAGCTGAAGCGAAGCCTATACAGGCTTTGGGTTCTCATCCATAACCTGTTCGGCATTGCTCAATGGATTAACGTCTACACGTGCACACGGGCATATGGCGGCAGCGAAGCGGGCGGTTGGTACTATTTGAAGTACAGATGCGAGAAATCGCGTCAGGTTGGTTTCTGGGAGGCTGCGGCACTTCGACTTCATTGGCAATCACAGTACAGGGTCTGTAAAATAAATTGTGTAAACTCCTAAACCTATTAAAATGGAAGTAGAAGAAAGGTTGGGGAGTTACATGGGATTATGGACCAAGGAACAGCTGCGCCAGTTCATTAAAGAGAATAAGCTGGTCACCGCGCAAGATGCTCAGAATACGTTGAAAGATCTCTTCGCCGAGACGATTCAAGAGATGCTGGAGGCGGAGATGGATACCCATTTGGGTTACGAGAAACATGAGGTAAAGAGCAAAACGACATCAAATAGTCGAAACGGTAAGAGTCGTAAGACACTCGTCAGCGAATACGGCGAGCAGGAAATTAGCGTACCACGAGACCGCCAAGGCGAGTTCGAACCCATCGTGGTTAAGAAGCATCAGTCCAACGTAACGGGCATCGAGGATCAAATTGTAGCGCTCTACGCCAAGGGTGTAAGCACACGCGAGATCCAAGACCATCTGGCTAATCTGTACGGCATTGACGTCTCGCCAACGCTCATCTCAAATGTAACCAACAAGATTGTCCCGCTCATCAAGGAATGGCAGAATCGGCCGCTGCAGGGCGTTTACGCGGTCGTCTTTCTCGATGCGATCCACTTTAAAGTCAAGCAGGACGGCGCTATTGTAAACAAGGCTGCCTACATGGTCATTGGCATCGATCTGGACGGAAACAAGGACGTTTTGGGCATGTGGATTGGCGAGCATGAGTCGGCCAAGTTCTGGCTTAGCGTGCTCAATGAGCTGAAGAATCGCGGCGTACAAGACATTCTCATCACTTGCGTGGACAACCTATCGGGCTTCTCACAGGCCATCTCCGCCTGCTATCCGCAGACCGAAATCCAGAAGTGCATCATTCACCAGATTCGTAATTCTACACGATACGTCTCCTACAAGGATCTCAAGAAAGTGACGGCAGATCTAAAGCCCATCTACAAGGCTGTGACGGAAGAGGCTGCGCTGGTGGAACTGGATCGCTTTGAGGAAGTCTGGGGCACGAAGTACCCTCTCATCGTCCGTTCCTGGCGGAATAACTGGGACGAACTCGCGACGTTCTTCAAGTACCCGCCTGAGATTCGAAAACTCATTTACACCACGAATATTATCGAAAGTTACCACCGGCAATTACGCAAAGTTACCAAAGGAAAGAGCATCTTCCCGTCTGACGAAGCGTTGTTAAAGATGCTCTATCTTTCCACGATGGATGTTATTCGTAAGTGGACAGGCCGGGTTCAGAACTGGGGGCAAATGCTGCTTCAGCTCTCGGTGTTCTTCCCAGATCGCGTCGGCCAGCACCTCCGTTAAAGAAACTGTTGTAAATGAGTTTACACATAATTATTGACAGACCCACAGTACACGCTCAGCCATAAATGGGGGAGTCTTTATTCTCAGACCGGCGGGCAAGACATCATCGTCCTCATTGAGACAACGAGGGCAGCCAGCATGACGAAGCGAGCGCCGCGATTCGGAGAATATGAAGCGCCGATTTTCTCTAATCTAATTACGAGAAATCAGGCAACAAGGTAGGTAATTCATACTTAAAGGGAGGGAAGCTCCGCTGCAACATTGGCGGGGTTTCCCGCCTTCGTTGCATGAGCAATATAATGAGCAAAAAGGAAATTCTAACAACGCAAGATATTCTGGCCATTGTCTCCTCGTTTCGTGATAGGCGCTATCCGGACAAGTCGATTGAAGAAGTGCTCGCTATTGCCAATTGCAATGCTGCATTCTCCATTGAAGACGCGATCGAAGCTACGTGTTCACAAGCGGAAATTGAGAGCCATCTTCATTCGGTGTACCTGTGTGATACATTAGATAGCCCTGATAACGAAGACGATGGTTATACGGATCCGAAAGAAGATGTGGGCTTCTGGCGTACCGGTATTCGTATTTTCCTGCTATCCATGGAGGGCTATGATATGACCGGTCACTATCAAGCGAAGGCTTCAGAGAAGGAGCGGACATTTCTTCGTAAATTTGGCAAAGAGGGATACGTCTTCTTTACGGTGAAAGGGCATCGTCCAAACACGATTCAGAAGGTCACGAAGGACTACATTTACGTCACAACGGAAAAGAGCGAGAAACCGAATCGTATTCCGCGGGCAAGCCTTCGGCGCGCTTTGTCGGTGCTCTTCTACCGCCGAGTAACGACGCTCAAAGCGCTAATTCGAATTAATTCATTCTCCAGTGCAATCGCCGGACTGATAAAGACGATTATGAGCGATATTTGCAAGGTGACGGAGACGAAGAGTAGGGCGGTTCGATTGACGCTGCGCGGACTACGCTACATCTTCAGCGGAGTCAGTAAAGGAATGGATGATGCGCGCATTGTAAGGGAAAACGGAGGGAGATTTTTGCTCCTAAGTTATTACTACTTACGTTCGGACCCATCCTACAGCTGGAAACAACGTCTTCGCGAGCTAGGTTATGAGGGACGTTGCGTCATCCTGGATCCAGGCGGAAAATCGTACTATGAAGCGGTTCAGAAGGGGAAAAATCCGAATGTAATATTTCATCATTGGTTGTAAATGTTTCAAGAAAAGCTGTAAGTTTTGTTTCTAGAAAACTCACATTCGTTTGATTGTATATTTATACAATCGGGGTGCTTGTTGCAGCATTAATGGATACAACGGTATAAAATATGCTGGAGACACGGCTCAGAAGCAAGCCAATATATGAATTACGCATTATTTAACGTTTAAGCCGGATAAGTGACCTAGGAATTAAGCAGTGATGCGAAATTCTAGAAATACTTTGAGCAAGCTAAGCCGGCCTGATACATGGGGATATTTATGTCGTGAAAAAACGACAATATAGTCCGTAAAGACGACGTAAAATTGTTTGTGTACCAGCGAGAAGGGACTCTACTCAATGACTATCATACCCGAAAACCAGCTCACAATCCTATTTGAAAATCTTGTCACCCAGTTTGTGAAGGACAATTTGGAAGGCATCATGAAAGCGGAAATCCAGCAATTCATGAACGATCATCCCGAAGAACGCAATAGCCGTAACGGGTATTACACGCGCGGCTTGCACACCAAGTACGGTCAGATCGACGAACTTGAAGTACCAAGCGATCGCAATGGCGCTTTTCAGACGCAAGTGTTTGAACCCTATCAACGTCGAGACGGCTGGCTAGAAGAGGCGGTGATTCAAATGTACAAAAGCGGTATGGGCACGCGTGACGTCGCTCGCTTTATTGAAAGTATGTTTGGCAGTCACTATTCTCCGACGACGATCAGCAACATTACGGCAACTGTCCTGGAAGATATCCAGAACTGGCAGCAACGTCCGCTAGCCAAGCGCTACAGCGTGATTTACTTGGATGGCATGTACGTAAAACTCAAGCGCAGCACAGTAAGCGGCGAGGTCATCTATTTCGCGATGGGTATTGACGAAGAGGGCCATCGACAAATCCTTGGTTTCTACATCGGCGGACAAGAGAGCTCAAATGGCTGGAAAGACGTTCTGAAAGATCTGTACAGCCGAGGCGTGCAAGAAGTATTGCTAGGCGTCTTTGACGGGCTTCCGGGCTTAGAAGACGCTTTTCGCGAAGCGTATCCAAAAGCGGATGTGCAGCATTGTGTTGTACATAAAGTCCGTTCCACGTTTCCCAAAATTCGAATAGAGCACAAGACCGACTTTATTGAAGGGTTGAAGACGATTTACAATGCGCCTGATCATGACTGTGCTCTTGCCGCCTTTGATACTTTCAAAGCCAAGTGGAACAAGCTGTACGCAAAAGAAGTGACGTCTTGGGAAGACCAGTTGACGACGCTGTTAGCCTTTTACAAGTACCTACGGCAGATTAAGAAAGCCATTTACACGTCCAACCCGATCGAGCGCATGAACAAAGAAATCCGGAAACGTCTAAAGCCAATGAACAGCCTGACGAATATGGATGCCGCAGAAAAAATTGTTTACTTAGACGTTACGGCCTACAACGAGCGATTCGAGCACCGCGTAATCCCTGGCTTCGGCGATACCGAGATCAAGCTAGCTAGCGGAGCTATTTGAAGCGCGCTATGGAGCAGAAAAAGGCTAGCACTGATTGATTCTACATGGCTGTCTTGGAGGGAGAACTCCCCCTCCAAGACAGCCAGTTCATACAAGCTTCAGAGGATACTTACACGACCTTACACAAACTTCTTGACGCTACCTCCGTAAAGAAAAGAACCTTGATATGTAAGGTACTTTTTACATTTATGTCGATGTTCTGCCTAAGAATCGTCCTTTTTCCATCCGAGGATTTTTAGGACAAAATGCTTACTTCTTACATGGATTTTTCATATGGATTAACTCGAAAAATGGTAATATATATCTGTATTTAGATTTTATGTGGATAAGAAGAGTGGTGAGCCTATTTCCATTGATTTTATAGGAGATCCAATAATAAGAAATTTGGAGTGATTATGTTGAATGAGTCTGATTTATTTGTGGAGTTACTTGATGAGAAAGAGCTTAATAGAGTTGTCAAGAAATTAAATGTTGTAATTGAAGGGTTTAGAGCAGGAAATGCACCAATAGGGAAAATGAGAGATAAATTGAAGTCTATTTTTAGAACAGGACTAACTGATAATAGAAAAAAAAGTAAACCAGGTACTACTGTCTTTCTAGACGTGTTAAATTTATATACCATTTCCCATATGGATACAATCAGCAACGAGCAATATTTAGCGGTGTTGTCTGAATGTAAATTCCCTGATCATGTTAAGTTTGCTTATACGTGGGCAAAACGTAATGATATCGGCCGAGATATTCTGCCGGATCTGATTAGTCGACACGAAAAAAACGAAGTTTTGTTTGATTACAATACCAAAATTGAAACCGAACGTGAAGCTGTAGAACATGTGAAGGGCTTCAATTTGATCGGTAGCCAGGTTCGTTCGACGAAACTCATTGAGCTGGTTGAGCAGAAGATGGATAGTGCAGCAAAGGAAAAGTTAGCTCTCATTGAAAAACGAGTTCATTCATTAGAATTGCATGAAATCATAAAGGTTGAAAATGTATTGACGACAGAACTTGAGTGTTCATCCTCCCTCATTTACTTTGCCTTTGCAAAATTAAGGAGTGACCTGGATCAAGAAGTTAGGTGTTACTATGCAACATCGGTACTTATCCAAATGTTTGACGAAAAGAGTGATATGCTGAAACATTTACATGATGAGGTAAACGCACAAAAGAAGAGCACGAGGTTAATGAAAAAGGAGATTAAAGACGCGAATGAAACGTTAGCTATAGAAACAGAGAAGAATATTAGATTTATAAAAGAAGCAGCAGATAAGGAACAACAACTTCGAGAAGAACACCAAAATCAAATGAATGCGCTTAAACTTCAATTTGAAACTCACCTTGAAACGCTTAAAGCGGATTCTCAAGAAGCCAAAAACAATGTGATTCCATGGTTAGACCGCATTGCAGGTTGGGCCGGTGAAAGAGATCCCGTTCATGAGTTTGCGATTATTTACTCTCAACAGACAGAAATCTTTATTGAACTCTATCCTGAAATTACATCCTTTTCAAAAGAAGAATGGAAGCATTCCGTTACTGAACTATCGCAGTACCCGCATATCTACGTACAGCGTGATGGATTCAGCACTAGGGAACTTATGGAGATACATCAAAAGATCAAGCATGCTGTTACGTTCAATGCAGCCGGCGATAAAGAGCTAATCGAACATGTAGAAGAAATTAAGAAGAGAGAAGGTGTTCTATTTGTCAATATATGATACAGCTATTCGGTTCGACCCACACACCCATGAGACAAAAAAGGCGCTTGAAAATACGCGGTCAAGCTTAGTGCTCGGGGTACTAGCTCACGATGTCGATAGATATCCTTCAGCAAGAGATCATTACCCGATCACTGTAAACTCAAAGGGAACTGGCATCTTAATGTATATTCGCCCCATTTCGAAAGAGCCTGAGATTATTTCATTATTAGATAACTACTTATCAAGCCCATTATACGTCGGAAAACCAAAAGAACATCTTGGTTCCCACCTGCCGCCATCGTTTAAGTACGAGTCTAATCATGATAGACAAGTCGAGATCCTTAAACAAAAGTTTGAAAATAAAGTGTTCCTGTTTCGGCCTCGGATTACATACCTGGACAATACGAAAATCTTCAAAAACTTTGAGATTGCCGGCAACTTAGAAGAGTGGAAAGAAGGGACTGAATATGAGCCTGTTCCTAAAATTACAAACTTATCATCCGATGAATTTGAACTCAAATTACAACAAGGGGAGTCTATTCTATTAAAAGACTTCGATTATAACAAAATTGGGCCTCAATATGTTATTTGTGATGACTTTCTCTATTACTTCAAAAATGGCTGGGCGTCTTTAGATCAAAAACAATGGGCTCCGCACAACGTGCCGGCTATCACGAAAACGAATGTTGAATGGTTCAACCACTTTATTTTTGGGACAGAATCACTTTGGTTTATTGATACGGCATTTTTAACCAATATTCCAGCTCATAAGTGGGAATCTATCGCCACTATTCATGCAGAAGATGAGAAGGAAACTCCTGTCGAAACTTTCGATACTTCTTCGAGTAAGCAATCAGCTCCACAAACAGCGAAAATGTCCGATAAGCCATCTTCCCATGAAGAACATCAATTTCTAGAGCATTTATGGAATATTACGCGTGAGAATGGTCTTTATTATTCCATGGATACGTTAGTAAATTTTCATATCTCCGTAAAAACTAATCCGGTTACAATCTTATCCGGCATGTCCGGAACAGGTAAAACTAGACTGGCTCTGTTGTACGCGGAGGCACTTGGTCTGTATTCCTCAACCGGACTATTAGAGGGAGAAAAGAACAGAATGCTAGTCATTCCAATTAGTCCAGCTTATACCGAACCTGACGATTTAATGGGGCATCTTAACGCCTCCACAAATCTATATGTACCATCGGATACAGGATTTGCTGACTTCTTGATCCAAGCGCAAAACGATGAACAAAACATGTATATGGTGATATTCGATGAAATGAACCTTTCTCAGGTTGAACATTGGTTTGCGCCATTTATCAGCCGGCTCGAGTTGACGGAAGAGCTTAAAGAATTACAGCTGTATTCATCTAATCAAGTGTGTCATAACAATGCCAAATATCCACCAACTGTACGACTCGGAAACAATCTGTTGTTCATCGGAACTGCGAATTTGGATGAAACCACACGAAATTTCTCCGATCGTCTGCTTGATCGTGTAAACATCGTCGTCCCGGAGAAAATATCATTTAAAGAATTCTTCGAAGCGAGAGTTAACAATCGAGATGAAGATGACGATTATGGTAGCGAGTTATCTGATAAATACCGGAACCGCGATGTTTACAGAGGGTGGGCTTCAGGTTTTGATGTTTGGAATGCATTTACTGTTGATGAAATGGACTTCTTTGAAGGGCTACACCGCATTATCAATGATGCTGACCCGCAAAAAGGAGTTTCATTCCGAGCACTGAAGAAAATTGCAGAGTATATCAAAGCGATTCCTTTAAACGGTGAAAATCAGCCTTACTTAGATCGACGCCTTGTCATTGACCTACAGGTGAAGCAGCGCATATTGACCAAGATTAGAGGATCAAGTGAACAATTCCGCGATCTAATAGGCGTAGCTGCTGATGGAGTGAGCACTATCAATGGTCAGTTATTTGCTCATTTTACGGATACGACCGCATTATCGATGAGTGACTTTTCCAACACCATGAATGAAATAAGACGCAAGGCCAGGGAGCTGCACATGTATGACTATGCAACCTAGCATTCGCATTTTCCATCGTAACACATATAATCAGAGCTGGGGTACGGGGGAACTTGTTACTCTATACCCCTCAGGTCTTATACCTGCGGACGCTACGTTCGTCTCGGTAGATGAGTACGATAGCATTAAAATTGAATTTGAATCCAATAACATGGATGACTGCCTTTACATTGATCATTTTTCTGATGATATTGAGAAAGTGTTGCGTCCCGGAGACAGCGAAACTGTTATTCGGTTGAATGACACGAATAATATGCCCGCTCCGGGGCATTATTCCATGCGTGTTGAAGGGCCGAGTGGCGTGTGGGAGTCCCTCTATTTGGTGGAACCACGCCATTTAGAATGGGAATACATTCACTCCATGCGTAAATATTTGGAGGATAAGGTATCTGGTGTTACCTATGACTTGATCCGGCGGAGGAGCGGGATGTGGGGGCCAGAAATCGGACATGGTGTGGTTTGGTTTAATATGTACCGCAGCATTATGGAAAAATTCGGTAATATCCGAAGACATACAGAGTTAATCATAGCATCCCCGCCAGAAGACGTAGAGAAGACTTATAATTTGCACTCAACGAGTCGGAATCCAGACAGTAAAAGTATTAGATGGCTGCAAAGTCGGGGGTTAAAACGAAATGCAATTATCCACCAACCATCGGTCTTCTATGAAAAGCGTTCTGTCCTTACGCTGGATATTCTTGAAAACAGATGGTTGCTATGGTTTTTACGTTTTTTAGAACGTCAAATTAATGATATTTTAATGCGATTTGAGATGTATCAAAGTTCGAAAAATGATGAAGTGCTTGCATCATCGGCTGTTCTTCAAGAACTGCAAATTGAACTCGATTCGTTTAGCACCTTGAAGTATCAAAACGCTTTTAAAAATAGGAATCATGGATTGAATGGCCGGATCCTTGAAGAGAAGAAAAAACGGGATCGTCTATTACATGAAGCTTCAAAGTTTGATGCGAACGTATTGGAGTTAAAACGGATGAAGGGATGGCTATCTAGAACCATTCATGATAGCTGGCTATCACAGGTGGGAGAAGCAAATGGGAGAACCATCCCAAGTCTTCGCTTGCGAAAGGACCAACGTTTCAACGCTTTGCATCGAATTTATGTTCAGCTTAAGGAAAATTTGAAACGAGATATGAGTGCGAAAAAGATAACATATCCTCATCTAGGCACTGCGAAGCTCATGGAAGTCTATACGGTATGTTTGATTTCGGATATCTTGCAAGAACAGGGTTGGCTTTGGGAAAGTGGTTGGGTCGCAGGTTTTAATACTGAAATTCCAACGTTTAGTGAGCTCAAATCTGGTGACGAACTGCGCTTCCATTTGGCTAATGGTTATCGTCTACAACTCATATATGATGGACGTGTACAGCGATTTGCAAGCGAGGAGCACATTGGCTTTGTAGCGACATCACAGAACGATCGTCCTGACGTTTTACTTGCTTTATACGATTCCAAAAGTGTTTTTATCAAAGCAATGATCATCGAGGTCAAGCATCGAAATTACGTTTATTTAATTCACCCTCAAGCTAAAAAGGAATCGACAGACGTCAATGAGCAATTAAAAGCATATGCTCATTTCACTTACATCCCTCCTGAAAAAGAGATCAAGCGAGATGCAATTGACCGAGTGGTATGCGTGTATCCGAAGCAGGACAGGGGAAGTGCCTACGAGGAACGGTATAGAAAAATGATCCGTCTTATTCAAATCTTGCCGAGTGATGCTGAAGATAAAAAAGCAGTTGGATACGAACTGCTTTCAGAACAAATCAATGAATTTATCAATCAGAACGTTCAAATAGTAGAGACCATGTAATCTGTTCCTCCTACTGGGCAGAAGACCTCATCTCAGCAATCAAACTAATAGTTAATAACGCCGCTCTATTTCTTAAAGCGGCGTTTTTGTGTCTACTCTTCATTTGATATAATAAGAGAAAACCAATTTCAGGAAAAGCAGGTATAGCCATGGACACATTTATGAAGACCAGGATGACAACATCCAAAACCGATTGACCTTCAGGATTATGCGAATTTCGTCGTAGCTAACTTAGACGTCATACATGCATTCCTGACAGCAGATAAAATTAATTACCCGATTCAAACACGACGTAATACGGAATTTCTCGAACGGGAAGTCGGCCGCCGGCCAATTCCTATATTTCACGTCCAAAACCCACTCGAGGTACTCGAGCAAATGGTTTCAGAGGATCACGACGTCATTGCCATCGGCGCGTTTTCGTTAGCCGGAAGGAACGCGCACGGGTCTTCGCGAAGATATTTGATCGTTTCGGGGACCGGGCGAACTTTCACGCTCTCGGATTGGGAACCACCGATCTTTTGATGCTACGAATTTCCGAGGAATCGTGCTGACGCATCGACATCTATCGTTTAACAACACCATTGAGGGGTTTGAATAACGGTGGATGGAAGCTATCCAGCAAAAGCACCATCTAAGTAGCGTGATTATTGGTATGGAGCCAACAGGTCATTATTGGTGGAACTTGGCCAACTGGCTTACCAGTAAAGGATTACACGTCGTATTAGTCAATCCTGCAACGACCAAGCGTAATAAAGAAAACCGCGACAACTGCCAATCCAAGAATGACCCAAAAGATGCACTTGTCATAGCAGATGTAGTAAGCCGAGGCTACTACTATGAACATACGAAACAAACACATGTATTCCAGCGGTTAAGAACGCTGATGAGCGATCGAGAATTTTGGGTTGCAAATAGCGTTCGGCTGCAAAATCGCATCATTCGGTGGCTGGATATTCGTTTCCCGGAGTACAGTTCGGTTTTTAAGGATTGGACCTGTAAACGTTCGATGGCTACACTGAAGGAATTACCTACGCCTCAGGATCTTGCAGGACGGTCAACACCGGAGATCATTTCGATATGGAAAACACATATGCAGAGGGCAGGAGGCACTACAGGCACACAAAAGGCTGCTGAGCTCATTGCGCAAGCTAGGCGGAGTGTAGGAGACATTACAGTTTTAGCCGAAGCAAAGCAAGATTTTGTACGTCTAATCACAGAGTTTGAACGAATTACAGAACTGTTAGCAGACATCGGAAAGCAGCTCCACGCATTGCTAGAGGAGATTCCCATGGCCGCTCAGCTCCGTTCTATTAAAGGCTTTGGTCCGATCTTCGTCGCGGCCATTCTGGCAGGTGCTGGTGACCTTAGACAGTATGCACATGGACGTCAGTTACTGCGCAAAGCCGGTCTGAATCTAGCAGAAAGTACATCGGGGAAAAGGAAAGGACAGATCGTCATCTCCAAACGAGGAGATTCCAGTCTGAGGAAATATCTGTATCTAGCGACTATTCAGCTCATCGGAATTAATCCGATCTTTCAAGAATTACATCAGCACAATGTTCAAAAAAAGCACATGAAGAAGCAACAGTCTGTCTTTAAGCTTGTAGGTAAAGTGGCACGAATTCTGATCGGTATGGTCCATCGGGCAGAAACATTCTCATCTGAAAAAGCCAGCCATCTCGTTTCACAAGCAGCTTAAAGTATTGATCCGTCACGTATATTGACTCATTCGCGGGATTTTGAAAAAGAAAGCACGGAGAACCGAGTTCCTGCCCAAAAAGGGCTCAGACCCGTCCGCTAAACGCAATCGGTCTCCACACCTTGGATACGTATGACGATGGAATGTAAGGGCATAGACCCGTCGAGCCATGGGATGGTAAACACCAGGGTACTTGTGGAGTTTGCGTGCAGTAGAGTTAGGCAGAAAGGAATGGCTGAAGCAATTCCTTTGTTCCCGCATACCCAGTTACTGGGCTAACGGCATCCGCCCATAGCTTTCTCCACCTCCATATCTATTTCAAGGTGATGAAATCCTGCGAATGAGTGAGTATATGTGAGGTAAACCCTTAAAACCGAGGGAAGGGCAGTTTAGCGTGGTGGTATCTGACTATATTTCAACTTCTAGGAGCCCAAAACATTACAGAAACACCTACAATGCAAATCATGGCGCCTATCCAGTCATACATATCAGGGGTCTTCTTATCAATAAGCCAACCCCATAACACGGCGAGAACCACAAATACGCCGCCGTAAGCCGCATAAACGCGCCCAAACGAAGGAAAATTTTGAAGTGTGGGGATGATCCCATACGCGATTAGAATGAGGCTACCGACAATACCGTACCAAAGCGGTTTCGATTCCCGTAACCAAAGCCAAACCAGATAACCTCCACCAATTTCAGCAAGCCCAGCAACGACAAAAATCAATATGGTTAATAACATGATGCATGACCTCTCCTCTAACAAGATCCATCATTTTCTATTTTCTCTAAGCACTCTGACCAGGACAGACATTTACAATTTAAGCCGCTATCGAGAATTTGTATCATTGAATTGATTTGTTTCTTTCGCTGCTCCAGTTCTAACCTCTTCTGCATAGCCATTAGCTCCCATTGTTCCGAAAGCGATGCAACGGTTTCAAGCCCTTCTAACAAAACCGTAATTTCTTGAATGCTGAATCCTGTTTGTTGCGCGACTTTTATAAAGTTGATCCGATCGAGCAGGCTCTTGGCATACCGGCGCTGACCGTTTTTTCGTTCAGGTGAAGGAAGTAACCCAATGGATTCATAATAACGCAGCGTAGAAGCGTTAACGTCGGCAATCGCTGCCAATTGCCCTATGCTAAGTTCTGGCATTTTTTTCACCCCTTGACTTAAAGTTAGCTTTAAGTTTTATGATGTCAGTATAGATTATATAAGGCGGTGAGGCAATGAAGAAAAGGGATTGGTTAGCTGGTCTTGGAATAATAGGTGCGTGTGCATTATGCTGTGCACTTCCTTTAATCGGAAGTGCTGCGATTGTAGGAATTTCTTCATTTTTTTTTGATCCAATTGTAATTGTGCTAATGGCAATTGCTTTAATTAGCATAGGCATTTTTATTTTTCAGCGCCGTAAAGCGAATGGCACTTCCTGCATGAAGCCGGGATGTGCTTGTAAATCCTGTGCTACGGGAAGGGGATAGTGTCCATGATTAAAGAAATACCGATCGCATGTTGTCATACCGTGTTCACGAAAGATCAACGCATGGAGTACAAACATATTTGGGGAGAGCTTGAAACAAGAAGGTTCGGCATCACAGAGCTTGAAAACGGGTACCAATATGGCTTCCCAGGAGACGCGGAAACGCTGCGACTTGTCAATGAATGGGTAAGCATGGAACGCAAATGCTGCCCATTTCTAACGTTTAAGGTCATAGCAAGCAACACAGACGAGCCAGTTTTACTTCAGCTAACAGGAAATGAAGAAGCAAAAGCATTCATGAGAACCGATATTGAATCAAATATAAACATCATAATCGGTAAATCACAGGAGAAACAATGAAACCAATCGCATACTGGGTAAGCACCATATCAGCTACAGCACTTTTATTTATCGGCGGCATTCTATTCATCATGCAGGGGGAGCACCAAATAGAGGAAATGAATCATCTTGGGTATCCGGTCTACATTTTAACGTTTCTTGGAATTGGAAGAATCCTGGGCTCTGTCGCAATAGTCATACCGCGCTTTCCACGTCTGAAAGAATGGGCGTATGCGGGCTTTGTCATTGATCTTATCGCGGCTTCAGCATCTCATGCCTACGCAGGGGACAACCTCGTTGAGATTGCATCACCATTAATATTTCTTGTACTGATTATCGTTTCTTGGGCATTACGTCCATCGAGTCGTAAACTAAAAGCTCAGTAGTGTATTCAACGGTGAACCAGAGTTGAATAGGTGTGACGGCAGCCAGCATATCTTTGGTTGCCGTTTTTCCATTTAAGTATCGGGCAGTTTGCCCAACTTCCAAACTATGGGAACGTAATGAATAAGGAAAGAATATTGGGAAGGTTGATGATGTAGTGCAGCGAATTAAATTTATGTATAGACAATTTTTAAGAGAACCTTTATGGTTTAAAGTTCTTATTCCTATGACTTTACTTATTTCAATTCTATTTAGCAGTTCATTTTTTTCGGATAATACGTATTATCAAAGCTGTGCGAAATTAGCAGCTGCTTTCTTTTTTTGTGTTTATGGCATCAAAATGCGAAGGAATCTTCAATTTTCTGTTATCTTCTTTTCAATTGCAGTATTATGTATTTATTTATCGTGGCAAAGTTTCGAACTTGCACGTCAATAACGAAGAACGTTAGTGCGGTCGTTGCGCTAACTGGGAACGATATTCCAATCGCAGGAAAGGTATTAAATTACATGGAGAATTATAAGGGGTCTATTACGCCAGGAAGGAAAGCTTTTGAACAGGTTTGCATTACTTATAATTATAGGTGCTGCGTGTATTATAGTGCCCATAGGATTTATGCTGTATGGCTACTGGGATATACATCAGCCGAAATTAGGCGCAGTAGGAGACGGGAAATCTGAATTCTTTACTGTACCCGAGTTAATACCACTTATATCTAGTTTGATTCTTGGAATTAGCTGCTTTCATTCAGCCATAGTTTATCGTAAGTGTATTGAGAAAATAAATTATTAGACTGAAAAATAAAAGTATTAGACTGGAGGAAAGAACTTATTAAAAGGGGATTTACAACGCTGCCTGCTCCCGGAAAGCGCGTGTTATCCATCGCTCTGCCCGCCATTGGCGAAGCTTATTTACAGAGCCTGTTGGGTGTTATCGATGCCTGGTTTATCGCCAGAACCGGGCTTGTCGCAGTGAATGCGGTCGGCGTTACGAATATCTACAGTCTCACCTACATCGGCGTTTTCACTGCGGTGTCCACGGCCCTATCCGTTTTTCTCTCTCGGGCCGTCGGCGCAAAAAACGTGGAACAAGGTCGCTCGGTCATCTGGCACGGCTATATCATCGCTTTGGCTTTGGGACTCATCATATCGGCAGCTACCGTCCGTTTCGCGGTGCCGCTGCTGCACATCATGGGGGCGAATAGGGAACTCGAGGCGAGTGCCCTGCCTTACTTTGGCGTGGTACTCGGCATATCCCCGCTGATCGCTTTGTTTACCGCTCAATCGGCGGCGTTTCGGGCTACGGGACATACAAAAACGCCTTTAAAAGTAGCCGTTGAAATGAATGCGGTGCATGTTGTGCTCGATTACGTGCTGATTTTCGGCATTGGGTCGATCCCAGGATTCGGTTTGGCTGGAGCCGCGTGGGCTATGGTGCTTGCCCGTTTGTACGCACTGCTTCGCTTGTACTGGAAATCACGAAGCGTGGAGGCGATCCGCCTGCGTAAAGAGGATTGCACATGGCGGCCTTCGGTAGTGGTCGACATGATTTCATTCGCCGTCCCCGCAGCAGCCGAACGGCTCTCGATGCGGCTCGGGCAGGTCATCTACTTCGGTTTGATCGTGCGTATGGGCATCAACGTGTATGCGACCCATACCATTGCAGGCACGCTGACCGTATTCGCTTCAACAGTCGGCGCGGGGTTTGCCACAGCTGCGAGCGTGACCATCGGGCAGGCCATCGGAAGTAAAGACGTCGCCGCCGTTCAATCGTACCGACGCTGGAGCTACATCCTGTCGGCAATTTCGATGACTGTTATCACCGCTGCCATTTGCATCTTTTCGCCGTGGATCGGCTTGCTTTTTACGGACAACCAGCAGGTCATCCAGTTGCTGCTTATCGTTTTGGCCATCGATACCATCTCACAGCCATTTCTAGCATCAACGTTAGTGGACACCTCCGCCATCCAAGCAGGCGGAAACAGCAAATACCCGATGATTGTTACCACGATCGGCATTTGGGGAATTAGAACGCTTGGCGTATACCTATTTGCTTGGAATTTGGGTTGGGGCCTGCCCGCCGTTTGGGCCAGCATCGCCGCCGATAATGCGCTGAGGGCCGTTTTATTTGCAAGGTATCGAGGTCGGGGAGGAGTGTATCATAGTGCTTAGAATTTCCTAATTAACTCTGAGATAACTCTTGTAATTTATTGTGTATTATTAATCTCTAAAATGGTGGAAGACATGTAACTACTGAGCAGATGACAACTGTAGAGAGGGGCGTCAATTGGAAAAGTCTATTGCACTTGACAAACTTAAGCATACAGCAAGAAGTATCAAACAAAACGTGTACGTACTCTACCTATCTTACCGAGACCCAAGGGTTCCCTGGTATGCGAAGATAGTTGCTCTGCTAGTCGTCGCTTATGCTTTTAGCCCGATTGATTTGATTCCTGACTTTATTCCCATTCTAGGTTATCTTGATGATTTAATTATTGTTCCATTGGGAATATCACTTGCTTTAAAAATGATTCCTGAGCCAGTCCTCGTAGATTGTAGGGCTAAGGCTGAAGAAATAAAGAAAAACGGTAAGCCCAAAAACTGGTTTGTTGGAGCACTGTTTATAGGGATATGGTTAGTTTGCGCTATATGGATGGGATTTACAATTTATAAGATGTTCAAATGACCTTCGTAAGCTTACGGGACACTCGTCTCTGGTCTACTCGTTCTCCTTGGTACCTTTTTTATTAAGAAAATCATTTAATTTAGAAAGAATCTCTTCTTCGCAATCAAAGCAGACCGAAATAGGGAAACTTTCCTTTGGGAACAACGTCTGTTTTTCGGTTACTCTCCATTTGAGCTGTTTGCAGGAAGCACAGAATATTTGAATTGGTTCCAGCATTCTAACACCACTCCTTCTTTGAAGTGTATTTCGAATTGCTGGCCACTGCTTCACAAAATAGGTGGTTATATACAAATGTCCGCTGCTCGTCGTTAAGCTAACTGGGAACGTTAGTTCAATAAAACAGCAGTAGTATAGGACTTTATGTTCCAATTCTTTTCATATATAATAGACTTATTACGAATCACCCAATTTTCTTTGCCGTTAATTTTTTTCCGGGCAGGGCAGGAGACGCTTTTAGCGATTATCAAACAGGTTCAACCTTTGGAGCACAATTGAGACATACGGTATCCGTATGCCTGTTGTGCTCTTTTTTGCGTTGATCCCCAAACCGAGGAGGCATTTCGAATGATGGAAAACGTGAACACGAAGAACCTTTACATCAAGTCCTGGTATCTGTCCGAACTATTGATTGAGGAGCGGTTGGCTGCTTCTAAACTACATTGGAAGCGTATCGATCGGCAATTCTTTTTCGCAGTGACGCCTACTACCTATGACGATGTATTGGATGCGATCGGTCCTCTGAATCAAGAGAACGGGTCGAAGATTCACGAAAGCGATATTGATTACGTCAACGCCACTGAAGAAGAGATTGAGCAGCAGCTCAACGCTTTGTATGGTGAAAACGTCGTTCTATCAATCGTTAGGGAAGAAGTTTAGAAATGGCATGATGGATGTTTCTTAAATGGTTCTGCCCATCATCCTAGCAGAAAGGGAATAGTCATTTTATTCCGTAAGAACCCGCTGTGGTTGCGTTCTTCATTCCTATTTCCTCCTAGATGCTCCCCCGCTGTACCAGGAGAGAATAGATTCCCGGTAGATTTTCAATCGTCACCAACGGAGAACCAGCCACGATCGGGAACATCGAATTACGCGATATCCAACCGGGCAAAGTTTATGTGATGCAGTCCCCCTATATGGGAGACTACATGCAAGCACAAGCTCTGCTCACAAGGGATGCAGATGCGCTAATCGTGACGTTTATCGGCTTGGATGATGCTGATGCCGTAGCGGAGCAGTCAGGGACGAAAGCAGTCAGCTTCCAACTTGACCTGCTCCGGTCATTACAGTCAGACGGGGCACGGTTAATTGCTGAAGGGAATGAGAGTGAGTTCTTTATTGATTGCATACGGCTGCTCGCCTTATTCAAGATTACAACGAGCAGGTTGAGTCTGGTCGACGGTATTACGCATTTCCTTCGGGCTTCAATGCGAAAATACTGGGTTCGAATGACTTCGCTCCTATCGTGCTGCAGGCGATGGAAGATCAGTTGCGGCATCCGGAGTGGGTGCCGGGGGCCGATTTATTCGTTCAGGTAAATGAGGATGATCGTTCGATTATCATTCAAAACAAGGCGATTGATGGGGCTGACAACGTGCACGAAATCAGTGTTGCTCACCGGATGAACCGGACAAGTGGGCAGCCGCGGCCGCTGGTGGATACCTGCGGTGACCGATACTCGACGATCCTTTGTATTCAAGAGAAAATCGAAATCTCGGTATATCATAACGGTGACTTCAGCCAGGTTGTTGTACGCCCGCTTCGATTTAAACTGTTTGAGCCGGAATCATTCGATGCAGCAGATGATGAACGAATCCGGCTGCTCTCGATCTGTGCGGGCGCGGGAATCGGAAGTGCCTGCTTCCAAGACACAAATTACTATTCTGCTACGATGGAAGTGGAAATCGAGGAAGATTATAGCGCGGAGGTTCTGCATCACAATTTCCCGCACAGTTATTTATTTTTAGGCGATCTTCGTGATTGTCATACCGTCGCCAAGGCAGATGTTGCTTTCGTTTCTCTGGATTGCTGTGAGCACTCTACAATTGGGGACTACGATCAGGGGTATTTCCGGAATCTCGTACTCGGTACGTACAAGATTTTGAAAAGTGCTGAGCCGCGCGTGCTATTTTTCGAGAACGTGCCCGGCTTTTACGAATCCGGAACCTATAAGGATTTGCGGGAACTGCTAAGTAACGATTATCCGTATATCGTAGACCCAATTCAGCTTCAAAGCCATGATTTCAGCAGCATTGCGCTTCGTGATCGAACGTACGCGGTCTACTTCCAGGAGAAGGCAGATTTTGATCTCTTCCGAATTCCGAAGCCGCCGATCGTCCGACATAAGAAACTGAAGGAATTTTTGGATCCGCGCTCAACAGTCCATGTATGGAAGAGCCTTGATTCGTGGATGGACAGCTTTGCGAGAAAGCGGAGAACAATAATGCCTGGGCAGACCGAGGTTTGGAAAAAACGTTCGTTGACGAGAATGCTACTGTATTGCAATGCATTCCTCGTAGGTACCGGAGCCACTCTGCTAGTAACTCCTACGTTCTGAATGAAGATCGAACGCAGTGGAGATTCTTTACCGTGAGTGAATTGCGACGTATCTTTTCGATCCCCGAATGGTTCAAATGGCCGGCACACATTCCTATTACTCGGATTTACGAACAAATAGGACAATCCGTTTGTGGCCGTGTCATTCGGGCATTTGCGAATGAAATTGCCTCGCTATTTTTTCGTCGTTATGCGATGGAAAATAAGAAGCAGCTGGTCGGTCCGTCCTCCTGCGGTAGAGTAGAGCAGACTTCGACTCTATCATTTTCACTGGATCAATCCGGGCAAATGGGATTTTTGGTGTAAGGCAGATTTTGAAGAAAAGCTCTCGGGTATCACCACCGAGAGCTTTTCTGCATTAGCTATGGAAAACAAACGCTTTCTTACCGATTGGAAGGGTGATGTCATTTTCGACGAGGGGGCGCATTTTCTTTCGGATCCGCCAGTCGGAAACTTTGTTGATTTCATCGATGATGCCCTGAAGCTGCATGCGTTCAGCTTCAGACTTCGTGTGGATTTTCTCCTTTACACACTGGTCATAAAAGCGCACCTGTGCATCAATTCGTTTATTAAGCTCAACGATTGAGGTATTTCGGTCTTTATCATCCTCGGGTACATATTCTGGATTCATGGCAGCGTAGTTTTCTTTGATAGCCTTAATGATGTAACCGGAGACACTTCCGATTTCGGCGTTACGCTGTTTCTCGAAGACATATTTGATATTCATCCGAATTTGATTTTCGCCGTACTCTTTAACCAACTCTGAAGCTGCCTTCCGGTTAATCTCGAAACGTCCGAGCAGATCGGTGATAGGTTCATTGTCTATGTATTCCGCGTCGTTCAGGGCTAGGCGGGGGGACTTGCTATTCGGAAAGATATGAAAGACGACGCCGACAATCTTATTGCCATTTTTGATTTCTTCGAGTTCAAACTTAATGTCCGTTTTCTCGAGGAGCTCGCGCTGCGCGGTTAGGATTACCCTATTTTTCAAGTGGCTGTATTTCTCGTAATTGCCTTCTTCGATCTCAAGCTTATCCTTTAATTCTTTCAAGGTACTGAATCTCCGTTTACCAAGAGGCAGGTATTGCTTGAGCAATTTATATAATTTGGACGAATAAAAGCTTTTAAGATAGAGGACGTTCCAAAGCTTGTAGTTCGTGAAATTATTCTTCAGCTGGAGGAGGTACGGGCCAAGCATTTGGGAAAACTCGAGCTCGATCATTCCTTTGCCGTGAAAATATCGCGACGCGGAAAGCCATTGGGCTTCAATGGTCGAATTGGTCGACTTGTCCTCGATGACGACTGTTTTACGCTGCAGGCGCTGGATTATTTCCCGAATTCGCTTGTAGAAGTTTTTTTCGGTGAGTTCGAGCTTGTCGGCAATATCTTTGACCTTAAAGAAGCAGCTTTGGAAGTGGGTATCGTCTGGGTTGATCCGTGAAGCCAGTATGTAAATGAGTCGTTCCTCGTATAGGTCTAAGTTCGTTCTGGATTCTATTAGGGCGTTTGATTCGGTCACAATATAATGATCGGAGATTTTATCAGCTTCGAAATCAAATGAAATTTGGTCTCCATCGTCGGTCATCTGCCGATCACCATCCTTTCCTGTTCTACTAACACAATATATGAGAAATTGGGAGATTTCCACTCCCGTTCGTGTGGCATTTATATCCTGTTAAAATCATGCTTTAGTGCCACATAAACGGGAGTCGGAATCGTTGAAATTGGTAATCTATAGGGGGAAACGTGTCGGAAATGGAGTGAAATTGGTCAAATTATGCAAAAGCCACGCTGAAGGGAGCTATTTTCAGTTCATTTAGCTGATCCCGCTCCATTTTTGTGGCCGTAAAGTAGAGTAGATGGAAGTGCCACATGTACGGGAGTTATTTTTCTGTTTTTCAAGTCATAGTAATAATTATCTCGTATTTTAGACGCGTATTGTTTATTTTTTTATATTTATTTTTAATGTTTTAAGGTATTTTGTTTTAATTGTTTACGAAACCTGAGATTATGCGTCCTTATTGGGCTCATAGGTTAGAAAGGCCACACGTACGGGAGTAACCGGCCACATATAAGGGACCTCTAGTGCCACACGAAGAGGTGTGGACAAACACATAATAGGGAGTGAACTGCCACGCCGATGGGAGTCTGAGGAGGAAATAGACCATTTTCATCGCAAACTGGAGCCTACCTGACTCCTTTTGATGTGGCCTATCTCTAAATCATGAGCAAAACACTCCCGTTTATGTGGCACTTCTCTCTAAGCATCCCAGTGCAGCGAGTAGCTTCGGTTTCTTCTCCGGCATGACTCCCGTAGGTGTGGCACCTTTTGAATAAGAGAAAGAAACTCCTTTTGGTGTGGCCGTTGCTGATTCCCGGTGCTTGCTAGCAGCTGGTAGCCATTGTATAATTTTCTTATTACGAATCACAATGATTTTCTCCGCCAATCCTTTTTGGCGAAGATGGAGCAAAGCTTTTAATAGCGAATACGTAACGGTTCATAAACAGGAGACCATTAGAACATGCGGGAGACGTGTGTTCTTTTTTGCGTCTACCTGTTTTTTTTGTGCCGAAAATGAGGAGGAAATTGGGATGAAATCTAATGAACGCGTTGTCCATCTGGATGGAGGACTGTCCAAGTACTTGCTTACTTCGTGCGGGCGCCGGTTTATTCGGTGTTTTACGGAGGTTGATGGCAGCTACGCCGAATACTTTCTGGAAACTCCTGATGAACTGCATGCTTTCACGTCCAGCGAGATGATTACCGTCACAAGGCAAGATGGGTTGTGCGTCGGGATCTACGAAGGTCTTATGTTTCCAGCAGGTGAATTCCGTTCAGAAGGGGGCAATTGGGATGGATCAATATCAATTCGTCGATAGCAAAAACAAGGTCAGCGTCTCGGACCGACTGCGAGATTATAATTTCATTCTTGCAGATGTTTGGGATTTCTTGGAGATGGCCGGCTTTGCCTTTCACGGGGTTATTCGAGATTGGTCTGCTGTGTTCTTCCAGGGCACCTATTTCGTACTTCATACGTTCCTCAATGATAAGCCTCACGAGGAATGCATCGAGAAGAACAGCAATCTACGGTGGGATGCGATATTTGAGCGCGATTCGTCCGCAGGGGAGCTATTTTCGTTCCTGGAGCGAGCGGGCTTCCAGCTGATGATTCCTGTTCAAGCTATGATCGACGCTATGATTGATGATGGAGACAATTGGCATTATCAAAGCCCAAAGCACAAATTTCAAATGTACTGCTTTCATTCGTCTTGTGCCATGCTCGTCGAAGTCTATATGCAGAATCAGATTCCCCCTTACGGCGCCCATGAGGCTGCGATACCGTACCCCGTTGATCGCTGCCAGCCGACGTTCGAGTTTGTCTTCGAATCGCTGGACAATGGCGGTAAAAAGGGGCGTACACGCGTAGTTGAAGGGGAGACACTCGACATCCTCGATAAATTAGATGAAGAGCTGCTCGCCGTAACTAGGGAGAGAATTAAGAAGGTCTACGATGACCATTCTCGCATTGGTCTGCTAGTGTCTGGCGGAAAAGATTCTAGAACTGTCGCGCAGTTAATGCTTGAGCATGCCATTGCAAATCCGGATCCGACCAAAAAAATCATGATCATTTCTTCGGACACACTCGTTGAAAATCCCGGAATTACAAAAGGAATTCACGACATGAAGGAAGCACTAGCCAAAGCGTTGCCTTGGGTAGAGTTCCACATTGTAGAGCCGAGAGAAGATGAAACGCTCATGGTTTGCATCATTGGGAAGGGGTACCAAGCGCCATCCGTAACCTTCAAGTACTGTGTCCGGCGTTTGAAAATTGAGCCGGCACGTGATTTTCTAGAGGCGGTTTTCCTAACAGAGGGAGTCGACGATACTTGCTTGGTCATGGGAAGCCGGGATAACGAGAGTGGGAATCGTAGAAGGAGCCTGGAGAAGTATTTTGGGGACGAATTCTACGGCCATCATCCGGTCGGAAATACCCGGACCTGTAGTCCGATCCGGGAATGGACTAGCCAAGAAATCGTTACCTATCTCGCATTCAACCGCGCGCCGTGGAGCAAGTATGGGGCTCGGAATACCGAGCTGCTGCAGTTCTACGGCAGCGCCGCGGGAAGTGAATGCCCGCTTGGTGCGGCAGTGGTCAATGACAACGAGGCAATGATGCAATGCGGTAAGTCGGCGCGAACGGGCTGCTACGCCTGTACGATATCGAATGACCGCAGCATGGGGAATCTAGTCAGCGCCTATCCCGAGTACGAGAAGTACTACCGCTTCCGCGGAATTCTTAAGGGGATTGGACAAGACATTCGTTACGGCGGAACTGTGGGCCTTCAGCGTGTCGGTCGGTCAAAAATCGGTCGCGGTATAGGCGATCTAACGATCGACTCAAGAACCTTGATTCTCGAGGCGATGCACCGACTAGGCATCGAATGGCGCGAAAGCGAGATTCTGACGGCCTATCAGATGGTGCTCCATCGCGAAGAGGTAGAAGGGTTCCCCCTTACAGACCGGTTTCGAGAAGCGATTTACGCGCTGCTCGGCGTGACTGGCGGTTTTCGCGGGGTGCTGTGTAATCCAATCTTTGATCCGTTCGGTACCGGCGTCGATCAGTTTACGAAAGCAGATGCAGATGCCATCGCACGAATCATGGCTGAAGATAAGGAGCGGGAAACCGCAGTGGTTTAATCCATAAGTACTCCGGCTGAGCGGAGAAGAGAAGAAATTCGTCTCTCGCTCAGCGCGGGAGACCTATGGGGGTAATTCGTAAATGGGAGCTAATCAATTGTCACTATTCGACTATTTTCCGGGGATGTTTTCCGGTACCGCGGCGCCTGCAGTGCTCACTGCCGTGATTATGGCCAGTGAAGCTGCAGCACCAGATACTGGTCGCAAGCAATATTCGTACGATGTCGGGGAAGAGCTCAAAGGAGCTCGCAAGCATCTCGCATCATTACTTAAATTCTCTACCGAATGGTACGCGGAGCTAGAGAAGGATCCTACGCAGGCCTTCGAGGCTATCTGCAGGGATGAGCTGCTTGGTGCTTTTCCGATACAGGAATATCGCGAGAGAGGATTTTCTTCCGAAGTGGCCTATGCCATTAAGCAAATATGGGATCGTGTATGCCAACGCCCGGAAGACAATACCTTAGCCCGCGAGCACTTCGTTAAAGGGATTGCAGAACTGAAGCAGGTCTTCTCCGAAGCGTATGCCGAAGCGGAGTTCAGAAGCGCCTTTGAAACGCTTCAGGCGGACATTAAGAAGGCAACTTGGTCGAAGCATGAGCATTTGTTGCTCAAGGATCCAACCGTCGCCAACTATGCTTTTTGGTTATCGCTTGGGGATCGGTTTAATCGGACGTTCCTCTCTGGTGGTCGCGGGAAAGAAGCAGCCTACAGAAGCATTTTCGATAAAGCTTTCTCTTCGGAGGAAGGGCAAGACTGGACATGGACAGAGCCCAAGGCCCGTTCCTCTGTTAAGGGCTCGTCGAAAGAGCGGTGGGAACGCCGAGTGCCGAAGGAAGTCATTCGTCTCTCTCAGGAGCCTTCTGGGGTTGAGAAGCCGGAAGACTTAATGACGCATTACGGATACCGAGGTATTCAGTTCGGGAATTGGATGGAAGATGCAGCCGGTCGCTATCATGTCCTGTGTAGCGGGAATGCTCACGCAGACCTTGCAGCAATCTTGAACATCCCACGTCATTCTATCAGTTTCTACGGCGCGTTAGGGCTTGCTTTCGGCTCGCGCGGCACTGGCAAGGCAAGTGCCCATTTTGAGCCATTTCGGAACGTAATTAACCTGACGAAGATGAATGGCGGTGGGGCACTTTGCCATGAATGGGCGCATGCGCTGGATTTCAATCTAAATTCTTGGTCGCATGGATTCGCTAATGGAATGATGGCTCCCTTATCCGCCTGCGAGGCGAAGTTAAATGATTCTCTCGCGGCGAATTCTATCAAGGCCGCGTTTGCTCGACTTATGGAGCAAATCAAGAAAGGTAATGGGACAATCCGTCATTCTGTTCCTAGCGAATTACCACCACTCGACGGGAGATACGGCACCGAAATCAACCGGAAGCTTGAGCGTGCTGAATACGATGTGTCCAAAGCGCTTATGTCACTTAAAGGGCTCTACCGGATCCGTAGCAAAAAGAAATGGATCGATCTCGGTATGTATTACTGCCACCTGCTGAAAGAGGCTGGTAGGGAAGTACCATCTGAATTTTTCATTCCAACCGACTTTAGCGCATTTTTTCTTGACGCAAAGGAGCGCGGCGAATACTGGCGTCGCGATCACGAGCTCTTTGCTCGCGCATTCGAAGCTTGGATAGAGGACGAGCTTGTCGAGCGGGGAATGACGAACAGTTACCTGGTCAGCGGTACCCGCTGCGAAGGTCCATACCCTCAAGGTTCAGAGCGAATTGCTGTTAACGCTGCATTTCGTGAATGGTGGAGGGTACTGCTTGCCTCCGGCGTATTGCAGGACGAGCAGACATGGAGTAGAGGATAACCGTTGATAGGGGGATAACGTCATGCCAAAAGCTAGACTCACTCATATTCGCAGAGCTATTGAACGCAAGCGAAAAGAGATGCATACGCTAAGTGATCGGTTCGGGATACAGTCCGAAATTGTCATTCGAAAATCCCAAGAACTCGATGGATTATTGAATCGATATGATCAACTGGGGATTCCAGTAAAAAAGTAAGACGATAATAAGCAGGCTGCTGAGCAGCCTGCTTATTTTTTTATCAATTTAGGTCCGCCCATTTTCGAAGATACTTTAACCATGAGGGATGCCAATTTCTTCGCTTGTTCAGGGGTTAGTTCTTTTGTTGCTGCCATACTCTACCACTCCTCTTAATCGATTACTATTCAGCATCGACCGATCCCGTTTCGAATATACTCCGGACGAGCGTTCTATTCTTCATACGTCCGTTCATATACTTGTCTCAAATGGAATTCTGGAATTTTGACCGCTACTCTATTACGAAGAGGGGACCAGACTAATGGTTAACAGTCTGAATGGTATTTTTAGTCCGATTAGTGAACCGAAAGTAAAGGCACCGCCGTCAAAAGCGCAAAAGCCCGTTGCACCCCCTAGCGCACCTCCAAAACCACAGTATAGGCCGGAACCGCCCGTGGCGGCTGCCGCACCGAAGAATAAGGCACGCACGCGGAGAGAGCGTTCTGACAAGAAGAAGGACATGAAGTTCCCCGTTACACCCGAACAGAGGGAAGACCTGCGGAAGCGGGCAAGCGAGTTGCGTATTGCCGATCGCAAACCTGAGATGAAATACGAAACGATCTCGAATACGGCAATCCTTAAACAAGCTCTCGAGCATTACGCCATTTTCCCAGAGCGTTATCCGCCGCTCGTCTATAAGGACACTGGACAATATATGCATGCGGAGCTCCTGCTGCCGGATTATGTGGAAGTCGAGGCCCTAGCCAGGAAGTTGAATCTATCCATTCGAAAAACCGTCTACCGGTTGATCATGAATTACATTTACCGTGGGGATGTGGATATACATGCGTATCGAAAGAGTCAGCAGCAGTAGTCAGAACGTCTCCGAGAAGCTGAGGGACTTAACGGGAAACCTAACGTGGACCAGTCTGTTTTCACGCTCCAAGCGCATTGTCCGCTTAAAAGTACGTGCTGAGGAAATTGATTTTGCGCGTGCCGAGGTTTTCATTGGAGACGTCAATAAGAAAACGAAAGGCGCGTTCGCCGAACTAACCGTGGAGCACCTGGTTCATGTCCTTTACGCGGATTTTCTACTTCATGTACGGGAAAATCTGAGTGAATTCAAAACGTCAGCAGATGCCGTAACCTTAGAGGATACCGTGAATAATCTCCGAATAAAACGGCAGACCTATTTCCCGCGTCCGAAGAAGAGTGAGGCGATGAGTCAAATCGTTAATCCAAAGAGATGGGCGCTGCTCGAAGTGCAATTCCTGCGCGAAAACGTGCAACGTGGGGAAGTCTTCTTGTATGACGCTCAGACCACGTTTCCCGATTTTCATATGGAGCTCGATGAGATGATCTCGGTATTGTTTGTTGACTTCATTGCGCAGCTCAGGCGAGGAAATCAGCAGCTGCTAATTAATGCCCTAATGGAAAGATTCTTCTCCCATGATTTCTATTGATGATGAATAATTTAAAGATTGTAGTTCTTAAAATCAGTTCTTCTTAAAGATTGTATTTATTTGGTCTCAAATTTTGAGAAAGCCTATCTCAGATTTTGACGAAGGCTGTCTCAAATTCTGATACGCGGATTCCGCCTATAGATTTTAGACCCCTCTATGTCAAAATTCTATAGGCGGGATTTTTCATGTTTTCCCGGGTATCAAATTTTGATAGGCGGCACCTCTCAAAATTCTATAGGCTGGGTATCAAAAATTGAGATAGGGATATCGCTTTTTTATATGCTGCCTTTCAATAATTGAATCCCGAAAAATGTCGAAAAAAATAGGAGCCGCTGTACGGCTCCTACGTGATCACTTCTAGTGTTTCAATTTCAACGCCTTCGATTGTTTCATCGATTGGATGAATGATATCTTTGATTTTTACTATGTATCTGTCAGATAACCAATCCGTAACCATCTTGTGAGGGGTGTAAATCGTCAGGATACCATCCCGTTTAATTGCAAATGTATTAGCAAACCAGTTGTCATAAGATGGCCTTGATATTTTTTTCAGCATTTCCGATAAGAAATCTTGCCAGCGTATCTTGTCCTCTTCCGTTTGTTCCTCTTCCAGGATCCGACGTTTTAAAGCTGATTGCTTATCGATCTCGAACAAGGAGAGCTGCTTTGCTTTGCGCTGTACTTTCCCTTTTTCAATGAGATTACCGTAAAGAGTGCTATAATCCACGCTCGGATCAAGGTCGAGCTCGTGTTCGCATGTCGTTAACAGCTTATTCAGGTATTTCTCGTGATCGATCTGAAGCACTTTAGGAAGCTGGTCACATAATTCTTGGGTGAGGAGCGGTACCCGCTTCCGAACCTTGAACAGCGGGCTTTCATTGGTATTGTTCAAATCGGCATTTTGCACGTTGAAATGGTAAACAAAACCATGTTCCTCGAGGATGCCGAGATATTTCTTAACCGTATTGCGGCTCATTTTCATTTTGTAAGAAATCAGCTCAAGATTAGGCCAACAGAAATCCTTTTGCCCATAGCAGTATCGCATCAGGTGAGCATAGAGCGCGATCGCCTCTGCTCCAAGGATGTATCCCCAGTAATCGAACATATAATTATTGATCATTGTCACGTGGCCATCCACGTAAGGGACATTCTGACCATGCTTGTCCAGCGAAAACTTCCGTATATCTTCTTCGTTGAAATAGATCCGCTCTAGCTCTTCTTCGAAGTAAGCTTGCGGCTTACCCTTAACCATCCGTGTCTTCGGTGTTCGGTTTCCCGTTGGACGTTCTCGATAGTAGAGGAGACGAGCTGATCCTTCCTTCAAATTTTTATTTTCTGACATTAAAAAATCTCCCTCGTGCCTACCAAAAAGGCAATACTCAAGAGAGAGAAGAGGCTTTATTTTTCAAAAACGATATGCTAAAATAGGCTCATATCGAGTTTGTGTGTAATAAAGCTTCTACTCCTGAACCATTCATTGTCTAAACGCTTGGCGGCCGGAAGACAACGAATGTAACCTGGTAGGGGCTTTTTTTTATTTTATTTGATGGGTTTTCGACGGATCATCGCTCTGCGAGAGGCCGAATTTAGGTAATAAAAAAAACACACATGAAATTTGTGTGCAATAAAGCAAAGGTCAGCTATCAACCAGTAAAGGTTGGCTTGACCCGGCAGCACGCAAGAAGATTATAACCCAATTCTTTAATTTGGGTAAAGCATTAATTGGCGAATCTTGCCGCAAACGGAAATCTGGCCTTGTCCGCCGGCTAGCTACATGATAAAATAGAGTCAACCAAATATGCGCTAGCACGCAGCATGCCCCGCTTTAGGTCTCGTACCTGGAGCGGGGTTTTGTGCATTTAGGGGAAAGCAACCTGTGTAGGCATACTTTACCTATTTTCAGACAGATGCTATAATTCTAGTATTACAGCATCAATCATTTCATTTTCTTCGTTGTCAACCTTATGACGAAGATGGGGACGCCTCAAGGCATTATAGTAAGCAAATGGAAGCTTATCGGACCTACACTACCCGTATGTCCTTTTTTTGTTTCCATTTCCATGAAAGACGCATTCGACTTCTGAATGCGTCTTTTTTTATGGCAATTTGAAGGAGGCGTTGATGATCATGGATCCTTAATGGTCAGCTGCAGCATTTGGAGGTAATTCGAAAATTACAATTGGAGGAATGTAGAATGGGAAACCAAGGACATGAGCGAGGCAATCCTTTCTTGGCGGGAGAGGAGGGCAGGCTCGTAGTAAGTCTCGCAAAAGAGAAAAAGACGCTTGCACATGCGACGATCCAGTCGGTTTATGAATTGGTGCCGAGCGAATTCCATAAGCACATTCGTCTGCTTCCGCAGAAAGGCAGAAAGAGAAAATTATGGACAAGCAGTTTACCCTTACTGCAGAACATAGGGAGTATGGTCTTCACTCGTATTATGGTAAAACGTACATTGAGACGTTTCGTCCGTATGTCGATGTAGAAGGTCGGATTGAGCAGATGATTGCCGTTCATCAAACCCACGGTAAAAGCTATGAGATCGATATCTACCCGGAGCAAATTGGCGATCGGTGGGTCATGACATGCCAATTTGAGGGGCTGAATAAACACGGTCAACCCTTCAAGACGAAAGAGCGTTCAATCATTGGATTTGGCGCAACTTCTGGTGTTGATTCCACAAACCCGATTGAAAATGCTTCGACGAGCGCTGTTGGTCGTGCGCTCTCACACGGCGGGTACGGCAATATCGGTTCTGGATTATCTTCCTATGAGGACGTATATATCGCAATATCCCGGCAAAAAGCGCTTGAAAAGCTGAAAAGCGATGGGGATAATTCCGGTCCAACCGCGGGTCAACAACCTTCCGGTCAAGACGGGACTCCTACCGGCGGCGGAGAGACACAACCGCAAGGAAGCGGGCAGCAGCAATCGCAAGGACGCGGACAATCTACGTCGCAGGGGAATTCAAACCGTTCGCAAAGCCAGCATCAGGGTAATGGCAGCCAGCGCCCTTCATCTTCGGGCAACGGATACCAAAACCAAGGGCATGCCGGGCAGGAGGAGAAGAATCGCCAGAGGGAGAAAAATAAGTTTGTCAGCAAGTTTATGAATGGCACCAAGAACTGGTCGAAACAGGACTTGAAGAACAAAATCCAGTCTGTTCTCCAGATAACTTGGGACGGCAAATTCAACTCTCTATCCCTTGACCAGTTGCAGCTCCTCGAGGAGCGCATAGGCGCAATTCTTCAAGCATCGTAAGAAAAGGAGTTGGGGGCATGAAGCTTCGCAGAACAAAGCACGACGGGTGGTACGAGATCCAGTCTCAATGTCCAATTTGTGGACATAAAGGCTGGTGCCGGATAAACCGAGAGCAAACGATCGTTCATTGCATGAGGGTGCCGAGCGATGACCATTTTGATTCAGTTATTGGCCGGCAATTCCGGCATTACCTAGATCCCAACGCCGTTCCGAAGACGAAGGTCGAGATTGAAGTAAACAAGGTTGTCGATAAGAAGCCTGATTACCATCTCAATCGCGTTTATCGTGCCTTGTTGAAGGAGCTCCCGTTATCCCCCATGCATTACTCGCATCTGCTAAATGATCGGTTAATGGAAGAGAATGTCGTTCAGATTCGCGAGTATCGAACGATGCCCGTCCAAGAACGTTACAAAGTCGCAAAGAGCGTCATTAGCCGACTGAGCGATAGCAGCGATCTACTAGGAGTTCCGGGCTTCTTCTGTCAAGAAGGGAAGTACGGGGCCTACTGGACGATGGCGGGCGGAACGGGTCTTATGATTCCGTTCCGCACCATCTCGAATGAAATTACGGGTTGGCAGATCAGGGTGGATAATCCGCCCCTCGAGTTGGATATGAAGGGTGCGATAAAGGGAGAAATTCTGGAGGAACTTCCGCGAGATGAAAGCGGGAAGCGTCGGGCTAAGTGCTCACTCAAAGTCCAAGACAAGACGTTGATTGTCGAGCTGACCGAGAAGGATAAAAAAGTGTGCATGTCTTCAGCTTCCGGTCAATTTGTCTTTAGCGTTGAACTCAAACAGGGGCAACGGTATTGGTGGTGGAGCAGCGGCTCAAAGGATAACGGCGCGTCAATTGGCGGCCCGCTTCCGGTACACCTGGCGTTGCCAAGTCCATGTTTGAAGTACTGGACAGTCGGCGATACCGCGGATGCTATTTTCGATTGTTCGGAAGTTTGGGTTACAGAGGGACCACTCAAAGCCGACAAGGCTGCGGATGGTTTGCTGAAGCCAGTCTTTGGTATTCCGGGTGCTGGTGCCTTCTCTCTCTTACTTGAACCGCTGAAGGCACTAGGCTGCAAGCACATCATTTTTGCTTATGATGCAGATGTCGTTAATACGCCGGAAGTTGAGATGGCCCTTGGGCAGTGCGTCGAGTTTTTTGCCAGAGAGACCGACATGAAACTCAGCCTTGCCATGTGGGACATTTCGCTCGGGAAGGGCATTGACGACTTGCTGGATAATGGATACCTCCCGCAGGTGTCTACGCTTCTTGAATAGGGATGTAAATGTTCGGTGACATTATAGTTGTGAACTTTACATCATGGTTATGAAGTGGACATTATAGTTGTGAAGTTGACATTAAAGTTATGAAGTGCACTTTAGAGGGTTCCGAAGATGATACATCATTCGGAATCCTTTCTTTCTTGGAGGTGTATTATGGATACATTAGCAAAACGGATAAAATAAATAAGAAAATTGCATGAAAAAACTCAAATTGAGTTTGCGGATCAGATTGGGGTTTCACAAGGGACTTTAAGCGAAATTGAGCAGAATAAATATAATCCCTCCGTTGAAGTGATCTTGAGGATTCATGATAAATACGAAACCGATATTGAATGGTTGTTAACTGGAAGGGCACGGGCAGACTTAGATCACAAAAAAGAGTTCTCAATTACAGGATATGAATTTGATATTTTGCAACAGTTGCGTAAGTTATCACAATTAGATAGAGAAGAGGTTGAAGAAATCATAATGCTTAAACTGAAATGGAAGGCTAAGTGATTCATTACAATAAAGTGTTGTACTGAACAATAAAAATTTGTTCTGAGTTACAAACTTACAATAATGTTTTGTTCTATAAACATCAAACATCATGGCCGTCCTACAACGTAAGGACGGCCAATTTTCGTTTCGAGTGTAGGGGTGTTATGACGAGAAAGTTACGCCCTTACAAAGAAGCACAATTTGGGTCTGTCCAGTATTTTGTGTAAACCCTCATGAAGCAAAGTGTTAACGTAAATGATGACCGATACGGTCTGGGAAAAAGACGGAGAACTGGAGGAGCATTTTGCCCCACGGATCGATAAAAGTGCGCGCCCATGAAGCTGTATCAAGAATATTATAAGCAGAAAAAGATGGCGATGGAGCAGGACATCGTGGAAATACAAATTCGACTACAAGAAACTGAAGTCAATGGAAGACATGGAGCCTATGCTGCAGGTGATCAAGGAAAAAAGCCCGGGTTGGTTTATGGTTCCGCAGATGGTAACTAAACCGTTCGAAACCGGTACCGGTTTCGAACGGTTTAGTTTTCTCTGGGAAGATCGGCAAAGCTGTCAATATGGGATAAGGGATATCAACAGAAGTAAATCGATAACCTTTGTAATCGCTTTATAATGAAGAATGTGCAGGGATATCCTTATGGAAGGAGGACCGACCGAATTACAACATCCGATCAGGAGGGTGCATAATGAAGTGGAAATGGATGGTTACGGTAGCGGCGGCGTCTCTATTGCTGAATCTGACCGGCTGGCCGCTGACGGCTGTTAGAGCGGACAATTCGGTCGATAATGACAATGCCTACAAGGTTAAGCCAATAGAACTGACGGTAAGTGCGCAAACGGGACGCCATGCGATTAGTCCTGATATTTACGGCATTAATCATTACTCCATCGATGATAATCTGCGAGATGAATTTCCGATCCCGGTGGTCCGCGAAGGCGGCAATCATACGGAAACGTATAATTGGCTGGTTGATTCGTCGAATAAGGGTACCGACCAATTTTTCATTGGCGGGAATGGAACCGACCATCCGACTCCAGGCGGCGAATACGACAATATCGTAGCTGCTAATAAAAGCCACGGATCCAAGAGCATCGTTACGGTACCGATTACCGGTTATGTAAACAAATACAGCCAGTACAACTGCTCTTATCCGTCGTCCCTGTATCCAAAACAGGGAGTGGCATTCGGCTGGACAGACTTTTTCCCTTTTATTACCGATATGAACGGGGATAAGTGCGGAAGCGGACTGGATCCTGACCAAGATGGACAACAGTTGGCTGACGTGGATCCGCTGCGAAATTACATCAAGGTAGACCCGGCTTGGATGCGTGATTGGATCGAGCATTTGAGAGCAACGCATGGCACGGCCTCAGATGGCGGTGTGAAATACTACCAGCTGGACAATGAGCCGGAGAGTTGGAACTATCTGCATCATGACATCCACCCGGAAGGTACAGGCTTCGACGAGCTGGTTAAGCTGAATACCGACTACGCAGCGATGATCAAGGATGTGGATCCGGGGGCGAAGGTGCTCGGTGCCGGCAATTGCTGCATGTGGTCGTTTTATGATATGGGTGGTCCGGCTACCGACAACCAACAAAGTCATGGCGGTAAAGCGTGGTATCCGTATTATCTTCAGCAGATGCGAAAGGCTGAGACGGAGCACGGACGACGGCTGATCGATTATCTGGACTTTCATTATTATCCCAATGGTTCGAACTTACTTACATGGACGTCTCCCGATCCGGGCGACCCCGAGACACAGACGAGGCGCCTTATCTCAACACGGTCCATGTGGGATCCTACCTTCACTGATCCAAGCGGCTTCGGAGAAGCATTTGGAAAGCTGGATATTATTCCCCGCATGAGGGGTTGGATCAATACGTATTATCCCGGTACGAAGCTTTCGATGACCGAATATAGCTTCGGGGCCTTGGGCTCCTTGAATGGAGCGTTGGCACAAGCGGATCTCCTGGGTATTTTCGGGAGGGAAGGATTGGATATGGCAACGCTATGGGGGCCGCCCAAGGCGACGGATCCGGGCGCATTTGCATTCAAGATGTACCGGAACTACGACGGCAAAGGCTCGCAATACGGCGACACCTGGGTAGAATCATGGAGCGAGGACCAAGACAAGCTGGCCGTGTACGGTGCCCAGCGGCAGTCCGACGGTGCACTCACGGTTATGGTTATTAACAAGACGGGTGATGATCTGAAAAGCACGTTAAAGATCAATGATTTCAAGGTGAACAGCAAGAATGCTAAAGTATACACCTATAGCGGAGCGAACCTGTCGCAGATCGTACGTCAACAGGACCAAGAAGTTGCTGGAGTCAATATCAAACGCAGCTTCCCGGCTAATTCCGTTACACTGATCGTGCTGAGCGGTCACACAGTGGGCAAGGAGAAGTGCGGTTCGGGACTTCCTGGACGCGGCATTCAGACAGGGCCGGTGCCTGCAATCAACAATCAGACTGAATAAAGCTTAAGTGGCGAAGGACCCCGGCAGCTAGTGGGGTCCTTTCGGTTAAATAAGCGATCTGGCAATACTTCGTGTTATCCAGTCAAATATGAAGCAGGATTTTTTAATCCCAGAAGCGTTCAGCGGCTTCTCGAATGCCTGTCCGCCTCCTCCTAAAGGCCGTAGTTCGATCCATGACTGCAGATTTACTTTCCCTTGCTTCAACCACTCCAAGGCACATTCAAAATCGCGAGGTGCATAGGCAAATGCTCCATACGCTCTTGTTTCATTTCGAATTATCAATTAATGGGAAGCGGACTGTCCGCCTCATGTAAACCCGAAAAGCAGACTCGTCCGCCCTGCCACAGTTGCTTTACAGCTAGTTGACGGGTTGCATCTTCCGTACTTGCAGCGGGCCTTCCTCCCAGTCTATCCACGACCACGATATCACGAAGGCCGAATTGCTACGCGGCAATAAGAGCGAAGAGGCCGATCGGGCCGACGCCCATGATCATCAGTTGATCCGCAGGATCAAGATTGAAAATCCTGCAGTTTGGAAGGTTCCGGCGAATTCATGTCCCATCACAAGCGGCGGTTTACTCCGTTTAGTTCGGATCCGCAAATCCCGACCCGCTCAACGCGAACAATGACTTCATCATATTTTTGTTCAAGTACAGGCAAAAACGAATTCGAAGGCAGAACGGTGTTGCCGAGCACGCACGCCTTTCTTCGATTTTGACCACGGACGTACATACCGAATTCAGGCAGGGAGCATCGACAATCACTGCTTCGTCTGTGTTGATAGGAAACTTCTGCTGGAACTGACAGACCCCGAGTCGATCGACACTTCGATCCATACGGGTGTTGGTTTAGAGACGTATGCTAGTTTATTCAATTACGGAACCTTACGGTAAGAAGGATAATCTGAGAATCTTCAGTCCGATCAAATCCCCACGCATTCCGATAAAAACAGGCAGAGGAAAGATGACGGTGACTTACGAACGCTTAATTTACCGCATGTCCATCCGAACCAAGTTGTTTCTGATGTTGCTCTTCTTTCTTTGTCTCCCGTCATTCGTTTTTGGTTTTCTCTGGTTTGAGAAGTCCACCAAGACGTTGGAGGATAATGCGATCCAATATAGCGAAACGTTAAACAATCAGGTGAATGACAGAATGGAAATTTACTTTCAGGAAATTAGGCGGATAACGCTCCCCCTGATCTCCAACCCGTTGACCCAAAAAATGATCTCGGCGGGTCCCAGTGCTGATAATTATGATAGATACAGCTTGGCCTTACCGTTACAGGACGAACTGTTCCCTTCAATCTTACTGGGACGGTCTGATATTCTCTCCCTGTCCATTGTATCCGACAGCGGACTTGTCGCTTCCAATCTCAGTGTGCTGTCCGCCAAAGAGCGTTTCCCGGCATACGATAGGCGAATTAAAGAGAATGGCGACTACCAGCTGATGGGCTTTACCCGTGTTTATGGCGTTCCGGTCCTGACGCTGGCCATGAAGTTCTACGATACTATTACGTACCGCAATAGCGGTATTGTGATTATAGACATCAAACTGTCTGAGATAGCGGGATTAAGCAGAGGCGTGAAACTTGGAAGTTCAGGATATATCCGGATCACAGATTCGGACGGTCAAATCATCTATGATCCCGATTCGTCCAAATGGGGAACCTATATTTCCGCCAAGCTGCTGCATAAGTTCGATACAAAGCTAAAAGGCGGTTTTACGGAGCATACGTCAAGAGGGAAGCTTCTGATCAATTATCTTCATTCGAATATTACGGGACTTAATATCTATTCTCAAGTGCCGATTCGCGAACTTGTCGGAGGACTTATCTATTTCCGATCGATAACCGCAGGCATAAGTTTGATGCTGATTGTGTTAGCGCTTTTCTTATTGGGATGGTTCTCATTATCGCTGACCAAAAGGATTATTGCACTGCAGAGGCTAATGAAACGGGCTGAATTGGGCGATTTCAGTGTATACGCTTCTTATGGGGGAAGCTTCCATGAGCTGGATAGTCTTCATCACAGCTTCAATGCGATGATCAGCGAAATCAGACGGCTGGTTGAAGTCGTGCATAAATCCGAGCTCAAAGAGAAAGAAATGCAAATCGTTCATCGTGAGTCCATGTACCGATCGATGCAAGCTCAGATCAATCCGCATTTTCTGTACAACACGCTGGAGCTGATCAACTCGTACGCAATTGTGGAAGGGGTCATGCCAATCAGCAAAATGGCCTCGGCACTCGCCCACATTTTTCGATATAGTATCGGAAATTCAGGGAGAGAGGTGGCGCTTACTGAAGAGCTGAACTATATAGAAACCTATTTCACGATCCTAACTGAGCGTTATCCTCATTTCTCGAATGAAGTACATGTCGGAGATCAGGATGCTCCAAAGGTGCGTGCGCTCCGGCTGATGATCCAGCCCATTGTAGAGAATGCGTTTAAACATGGCTACGAGAATCACAAGTTGAGGCCGACCTACATTGGCATTCGCGGCATTCCCGAGGGTGACGCTTATGTGCTGGAAATTCGTGATCGCGGGGGGGGCATGGAAGACGCGCGTAAAAATAAGATCAACGAGGCGTTGATGCTTACCTGGGATCGTGAAGTGAACGCGGATGGCATAACGCAGATGGATTCAATCGGCTTATGGAACGTACACAGCAGATTGCGGCTAACTTTCGGCGCGGCATACGGCATTGAAATTGCAGAATCAAACACAACCGGAACTGTTATCAAGATGCGGCTGCCGTATGCGTCCGAATTGCCATCGGAGGCAGGATAAAGTGAGGTATAACGTTGTGATCGTCGACGACGAACCGATGATCAAGAAAAGCTTGACTAAAATCATAGACAGCAGCGGAGAGTTCATCGTTTGCGGTGAAGCCGAAGACGGAAAAGAGGCGCTGGAACTTGTACAAAGGCTTAACCCTCATCTTTTGTTTACAGATATCTACATGCCTGTTATGGATGGCATGGAATTGATCGAAGCCGTTCGGGTTAGCGGTTATCAGACCGAAATCGTCGTCTTGTCGGGGTTTGCAGAATTCGATTACGCGAAGCGCATGCTGCCGCACCGCATCGCCGAGTATTTGCTGAAGCCGGTTAACCCCTACGATGTGATGCGGCTTCTGACATGGCTTGCCGACACCTTTAAGACAAGAGAGGTGAAGGAGGCTTTCAACGAAACGTGGTTATGGCGATGCCGCACGGACGGCCGCAGAATTGCCGAAAAGCTCTGGCGTCTTGATGAGAGCGGATATCTTCAGCTACTAGGGGAAATCTGCGCCGATATGAATAAGCTGGCTCTGACAGGTGCGGAATACAAGACGTATGGGGAGCAACTGCTGGCCGTTATTGCCGGAGAGTTAGCTGAGATCAGCGGAGGAAACAACAAACGACCGGCCATCAGTTTACGGCTATCCGCGGTTCAGAACGAAGAACTGCAGGCGGAAATGAAACAAAATTTAGTACGCGCCGCTGAGGAACTCCGAAATCTGAGAAAATGGAATCAGCAATATTCCATCCGTCAGGCCATCTCCTATATGGACAACCATTATAGCGATCCCGAACTCTCGCTTGAGCGTACGGCGGAAGCTGCTCGCATATCTCCATCCTATTTAAGCCGCTTCTTCAAGGAAACGACGGGCGTAACATTTATTCATTACTTGTCGCGACTGCGGCTGGAAAAAGCTGCGGAGATGCTGCGAACCACGTTATTGAAAACGCACGAAATAGCCGCTTTAGCCGGATATATGGATTATCCCCATTTTTCCAAGACTTTCAAAAAAATGTATGGCGTTTCCCCTGTTGAGTATCGAAAACTGTAAGCGGATAGGTTCATAAATACACAAGTTCTCTGGAAAGAACACATGTCTTCCAACTTTGAAAGCGGATACAATCTGATTGCAAGCGTATGTATTATTTATTCTGAGGGGGATCAAATGTGAGAAAATGGATGAGCATTGTCTTAAGCGTCGCATTGGTGGCAAGCATTATCACCGGGTGCACAACGCAAAAACATGACGCGCAGAAAAAAGCCGACACGGAGGGTACGAACAAAGCATCAAACACGGGTAACGTGGAAACGGCACAACAGGAGAAGGGTACTACCAACGAATTCGGATGGGCGGTTCCGGAAAAAACGATCAACATTGACTTCTATGCGGGACAAGATAATCCCGAGAAGCAGAAGCAGGCCCAGGAGATTTTGCAAAAGTGGCTGCTGGACCACTTTAACGTCAGGCTTAACGGTATCTACTATGACGTCAATGTGGATCAAAAGCTGAATTTGATGCTAGCTTCTGGTGACTATCCGGAAGTAATCACGAATTTGAGCGAGGAACAAGCGGCGAGATTCATTTCCCGGGGCAAAGCAGTGGAGCTGACACCGTATATCGACAAGATCGCACCTAATATTCGGAAGAAGCTCGGCGATTTGTACAAATCATACCTGAACGAAGAAGGCAAGCTATTCTATATACCGAAGTTTTTTGACGCCGGTCCTTTCGCCGATTTTTCGGCGCATATCCGCTATGACTGGTGGAAGGAGCTGGGATCGCCAGTTATCAATACGCCCGATGATTATTTCGAGGTTATGAAGAAGATGCAAGCTGCGCATCCGAAGAATGCGAAAGGCGAGAAAACGTATGCGCTTTCCGGCTTCGATATGAGCGGATGGGGCAATATTTTCGGTATGTTGAACGGGATCTGGGGACTTAAGGACGGCTACAAGGAAGAGAACGGGAATCTAGTTCACTGGATTAACACGCCGGAAGGACTGGAAATGACGAAGTACATTAACCGGTACAATGTCGAAGGGCTCCTCGATCCAGATATGTTCATCAATAAGTATGACGATTGGAAAGCGAAGTTTTCCAATGAACGGATCATGGGCGAGCTGGGTCCATGGTGGGTTAGCTGGAACGCCGGCCACGAGGTCTGGCAGAAGAGCGATCCCCACTGGACGGACGAGAAACGGTATGTCCAAATTTCCATTAAAGCGCCGAGTGCGGAAAAAGCGTATTTGTCACCGCAAAATCGACGCGGAGGCCTATATACCATTATTACAGACAAGGCGAAGGACCCGGAAGCAATTATGAAATGGCTGAATTTCGCTATTACCGATACAGGGAGCATGATTACCGGCTGGGGACCGCCAAACCTAGAAGAATCCCTATGGACGTACAAGGATGGTAAATTTACGTACACCGAAGGGCCAAAGAAGAAGATGCTGGACGGCAATTTCGACTTCACCCTGACGGAAAAACTGGGGACGACCCGCTTCTCGCTTTCCCAATCCAAAGGCGCAGTAGTAAGTAACGGCGAGTCTTACTTTCCCTACGCTTACGACGCATACTTCAACAAATTCAATAAGTGGCGCGCCATGATGGATCAAAATTTGAAGGAAACGGTTTTTGACAATACCCTCCAGTCCATCACGATTCCGCCGACGAGCGATCTTGGAACCAAGGACCAGCAAATTACCGATGCGCTTAACGCCGGGTGGGCGAAGGCCGTCTTGAGCAAGTCACCAGAAGAATGCGAAAAAGCGTTTATGGAACTGCGCGACAAAGTGAACAAGATGGGCATGCACGACCTTGAAAAATACCGGACGGAGGTTTATCAACAGCGCCTCAAGACTTGGAAATAAACTTTAACAAGGAGATGGAGAGGCATTGCCCTCCTTCTTCCTTTATTTCTATGCGTATCGGAGGAGCGACATGGCAAATAGAGTGATGCAAGAAGCTTTTCAGGTATCGAAACGGGGAGATACCCGGTGGAATCGCTTGAGGCGAACTTTCCTGAGGGAGAGGCAATTGTGGCTGATTGCCATCCCATTGATCGCATGGGTATTGTTATTCAGCTACTATCCGATGTATGGACTCTATATGGCTTTCGTCGATTACTTACCCGGACAAAATCTATTGACGAGTCACTGGGTGGGGACGGAGCACTTTAAGGCGTTCTTCAATTCCCCAGATTTCGGAATCATTATGAGAAATACACTCGCCATAAGTGGCCTTAACATCTTGTTTGGGTTCCCGGCGCCCATCCTGCTGGCGATTCTGCTGAATGAACTGCGAAGCCGTAAGTTCAGACGCATCGTGCAGACGGTCTCATACCTGCCATATTTTATATCCTGGGTGGTCGTGGCAAGCATTCTGTTTATGCTGCTCGGGAACGAGGGCATAGTTAATCAACTGATGCTTCATTTGGGGTGGATCGATACACCTGTTTCTTTCCTGGGTGAAGGAAAATATTTCTGGAGCATCATAACCGCCTCAAATATTTGGAAAGACGTGGGCTGGTCGACCATTATTTATTTATCGGCGATCGCGGGCATCGACACCGAGCAATACGAGGCAGGCAAGGTAGACGGTCTCGGGCGATTCGGAGCAGTATGGCATATCACACTGCCCGGAATCCGGACGACGATCGTTCTTCTCTGGATTCTCGGCATCGGCGGTATACTGAATGCAGGATTCGAGCAGCAACTGTTAATCGGCAATGATCAGACGCGGGAATATCATGAAGTTTTAGACACATATGCCTACCGTTACGGCATCCAGCTCGGAAATTATTCGTACGGGGTTGCGATCGGACTATTGAAATCGGTGGTCGCGCTTTTGCTTGTGTTTAGCGCCAATCATTTAGCACGGAAAACGCTGGACACTTCCATTTTCTGAGATCGGAGGCAGAATCCATGCCGCAATTGTTTACGAATTCGGCTCTTCGCCATCGGCTGTTCGATATTGCCAATGTGGTTTTCATGCTTATTTTCTCCTTTATTATTCTATACCCGTTTGTTAACCTGATCGCGCTTTCGTTGAATGATGGCACCGATGCCGCCAGAGGTGGCATATATTTCTACCCCAGGGTATTCAGCCTCGATTCCTATAAACTGCTATTGCAGAACCAAAAGCTACTCGATGGAATACTGATTTCAATTCTCAGGGTTGTCGTGGGAACGTTTAGCTGCCTGTGTGCCACCGGATTGCTGGCCTATATCGTCACGATCAGGACATTCTCGGGTAGAAAGTTTCTCCGTCTGCTATTTCTGGTCACGATGTACTTCAGCGGCGGTCTGATTCCTAGTTACCTCCTGATCCTCAGCCTGCACATGACAAACACGTTCTCGGTCTATTGGATTCCTTCGTTGATCAACGTATACTTCATGCTGATTATCGCGTCGTATATGCAAAATCTTCCTGATTCCGTGTCCGAGTCAGCCCGCATGGACGGCGCTAGCGAGCTGGGGATTTATTTCCGGATTATCTTCCCTATGTCGCTGCCAGTATTTTCCGCTACCGCCGTGTTCAGCGCCGTCGGTCACTGGAACTCTTGGTTCGACGTCGTCCTGTACAATTCGAGCGGGGAGTGGGATACGCTTCAGGTGTACCTGACGCGCATGCTACTCGAGGTAGAAGCGCTGCAGACGATACGAGACCAGGAGCAATTACATGCAATGATCGGCAAGGTATCGCCCGTGACGCTGCGCGCTGCTACTACGATCGTTGTCACGCTGCCGATCGCTATGGTTTATCCTTTTCTACAGAAATATTTTGTCGGCGGGATCACGCTTGGCGCGGTGAAAGGATAATTGTGGAGCCCGCCATCGTGGCGGACGCTATCAGCCCTTCCTCGAAGAAGTTAATAACGGATAAGCGATATTAATAACTGCACGTAGGCTTTGAGCGAGCGATTGACTATAAATTAATTAGGGCTTGCTGAACCACGGTCGAGCGAGTGATGTCAGTGTGATGATATTCTGGATTTTAGAGGGGAGAGTAACGCCAATGACGGACCGACGATATCAAGTTGCATTCATAGGCTGTGGGGGAAGAGCGAGGGAGCATGCGCCTGCGTTCGTTGCGGATTCACGCTGTCGTGTTTCAGCTCTGGTGGATCTGAACGCCGAAGCGGCGGAGAACTTGAAGCGCGATTTCAGCTTTGATGCTGACGTTTACACCGACTACCGAAAAATGCTTGAGGAACAAAAGCCCGATATTGCCGTGATCACGCTCTGGACCCCGCTGCACTTGCCGGTTTTCAGAGATTGCGTGGAGGCAGGGGTGCGGGCCGTATTGTCCGAGAAACCGATGGCGCCGACTTGGGGCGATAGCCTGGAAATGGCATCGATTGCGGAGCGTACAGGTTGTCAATTAACATTCTGCCACCAACGCAGATTCGCTTCCGGCAATCGGCAAGTGCGGGAATGGATCCGGCAAGAGGTGTTTGGAGATATCTTACGAATGGACTTGTACTCCTGGCCGAACTTGTTGGATTGCGGCACGCACACAATCGATCAGGCGCTCAGTTTCCTGAGCGAAGCGGAAGCGGAATGGGTGCTCGGCGCCGTCGACGCTTCAGATCCCCTAGAGTGGTTCAACGTGAAAGCGGAAACGATGGCATTCGGAACGATTGCATTACGAAGCGGGGTAAGGGCGACGCTGTCTGTAGGAGTTCCAGGGGCCGACATGGGCGCCGGCGTACGGCTGTTCGGCACGAAAGGCTTTATCGAGGTCGGATGGGACGGCGAGATCGGCAAGTATGTCCTCTATGACGAACCGGCAAGGAAGCTGGAAGTTCCGGAACCGAAGCCGGGGGAACAGATGGTCGGCGTTGTCCGCAACGCCGTCGATTGTCTTGTAACGGGGGAAGAACCGGAACTATCTTACAAGAAAGCGCTTCGAGCGACGGAAATCATTTTCGCCTTCTATGAATCGGTTCGCCAAAGAGGCCGGATAAGTCTTCCGCTATACGACTTATACGGCGTCACGGACAACCCGTTTGTCTCGATGCTCGAATCCGGTGAACTCGGAAGGAGACAATCGAATGCCGAATAAATTGAAACTCGGCCTAATCGGCATTGTGGAAGAAGAAGCGAAGCGCGACTTCTGGTGCACGATGGGGCGGGTAGCCGGAATCGGCTATCGCGGCATTGAAGGAGCGGAACAATTGCTCGAAGGTAACGCGGAGGAGAATGTGGCACGGTTCCACTCTCTTGGTTTGCAGGTGCTCACCTGCAGCGCGAGCCGGGAACTGCTGCGTGAAGATCTGGAGGGCGTGATTTTCCGTGCTCGTCAGCTGCATACCAATCGCGTCACCATCTGGTGGGCACCTTGCGATTCGGCTGAAAGCATACGAGAGGATATTGAGTTGTATAACACCGCCGGGACCAAGCTGGCCGCCGAAGGAATCAAGCTGTGCTATCATAACCACGATCACGAATTTCGCAATGCGTTCGGCGGCGTGACGGCAATGGATTTGCTAGCAGCAGGTACGGATCCAGCGGCATTGTTTTTCGAATTGGATATTGCATGGATTACCTACGGCGGGGAAGATCCCGCACGGATGTTGCGGAAGTATGCCGGTCGCGTGCCGGCCATTCACGTAAAGGATCTGCACGGACTTGAAAATCAGGAACATCCATTCACGACCGTCGGTACGGGTATCGTCAAGTTGCGCGAAGCGATATCGACGGCGGCGGATATCGGAACCGAATGGATGGTCGTCGAACAGGATCAGCTTCGCAACTTAACTGCATTCGAGACGATTACGGCCAGCTATCTTAATTTAAAGGAAGCTGGGTTGATATAATGGAGGCGAACGCATTCGGTTGGGAAGCCAGTTGGATATGGGGCGGAGAAGAAGCGAGCCCGCGCAACGAGTGGCAATGCTTTCGAGGAAGAGTTGGGGCTGAAGATGATCCGCAGTCGCCGGATCTGATCCCCTCTAGATCTCCGCGTAGGCGGATTGGCTAGGCAGAAAGCTGACGTCGGTATTCAACCGGCGTCAGCTTCAGGCTGTCGAGAAAGTCTCGACAGCCTTTAATTCGTTCAAATAATTTAACGCGACACCGCGTTAATATGTTATAATATAAATAACATATACGAACGGATGGTGCTGCTATGCTGCGCTCGAACAAAGAGAAACAGCAGAATTATGAATTGGGCGAGCTGCGGATCTTCTTCCAGATCGTGCTACCACTGTCCTTGCCGGTTATGGCAACGGTCGCGCTGTTCCAGACGCTGACGTACTGGAACGACTGGTTCCTGAGCTTGGTGTTCATCACCGACAACCACAACATCTCCGTGCAGTACTTCCTGTACAAGATGATGGCGAATATCCAGTACCTCTCGAGTAACCCGACTGCGGCGGCAGAGATCGCGCGGGCCGGCGGGATGTTCAACTTCCCCAGCGAGACGGTACGGATGGCGCTGGTGGTCGTAGGCGTTGGCCCGATCGTATTCGCTTACCCCTTCTTCCAGAAATATTTCATCAAAGGCTTGACCGTAGGCGCCGTAAAAGGCTGATCGGTCATGACAAGAGCAACCGCCCTTGGTTTTTAGGTTGAATTGTAACTCTTTCAACAGAGGTTTACAAAAACAAATTTAGATATAACTGGGTAACTGGTTGAGCATATATTAAATCGTTTAGGGAGGTCCACCATGAAGCACACCAAACAAAAGGCTTCGACGCTTCTTATGCTTCTGCTTGCTCTCGCTCTTGTCGTATCCGCATGCGGTAAGAGCAGCAACAGCGGGGGCAGCAAAGACAGTAACACCCAGACGGCCGCTAACACGGATACGGGCAGCAAGGACAATGCGGCAGCAACTAATGCTGAAACGACGTCTGCAGACGGTGCGATTGATCCTTCAAAGTTGAAGCCGTACAAGCTGAAGGTTGTCTATGAAGGCCCGCCGCAAGCGGACGAAGCTAAAGTAGAAGAAGCGCTGAACAAGCTTTTAACGGAGAAAATCAATGCGACGATTGATCTTAGACCAATCGACTGGGGCGCATGGGACGACAAGATGAATCTGCTGATCGCTTCCCGCGAGCCGGTAGACGTTCTCTTCACGGCACAATGGAACGGTTATTCGAAAAATGTCGCCAAAGGGGCTTTTCTCGACCTAGGCCCGCTGCTCGACAAGTACGGTCAAGGCATCAAAAATCTCTTGACCCAGCCTTCCTGGAAGGCTCGAAAATTAATGGGAAAAACTATGGAGTGCCGACGAACAAGGAGCTGGCCACCTCAGCTGGTGTAGTCTATCGGAAAGATATTGCCGATGAGCTTGGGATCGATATGACGAAAGTGAAGACGGCTGAAGATCTTGATGCGGTTTATAAGATCGTCAAAGAAAAAAAGCCGAATATGATCCCGCTCTATACGCAGGGCGACATATTCGCAAACCACCTCTCCGAATTCGACTTCCTGGGTGATGCTACCATTCCTGGTGCCATCTCGAAAGAGGCGAATGACACAACGGTTAAACCGGCTGAATCGTTTGATGTTTACAAGCGTTACCTGAAAGTGGCCCGTGACTATTACGTGAAAGGCTACATTAACAAAGATGCCGCCACCACGCAGTTATCCGGCGGTGATGCCTATAAGGCCGGTAACGTCTTTTCCGAGATTGTACCGCTGAAACCCGGCAAGGCGGCTGAAATGGCGAACGCAGCCGGTCTTGGCGGCAAACTCGATCAGATTTATTTGATTGGCAAAACCGTTTCGACTGGAGAAACAGCGGGTGCTATGCTGGCGATCTCCTCCACGTCGAAAGACCCGGAACGCGCCATGATGTTCATTAATCTTCTTCATACGGACAATGACATTGTCAATCTGCTGAACTTTGGTATTGAGGGTGTGCACTATACGTTGAACGGAGATGTAATGACTCCGACCGATCAGTCTGGAAATTATGCTCCCGGAGTCGCTTGGGAGCTCGGCAACCAATTTTTGAACCACGTGTGGAATACCGAGGACCCCAACAAGTGGGAGCAATTTAAAGAGTTCAATCGCGACGCGAAACCTTCACCGGCGCTTGGATTTGTGTTTAACAGTGAACCGGTGAAAGCTGAAGTCGGAGCGCTTGCCAATGTAAATAAACAGTACCAACGGGCGTTGGAAACGGGCTCTGTTGATCCCGACAAATGCTGCCTCAGTTTGAGAAGGCGTTAAAGTCGGCTGGTCTTGATAAAGTTATAGCAGAAAAGCAAAAGCAATTGGATGCTTCTTAGCGTCCAAAAAGTAAGAAACCGTAAGGTTTTTAATCGTGGATGATTGAGAGGTATACAGCGATTCGTTGTGCAGGCTTCTGTAATATAGCGTATTGCGCCCCGGATAACTGTGCGCTGCTGGCGCAATTCCTGAAGCGCCGGCCGGATGAGCTCGCGATCGTCACCGGCGGTTTGAACCATTTTGCATGGGTTCTCAGTGTGCATGACAAGAAATCGGGCGAGGATCTGCTTCCGGCATTGATCGCCTTATATCGAGCAAGGCGACTGGTCCGATATGGATTCGGAGATGCAGCGTGAGCTGCATATTTTCAGAGAATGGTATCACACGTACGGAGCAGTTGCGGCAGGGGCGGTTGATCACCATGCCGAGTATTTGGCATACCGCCCCGACATCCGTTACGCGGAGACGCCGCCCTTTCACGGTACGGATGAAGAACGACGCCAGCGTCTACAGGAGCTGAAGGGCATCGCGTCCGGCCGGCTCCCATGGCAGGATCTCTTCAAGATCGGCAGCTGGGAAAGTCCCATCGATGTCGCGGCGCTGGTCGCCGGGGGCAGTGACGCCCGAGTCGACATTTTGAACGTACGTAACGGAAATGCCATCTCCCAGCTGCCGCCGGAACGGATTGTCGAAGTGTCGTCCGGATCGCAGGTGGGACGTGGTAGCCGGAGGTGTTGCCTCCGTTTCCGGAACCCCTCGCTGCGTTGCTGCGGCAAGTGTCCGATGTCCACGAGTTCGTGGCGGAAGCAGCGGCCAAAGGGAATGCGGAGCTTGCACGCTAAGCGGTCATGCTGGATCCCGCCGTGACGGACAAGCAGGCAGGTTATGTAGTCCTGACAAGAATGCTCGAGGCGCATGCCGACATTCTGCCTCCGTTTAGGCGTTAGGCATCTTTACTTACCTAAGGGCTCTGGGTTACACACAGACCCAATGTAAAGTGGAAATCCTGTTGAGTTAGTTGAAACACACAGGATTCACAGAAGCACATAATACCTCCATTGCAAGTATCTGACTAAAATCAGATCGAGCATTGGAGGTTTGTTATTATTCAAATAATTTCCAGAAACGAAAAAATATGAGTATCTTGAACTAAGCGACTTGAACAAATGGGACAAGCCGATGTTAAACCAGCAACTTATAAAAATCATTTATTTACGTACCTTCTTCTAATAATACGTAGATCAAGGAGTATTGTCTGACAATTCATTAGACGGTTTTAAGAAGCGTAAAGATGAAGGCAGAGTAGTTTAAATTGATGAAAGTGTATTATCCAACCTGCTTAAACTGCCTTGGCGAGGGCCGCATCGCCATCGTTATTCCAGAGGGCGAGGGAACGCCCGACGGGATGACAACGGACTTGGAAGGCAAGCTCTGGATCGCGCAATGGGACGGCTTCTGCCTCTCGCGATTTCGATCCCGACACGGGCGAGCGTCTGCTGAAGGTGCCGTTCCAGGCGGCGCGGGTTACGTCCTGCGTGTTCGGCGGCGACCGTCTCGACGAGCTCTACGAAAGGGACTCTACTGGTCCAGCATTGATGGATAAATAGGTAAAGAACGGATAAGGGAAATCAAGAATAGCACGTAGGCTGGGCCGTGGGCGCCAGTTATAATGTGTTTTATGAAAGCGCTTTATTAGATGGTACTAGCATGTTGGAGGTGAAATGGGTCGCTTGCAGCGCAAGCCAGAGGTCATTCTATCACAAATGAGCTGGAGGTTGGACAATGAAAGCGTCAAAAAAATTAATGATCAAGCTACTCACCGTCATCTGTGTCGTCATGCTGATATCCACGCAAGCAATCGCCGCTCCGTCGACGGACAATAAGGCAGTCACGGGAGTATCGTTCTCCCGAGCAAGCGATATTTTGGCCGTAGGTGATGAAAAGGAACTCAAAGTGATTGTGTCACCGGACGATGCGACAGATAAGACAGTGGCATGGTCTACGTCCGATGAATCGGTTGTCTCAATCGATCAAGCCGGGAAAGTAACGGCCAAGGCCAAGGGTTCTGCAACGATTACCGCGACCACGACGGACGGAGAAAAAGCCGCGAGCCTGTCGATCGAAGTTGTTGGCACCGGGGACGAGAGAGATGTCAAACTTGTCAAAGCTTTTGCGGAGAACGCCGTTTATAAAATCAACAGCACCGACATAGCAAACGAATCGGATTTGCAAAATGTCGTCATCGGCAAAGTGATCAACGAAGCGCGCACCATCGAATTGTGGGCGGTTTATGATATGAAGAAAACCGTCACGACGGTCGGGTACCAACCGGCCGTTGACGAGACCTTTGCGTGCGACCCCAAAGCGAAAGATGGCGTCTATACGTTTACTGTTACCTTGAATAAAGGCGATGTAACCGAGACGACAAAAGAGCTGTCGATGCCCATTTTCCACAAGACCGTTTCCAATTCAAAGGTGTCGATACAGCTTGATGCGAACGGGAAACACCAGACCATGGATGGATTCGGCTTCTTCGGCGCACAGAAGGTTTGGCAGGATGACGGAGGCGTTCCGCTGGTCGACGAGAAATGGCTCAATACGATGTTTAAGGATCTTGGGGCCACGGTATGGCGCAACGAGCTGTATCCTAACATACCAGTTAACGGCGATGCAACCGGTACGCTGCAGGACTGGAAAACACAAAAGCCTGCAGTTCAAGCAATCGTGAAAAAAGCAAAACAACTTCGTATTCCGCTTAAAATTATTTTGACGGTGTGGTCCCCTCCGGGCGAATGGAAGGTGAAGGCCGGCGATACATGGAGTGAAGACCAGTTCAGCGATCGCACCGAGTACTACGGCAGCACGAAGGGTGGCGGAACACTCAATCCGAAAAATTATGCGGACTATGCGAACTGGCTGATTGCCGGCATCAAGATGTACAAAGATGCCGGAGCGGATTTATACGGCATCAGTCTGCAGAACGAACCGCTGTTCGATGAACCTTACAATTCGGCACAGTATACGCCCGCTTGGTACGTGGAACTGCTGAACAACGTTGTGCCGAAGATCAAGAAAATCTATCCTAACGTCAAGATTTACGGGGCCGAGGGCATGCTAGAGCATGAGGTTACCGACTGGCACGTTATGCAGATTCATAAGGCAATCGTTCAGGATCCGCAAGCCATTAAGAATATCGACGTGTTTGCCGTGCACGGGTACTCCGACGGCGTCCGGGCGTCGGCCATCGAGAATCACAAGGCATACTGGACCAAGCATAAACAAATGATCAGTGACCCCTCCCACAAACCCACTTGGATGACGGAAACGTCAGGCTATGTCAACGAGTGGAGAGGCAAGGACGGCACGCCGGGAGCCTTTGACCTAGGGATCGCCATCCAGTCTGCGCTAGCTTACGGAGACGTATCCGCGTGGGTGTGGTGGCAGGGCAGCGAGAACCAGCTTAGCGGGGATACGCAATATATCCTGACGCACGGCACCAGTGAGAAGCAATGGTCCTCCGTCACCGACAAGAAATTTGAAGTGTCCAAGCAGTTCTACCGGTTTATACGGCCAAACTCCGTGCGAATCGAAAGCACGGTAACCAATCCCAAATATCCGGGTCTTCTCACAACCGCCTACAAGAACGACAAACTGGGCAATACGGTCGTTGTTCTGGTGAATACGGAAAATACCGATCTCAAGGCTGTCAGCCTGAATGGCAAAGGTATGCCGAATAAGTATAAGTACTACATTACGTCCTCCAACAGCAACGACAACTGCAGACTGGTAGGCGAAGTGAACGCAAACAAAATTTCGATTCCCGCCAAATCTGTCGTCACGCTGGTCAGTGGAAGCGTAACCGACAAATAATCGTGTATCGCCGGGTCCTGTCAACATTTGTTGACGGGACTTGTTTTATTAAATGCTATCACGAACCCATAATCTCATAAAGTTAAAGATGGATAAGACATATCAAGAATTGACCGTATGATACCCAGACAAGACAATCTTATAATGGACGTGTGCAAGCAGTAAAAGCCAACAAACCTCTCTGGATGACGGAAACGTCCGGCCATCACGACAATTGAACCGATGCGATGAAGCTGGCCAAAGCGATCTACGTTGCCTTTAAGTACGGTCAAGTAGGATTGGGTCTGGTGGCAGATCAGCGTCAGCGATGACGCCGATTCAAGCGCTTATTGCCTCCTGATTGAAGGACAACCGACCTCCAGGTATAACGTGTCGAAGCAATTTTTACCGTTACATCCGCCCCGGAGCCGTTCAGGTTCTGTGCGAGTCCGACGATCCGGAAGTGCTGTCGCTCGCGTTCCTGCACGAGCGGGACCGTACGATTATCTATGTCCTGAAAACGTGTCCGCTGCCGACCGTTACGTCGCCATTGCAAGCGGGAATGCCGGGGGAGCAGCCGCATATACGGCCTACCGGACATCGGCGGTTAAAGCTGTGCGATGGCGGATGAAGTGTAGATTATTAGGGCAACTGGATGCCGATATGAAGCGAACTCGCTGGTTTTGCATGTGATGAAGGACCATCCGTCGATATTGCCGAGTTTGATATTTTCGTAAATGGAGGAATATATATGATACGTGTTACGATCTGGAACGAGTTTTTGCATGAGAAAATACATAAGGCGGTTTCCGATGTCTATCCGGACGGCATCCATGCTGCAATTGCGGCCGGGATCGGGGAGGCAGATCTTGAGATTGGAACGGCAACGCTGGAACAACAGGAGCACGGGCTGAGTGAGGAAGCGCTGAACCGGACGGATGTGCTCATTTGGTGGGGACATATGGGGCACGAGAAGGTTGAAGACGCCATCGTACACCGGGTTCATCAGCGTGTGCTTGATGGCATGGGGCTGATTGTCCTTCATTCGGGCCACTTCTCCAAGATCTTTAAAGCGCTGATGGGGACAACATGCGATTTGAAATGGCGGGAGGCGGACGAGAAGGAACGAATCTGGACAGTCGATCCAGCCCACCCGATCGCAGCAGGCGTTCCGGAGCATTTTACGCTGGAGCGTGAAGAGATGTACGGTGAGCATTTCGATATCCCTGCGCCGGATGAACTGATTTTTGTCAGTTGGTTCGAGGGCGGCGAAGTATTCCGCAGCGGCTGCACATTCCATCGAGGGCAAGGAAAAATCTTTTATTTTCGGCCTGGACATGAATCGTATCCGACCTATTATGACGGCAACGTGCTGAAGATCATCCGCAACGCCGTGCGGTGGGCTGCACCTTCTGGTGCTGCGAAGCCGATGCGCGGCAACCATCAGCCGCTGGAGCCGATTGGTAAACGGTAACGCCAACAAGCCAACAGCGGATAAGACAGAACAAGATCTGCTTCTATCCGTAGGCAGAACAGCGTTCATATAATAGTGTATACACTCGGATTCGGATATAACAAGCGGGGTTCATGCGGATGAGCCCCGCTTGTACCATTGTAGAGGAGCCTAAGCCTATGAAATCGCCGTATGCCGTCAGCTGCGCAAACAACAGATTCACCATATTGCTCGATGGAGATCCGCTGCTCGGACCGATCAAGCCCGAAGTAAAGTTTGAGGCGGACGGCGCGTACGAAGCAACGCCGCAGCTTAAGCTGCTAAGCCATTATGAAGCGGATAAATCGGGAACGTCCGGGGACTGCACCGATCATACCCTTGTCTACGAAGACGAGAAGGGCGAAACGAAGCTTACGATTATTATCGAGGCCTATGCGCATGCGCTCTTGTGCCGGGTTAATCTGGTGTGCGCGCATAAAAACTTTAACGATTCATCCCGCTATTTGGCGTCCGTAGGCGGAATCACCCTGCGCGATGAAGGGTTCGACGCACCGGAAGGATACATGGCCAGTTACCAGTTCCAACGGTGGTGGACGCAGCCCGCCTTCGGCAGCAATCCAGCGGAAATGCCTGATCATACGATCTCTCTGCTCTGGAAACTAGGGGGCGTGTACCATCACTTGCTTCCTGTCTGCGGCGATGTTCTAAGGACGGAGTTGGCCGGGCGAGACGGCGGGATCGATATTCGCCTGTCAGCGTACAATTACGGGCACAACAACCTCGAGACCGTCTCGTTTGCACTCGCATCGGGCGGCGACCCGTATGAGCTCCCTCTGACGACGGCAGCGCTTGGCTTGCAGGCCCGCGGCTCGGCCGCCGGTCTGCGTTCAGCCAAAGCGTACCCCGACGTGCTTGAATATCTCGGGTGGTGTACGTGGGACGCCTTTTACGACGACGTGACGGAACAAGGAATTACAGACAAGCTTGAGGAGTTCAAGCGGCATGAACTTCCGGTCAAGTGGCTGATGATCGATTGCGGCTGGTCCGAGACGAAGGAAGGCAAGCTGCAATCGTTCGCCGAGAACCGGGATAAGTTCCCCGGCGGCCTGCGTCCGCTTATCGAGCGGGCGAAAACGGATTATGGGTTGAATTGGGTCGGCGTATGGCAGGCGTTTACGGGCTTCTGGGAAGGCATCGACCCCGATGGCCGGCTCGCGGTCGAGATGAAGGATCACCTGTACCGGACAAACCACGGGAAACTGCTGCCGTTTCCGGACGTGGCCAAGGGCTTCGGGTTCTGGAATGCCTGGCATACATACCTGCGCCGTCAGGGCGTCGACTTCATCAAAGTGGACAATCAGGGATCGCTTGTCCTGTACTTCCGGAACAACTTGCCGATCGGAACGGCTGCGCTTGGGGCGCATGCTGCGCTTGACGCATCGGCTGGCACCCACTTCGGCATGCGGATGATTAATTGCATGGGCATGGCGACCGAAAATATCTGGAGCCGACCGGGCTCGTCAGTGTCGAGAAGCAGCGGGGACTTCTTCCCCCAGATCGAGGACCATTTCAAGCTGCACGCGCTGCAGAATCCTTATAACTGCTATTATCACGGCGCCTTCTATCATGGGGATTGGGACATGTGGTGGACGAAGCACGAGTATGCGCGCAACCATTCCGTGCTTCGCGCCGTCAGCGGAGGGCCGGTATACGTCAGCGATAAGGTCGGGGCGACGGATCCCGAGATGCTGCGGCCCCTGATTCTGGTTGACGGACGCGTGCTGCGCTGCGACGGGCCCGGCCTGCCTACGGAGGATTGTCTGCTGACAGACCCGAATCAAGCGGAGACGCCTTTGAAAATATGGAACCGTGCCGGTGCAGCGGGAGTGGTCGGCGCGTTCAATCTTAACCGGGAGAAGAAGAAGGTTCGGGGCGGGATGAGGCCGTCCGACGTGCCGGGACTTGCCGGCGACCGATTCGCCGTATTCGATTATTACGCGCGTACGGTGGTATCGATCGCGCGGGACGAGGCAATCGCCCTGGAGCTGGACAACGACGAACTGGCCTATTACGTCATAGCGCCGTACGAGAGCGGGTTGGCCGTCATCGGCTTGTCCGACAAGTATGTGTCGCCCGCTGCGATTGAAGCTGTGGAGCGTCGGGGGGAGCTGACGATCGTGCGCCTGAAGCAGGGCGGCGTCTTTGCCTTCGCGGCGAATGTGCCACCTGTACGGGCACTCGTAAACGGCGGCGAGGCTGCCGTTCGGCGCGAGAACGGCTTCTATTCGATCGATTGTTCGGCCTATGCGTGTGCATTGACGATAGAACTGCAGACGAATGAATGGGAAGGTGACTTGGACCATGTGGGATAAGACAACGTTTCGGGAAGGCGATATGGCCTATCGCAGCGCACCGTTCTGGTCATGGAACGACAAGCTAGAGAAGGAAGAGCTGCTCCGCCAGATCCACGAAATGTACGGGCAGGGGATTGGAGGCTTCTTCATGCATCCGCGCGGCGGCATCGAGGACGAGTATCTTGGCGCAGCCTATATGGAACGGATCCGCGACTGCGTGGCCGAAGCGGAACGGCTTGGCATGAAGGCCTGGATATACGACGAATCCTGGTGCCCCAGCGGCAATGCTGCCGGCAAGGTCGTTCGGCGCAATCCGGCATTCGCATCCAAAGCGCTGAAGATGACGGAAATCGCGTCTTTGGAGGATTGGCGGGAGGCGCAGGACGATAGCGGGTTGCTTCTGAAATTATTCGCGGCGGAAGCTGACGGCACCTATAGAGAACTGCAGGAGACGGAGGCGGACGCCGTACTTGCCGATGGACGGAAGCTGCTTGTTTTCGCGGTTCGTGTCGGCAACTCAAACCCACAGTTCGGCGATGTGCCCAATACCGATCTGCTGAATCCGGGCGCTGTCGATGCGTTCATTGACATTACGTTGGAGCCGCACAAGCCTGTCGCAGGAGAACATTTCGGCGGCGCCGTACCGGGCGTATTCACGGACGAGCCGAATTTCGGCCAGTGGGGGAAGAACGTTCTGCCCTGGACCGAAGGCCTCGAGAACATCTTCAGCGAGCGCAAAGGTTACGACTTGCTGGCTCATCTTCCAAAGCTCTATATCGACGGTCCGGACGATACCGCCAAGGTGCGGTTTGATTATTGGGATCTGCTGACACGACTGTTCGTGGAATCGTTCACCAGGCGGATGTACGACTGGTGCGAGCGGAACGGACTGGAGCTGACGGGCCATTTCTGGGAGCACGGGTTTCCGTCACCGATGCAGACGGGCAGCACCATGCCGAATTACGCGTATCTCCATGCGCCCGGAATCGATGTGCTTGGCAGCACGGGTAAGGATATCGATATGTTCGGCAACGATTTGATCGTCAAGGAAGCGTCGAGCGTAGCGAACCAGCTCGGCAAACACCGGGTCATGTCGGAGACTTACGGAGCGTCGGGCTGGGATTTGAACTACCGCGACATGAAGCGCATCGCTGATTGGCAGTTCGCGCTCGGCGTGAATCTTGTCGTGCAGCATCTCGTTCACTACTCGCTGCGCGGCTACCGGAAGCGCGATTTCCCGCTGTCGTTCCTCGATCATCAGCCATGGTGGCCCACGTACCGAAAGCTCGGCGACTACATCGGCCGGCTGAGCTGGGCGCTGGCGCAGGGGGATTATCCGGCCGACGTACTCGTTCTGCATTCCTCCAGCTCCACGTGGGCGGCGTACCGGCCGGATGATAAGGATGAAGCGGAGCTGAAGCTGATCGGCGAGTCGTTGAAGTCGCTCTGCAGGACGCTCTCGAGTATTCACTGCCAGTACGAGCTTGGCGATGACCTAATCATGGAAGAGCACGGGAGCGTAAAGGACGGACAATTCATCATCGGGCGGTCGGCGTATCGCGTGCTTGCGCTTCCCGCCATGTCCGTCATGCGAAGATCAAGCTTCTCCCTGTTGAAGAGGTTCGCGGATGAAGGCGGCGCGATCCTTGCCACGGCGGGCACGCCGTACTTGCTGGACGGCGAGCCGAATGACGAACTGCGCGAATTCTTCGCCTCAAGCAAGGTGATGCGGATTGGAGCCGGCAGGGAAGCCATTCGCAACGCACTGGATGGCTGCGGAGCCATTCGAGTACAACTGGAATGTCTGGATGAAGGCGAACCTTCTTCCGTATATGCACACCGGCGCCGGAACGGAGAAGAGGACGTTTTGTTCCTATTTAACAATAGCGTGGAGCAGCAGATGAACGCGAGGGTTCGTCTGGAGCAGCCCTGGTTCGTCGAACAATGGGACGCGTTGACAGGAGAGACCGCTGCGGCTGCGCCCTACGTGGAGAACGGGGCTGTATATCTTGACGTCTTTCTTCCACCAGTAGGCTCGCAACTGCTGCTGATCGATCGCAGCCGAACTGTGACGCCATCCGGACGCGAGTCCATCGTTGCCGAAACGGGTGCAGTCATCGTTGCGCTGGACGAATGGCGGGCAAAACGGACGATGACAAATGCGTGGACGCTAAACCGGGTTTCCGTTGCTCTTAACGGTGAAGCTTGGGAGGAAGAGCGGAATGCCGTTGAAGCGGACGATGGGCTGAAGGATCGACTGGGGATGAAGCGGGGCAATATCTTCGGCAATCAGCCCTGGATGTTCGACGAGCAGGAGAAGAATCGGACATTCCCGCTGCAGGCGAAATATACGTTTGAAATGAAAGAATTGCCCGATGGCGAACTGCTTGCCGCCGCGGAAACGGCGGGGCTGTTCGAGGTAACGGTCAACGGCAGGCGGGTCCAGGCGACCGGGGGCCATTATGTGGACGCATCGTTTGCGTTATACGATATCAAGCCGGCGGTTGTCGAAGGAAAGAATGAAATTGTGCTGTCGACGGACCGCTACGGTGTGACGGTGAATCTGGAAAGCGTTTATATCGTCGGGGATTTCAGATTGGAAGGAGACGTTGAAGCCGGCCGGTTCGCGGCTGCCAATGAGCCTGAAACGTTCGCGTTGGGGGATTGGACGCGGAAGGGCTATCCCTTCTATAGCGGAACCGCCATCTATTCGACAAGCGCGTCGGTCCCTGCCAAGCCTTCCGGACGGGTGGTGCTGGAGCTGGGCGACTGGCATGGCACAGCGCTGCGCGTGCGTGTCAACGGCGCGGAAGCCGGCGTGATCGGGTGGGCGCCGAACGCGCTGGATGTGACCAAATGGATTCGCGCCGGCATCAACGAGATCGAAGTCGAGGTTATGAACTCGCTGCAGAATCTGCTCGGGCCGCATGACGAGGCTCCGGAGGATCTCGTGACTCCCGGCTCGTTCAACGCGCCGCAGACCGTTTATTTCGCCGCGAGCGGATATGAAGGGGGAGGTCGGCTGCGGCTTCTCGAACAAGGGGAGGCATAAGCAGATGAACAAAAGGATCTCGGTTATTACGCGAGGGGACGATTGCGGCAGCAGCCTCTCCGCCAACGCGGGTATTCTGCAGGCGTGCAAGGACGGTGTCCTTCGCAACGTATCGCTGATGGCGACATGCGCCTATATCAAGGAAGCTGCCGAGATGCTGGCGTCCGAGACGGACATTTGCTTCGGACTTCATGCGACGTTGAACTCGGAGTGGACGACAGTCAGGTGGGGGCCGGTGCTGGACCCGTCTAGGGTCCCCTCCCTGGTCGATCGGGACGGCCTTTTCTTCCGTACGCCTGAGGAGCTTGCGGCAAACCGGCCAAGCCGGATCGAGATCATGATGGAGCTTCGGGCACAGCTGGCGAAGCTGCGCGAGCTCGGGTTCAAGGTGACGTATCTGGATTCGCATATGTTTTTCGAGCGCGCCGTCGATGGTCTGAAGGAAGAAATGGAGCAATGGGCGACCGAAGAAGGCTTGTTGTACCACCATCATTATTACCGGAGTCTCCCTCTGGCAGAGAATGGCGATGACGCGGCGACAACCTTGATCAGGCAGCTGATGGCCGCAGAGTCAGGACAATATGTCACCATCGGCCATCCTGCCTTCGATACCGACGAAATGCGGATGCTCGGCGAAACAGAGGCGGAAGGCGAAGAAATTGCGAGAGGGCGGAACGGGGAACGGCTGATGTATGCGGACCCCCGTATAACCGAATTCTTCCGGTCAAACGCCCTCCGGGCCATCCGGTATGACGAGGCGGTCATGTTGAAAAATAGCTGAAAGCGGGCAAGCCGCCGGGGAAAGTTAAGAATGGATAAGACATATCAAGGATTGACCGTATAATTCGCTATCCGGGCAACCGTATAATGAACGTGCGCAAGCGGCGTAAGCCGCAAGCTGTTGCGTCAATAACGCCACAAGGAGGTGGATCAGGTTGGCCGAACACGTCGTCTCAGCCTCCCGTTCAGGCAAGAAGTCGAGGTCAAGCGTACATGCTTTTCTCCGAAATGTCCTGAAATACAAAGTGCTTCTGCTGATGCTGCTCCCCCCTGTCCTCGTATTCATCGTCAATGCCTACTTGCCGATGGTCGGACTGCTCATCGCTTTCAAGGACATCAATTATACAGACGGCATCTTTACAAGTCCGTGGGTGGGATTCCGGAACTTTGAATACCTGTTCACGACCACCGACGCCTGGCGCATCACGCGCAATACGATCTTATACAATCTGCTGTTTATTTTTTCCGGCCTTGTATTATCCGTTGGAATTGCCATTGCGCTGAATGAAATCAAAACGCGGTTTTTCCCCAAGCTGTACCAAACGATCATGATTATGCCCAACTTTCTGTCCATGGTCATCGTCGCGTTTGTCGGCTATGCGTTTCTGAGCAGCGATAGCGGCTACATCAACCGGTCCATACTGGAGCCGCTCGGCATCCCCGGCATCAATTGGTATACCGAACCGAAGTATTGGCCCTTCATTCTTCCATTCATCAATATTTGGAAAACGGTCGGGATGAACAGCATCATCTATTTGGCGGCCATCACGAGCATCCATGCGGAATACTACGAGGCGGCCGTGATCGACGGGGCAGGCAAATGGAAACAGATCCGCCATATCACGCTGCCGCTGCTGACGCCCGTCATGGTCATCCTGACCATTCTTGCTGTAGGTAATATTTTCCGGGCTGATTTCGGTTTGTTTTATCAGACAACGATGAATTCGGCCGCGCTCTATCCGACGACCGACGTCATCGACACGTATGTTTACCGGGCCTTGATGAATCTGGGCGATATCGGCATGTCGTCTGCAGCGTCGTTCTACCAATCGGTCGTCGGCTTCATCTGTATTATGGGCGCAAACTGGATCGTCAAAAAAATCAACAGCGACAACGCCATGTTTTAAGGAGGGGAGTGCTATGCCGACAAGCAAAGCGGCTGCCATGAACGGTCTTTCGAAGCCGGCCCATGTGGCGCTCAATACAGCGTTTATCATCATCGGACTGATCTGCGTCCTGCCGGTTGTGCTGGTTCTTGCCGTTTCCTTGTCCGACGAGCAGTCCATATACAGCCATGGATACCAGTTCATACCAACCAAGTTCTCGTTAGCCGCATATCGATATCTGTTTCACGATTTTTCGGTCGTGGCGCGAGCCTACGGAGTAACGATCATGGTCACAGTCGTCGGCACCATACTGAACGTCATCCTGACGTCGCTGTACGCGTATCCGATTTCCCGGCAGGATTTCCCGTTCAAGAAAGCGTTCACGATGTTCATCCTGATCACCATGTTGTTCAACGGCGGGCTGGTGTCCTTCTATCTGGTATATGTAAGCGTACTGCACGTCAACAACACCGTGTGGGCCCTCATTCTTCCGTTGGTTACGAATCCGTTCTGGGTGATCGTCGGACGTACGTTCTTCAAGGAAAACATACCGGGAGAGGTTCTCGAATCCGCCGCGATTGACGGAGCGGGCGAATTGCGCATCTTCCTGCAGCTCGTGCTGCCGCTGTCCCTGCCGGTGCTCGCAACCATGGCGCTGTTCAGCATCTTCAGTTACTGGAACGACTGGTTCAACAGTCTGCTCTTTATTACGGACAGGAAGTGGTTTTCGCTGCAGTACGTCATGATGAAGGCGCTGCTGGACTTCCAGTTCATTCAGGAGAATCTGAAGCTGTCTTCCAATGTCAAACAACAGGTGAAGATTCCAAGCGAAAGCATCCGCATGGCGATGGCGATGGTCGGGATGGGGCCGATTATCCTGGCCTATCCCTTCTTCCAGCGTTATTTCGTAAGCGGCCTGACGGTAGGCGCCGTAAAGGGGTGATGATCTTGCAGCATGAATAAAACGGCGCCAAACGTGTGGGAAACACGAAAACGACATTATGGAGGGGTAGAGAGATGAAGAAATGGTTTGGTTGGAGTCTGGCGGCTGTCATGATCTCCGCAATGGTTCTGGGCGGCTGCAGCAGCAAGGGCGATGGCGGCGACAATTCCGGCAGTACCGGCAATATCGGCAACAGCGGCGGCGCCGAAGCCGCTGTGGACGCGTCCAAGCTGAAGCCCGTCAAGCTGCGCATGTTTTATCCATGCGGAAGCGGTTGCACAAGCCCCGACTTCAAGCAGGTGCAGAATGAAGTCAACAACTACCTGAAGGATAAGATCAATGCGAAGCTCGAATTGAACGGGATCGATTGGTCTGCCTGGTTCCAGAAGATGCCGCTGCTTATGCAATCGGGCGAGCAGGCAGACCTGATTTTCACCGCCGGCTGGAGCAATTACAACTCGGATGCGGCGAAGGGGGCCTTCAAGCCGCTCGACGAGCTGATCGACCAGTACGGTTCCGACATGAAAGCGCAAATGAATCCGCTCTATCTGGAAGTGCCGCGCGTCAAGGGCAAGTTGTATGCCGTGCCCGTCGAGAAGGAAATCGCCGGCGTCGGCATGATGGCCATGCAGCAGGACATCGTCGACAAATACAAGTTTGATTACAAGAATTTGAAGTCGATGGAAGACATGGAGCCGATGCTGGAGACGATCAAGAAGAATGAACCGGGCCTGGTGCCTTTCTATGTCGGCGGCGATAACGGTTCCTTCTTTACAACAAAGGAGCAGCTCGCCAACAACCACCGGTATACGAACATCATCGGCGGACCCGGCGCCGGCAAGTTCCCGGTCATCATGTTCGACAGCAAGGACAAGAAGATGGTGAACTATCTCGAGACGCCCGAATATACGTCTATGTTCAAGCTGCTGAACAAATGGTACAAGCTTGGATATATCAACCGGGATTCGGCAACGCAGAAGGACGCGCTTGACGAGGCGGCAAGACAGGGCAAAACCTGGTTTGTTTTCACATCCAGCAAGCCGGACAGCGAGAGCGATCTGTCTGCTTCGATGGGCAGGAAATATGTGCGTGCGGAAGTTAACGGTCCCCCGGTCATCGACACCGATTCGGTAGAAGCGGCCATGATGGCGATCGGCCGGAACTGCAAGGACCCGGAACGGGCGATGATGGTGATCAATCTGCTGCATAAGGACAAGCATTTGCTCAACCTGCTGAACTTCGGGATTGAAGGCAAAAATTACGAGAAAGTGTCCGACGGCGTCATCAAGCTGCCGGCGGGCAAGAAGAATATGGAGGAAGCCGGCTACGACCCGGGAACCGACTGGATGTTCGGCAATCAGTTTAACAACTTTATCTTCGACACCAACAACCCGAAGAAATGGGAGCTGTACAAGAAATATAACGAAACGGCAGTCGAATCGCCGCTGCTCGGCTTTTATTTCGATTCCACACCTGTTAAAACGGAAGTCGCGGCGGTAAGCTCGGTCATGGACGAGTTCAACAAGCTGCTGCTGTCGGGCAGCATGGAGCCCGAGAGCCAGATCAAGAAATATAACGACAAGCTGAAAGCGAACAAGCTGGACAAGATCATTGCCGAAGCCCAGAAGCAGTATGACGAGTGGGTGGCATCCAAAAATAAGTAAGCAGCATTCACAAGCGGGGTTCATTCCTGGATGAGCGCCGCTTGTCCAATGCAGGGAGTGCAACCATAAATACGGGAGGGACTTATCAAGTGAAACAAGTAACCGCAGGTTCATATACCGTTCAGGCTGCCGGCGACCCCGGTGAATTTCGTGTCTCACTGACTGCGGATTCACCGATAACGGGAGTCCAATTGGTCAAATTGACACTGGAGGCTGACCGCCCGCTTCCTCCACCGTCGATCAAACTGCAATGGTCGCATCCGGTAGTCGATATCCAGGGCATATGGGATACGAACGCGAGCCGCAAAAACAAAGGAATCGGCTCCGCCTTCGTGTCCAAATCGACTTCTTTGGCTCCGGTGATCAGCCTGTACAGCACATCGGGGCGAAACCGGCAGACCTTCGCCTTCTCCGATGCGTTGAACCCAGTTAAGTCGGTGGCGTGGATTATCGAAGAAACGGCCGAATACGAGTGTTCCGTCCAGCTGTTCATGGAACCGGGAGCGCCCATCGACCATTATAGCGCGACACTCCGAATCGATACCCGGGATATTCCGTACTATGACAGCATCCGCGAAGTTGGGGAATGGTGGGCAGGCATGCCGGGATACCTTCCATCTCCAGTGCCCGATACAGCGAGGCTGCCGATGTACTCGACGTGGTACAGCTTTCACCAGCAGGTGACGCCGGAGGAAGTGGAAGAGCAGTGCAGAATGGCCAAAGAGCTGGGCTGCGAGGCGGTTATCGTCGACGACGGCTGGCAGACCTCGAACAACGAGCGTGGATACGCCTATTGCGGCGACTGGGAGGTAAGCCCGGAGCGCATCCCGGACATGAAGGCTCACGTCCGCCGCGTTCACCAGCTGGGGATGAAATATTTGCTGTGGTATTCCGTCCCGTTCGTCGGCATTCATTCCAAAGCGTGGAAGCGGTTTGAGGGCAAAATGCTTCACATTGAAGATGAGCATGGTGCGGGCGTTGTAGACCCCCGGTTCCCGGAGGTCCGGGATTATTTAATTAACGTCTATGAGAAAGCGCTGGTCGAATGGGAGCTGGACGGCTTCAAATTGGACTTTGTCGATAATTTTTATCTGAAGCAAGGCGCAGCCGTTGAATTGGGCGGCGGACGTGACTATGATTCGGTACCCGAGGCCGTGGACAGGCTGCTCAACGATGTGATGGAGCGTTTACGGGCGCTTAAGCCCGATGTGATGATCGAGTTCCGCCAGAGCTATATCGGCCCCTTGATGCGCAAATACGGGAACATATTCCGGGTCGCCGATTGCCCGAACGATACCGGTTTGAACAGGGCGGGCACGGTCGATATCCGTCTTCTTTCCGGCAATACCGCCGCTCATGCCGACATGATGATGTGGCATCCGGACGATCCGCCACAAAGCGCGGCGCTGCAGCTTATACACTCGATGTTCGGTGTGCCCCAGATTTCCGTGAAGCTCGATCGTGTGCCCGAATCGCACAGGCGGATGATCGGTCGCTGGCTTTCATTCTGGAGACAGCACCGCGACGTTTTGTTGGACGGCATGCTGATGCCGGAGCGGCCGGAGTTGCTTTACCCGGTCGTCTACGCGGCGAACGAGCGCAAGTTAATCGCGGGTCTGTATGCGAATATGGTCGTGCGGCCGCCGGTTGCAGTTCCAGATGAATGGATCGTCGTTAACGGCAAACACGAAGACGGCATCGTGTTGGATCTAGCAGCAGATATCGGAAACCGGGCGGTCGAGATTCGGGATTGCTTCGGCAACATTGTTCATTCGTTGGAATTGCCGCTCCATAAAGGGCTCTATCAGTTTGCCGTACCTGCTGCCGGCACGTGGACTGCAATCAGAAAGGAAGGCCGGAATGAACTTTGATCTTCGTGAAGTGCCGTTCAGCCGCTATGGGTCCTATATCGCCTTTAACCGCCTTCCTGACCGGGAAGGCGGAGAGGCGGGTTTATATCTGCGTACCGTGCACGGGGACGCGACGCCTTCCGAGTCGTTTCGGATCGAGGTCATTTACGAGGGCCGCCCCGTCGATTTCGTCGAGAAAGCATCTCCATCCTGCCTGATCCTGGAGGCCGATCATGGCTCGGTTGCGATTATCCTGCCGGACGACAACACCGTTCGGGTACAGGGAAGCGGCGCTGTCGGCATCCGGTTCGTCAAGTTCAAGCCGGTTCCCGACCCGAATGTGCATGCCGACTATGCGATCCACCTTGGGGGCGACCGCCTGCAGGTGAATGCGTTCGGCAACCGGTGCCAATTCGGATTTCGTCTGCTTCAAGGGACTATGCTGACAAATGTGCCTTTCGGTAAGCTTGGCGTGGAACCCATCGTCATTGAAGCCGTGCCGCAAGACGGAGAGTGCTTTGAACTCTCCATCCGAAAATTCGAGACGTCGTGGATTGAGCCGGATGAAGTGTATCCGTTTAATGAATCGCGCCTGCAAATCGAGAACGAGTTCGCTGCTTGGCTGGACCGTATGCCGGATACGCCCGGTGTGCCGAGCGATGCCGCCGTCCTTGCCGGGTACATCAACTGGTCCTCCATGGTCGCTCCGACGGGCCATATCAAGCGGCCAGCGATGTTTATGGCCAAGAACTTCATGACGAACGTCTGGAGCTGGGACCACTGTTTCAACGCGATGGCGCTGGTGTATCATGATCCCGCGCTTGCATGGGAACAATTCATATTTCCGTTCGATCATCAGGATGCGTTCGGCATGCTGCCGGATTCGGTGAACGACAAGCTGATTATCCGCAACTTTACGAAGCCGCCAGTTCATGGCTGGGCTTTGAAACGGATGATGGAGCGGAATGTCGCCATCGGCACCCCAGACAAGCTTGCCGAAATTTACGGCCCGCTCTGCCGGTGGACAGAATGGTGGTTTCAATTCCGCGACGACGACGGGGACGGCATCCCGCAGTACAATCATGGGAACGACAGCGGGTGGGACAACTCCACTATTTTTGAAGATGTGCCGGTCGAGAGCCCGGATTTGTCCGCTTACCTTGTCATTCAAATGGAGGTATTATCCGACATTGCCGCCAAACTCGGGAAAATAGATCAATCGCGTGCCTGGAGGGAGCGTGCGGAACGGCTGCTCGAAGCCATGCTCGATCATTTCTGGACGGGCGAATCCTTCGTTGCGAGACGGAACGGGGATCACAAGGAAATCCGGACGGACAGCTTGATCCTGACCGTACCGATTATTCTGGGACGGAGGCTGCCCGAATCGGTTCGCCAAAGCTTGATTGCACAGTTGCAAGAGGGCGGAAAATTACTTACGCCTTATGGTCTTGCTTCCGAAAGTCCGGGCAGCAGCAAATATGAGCCTGACGGATATTGGCGCGGACCGATCTGGGCCCCGTCGACACTGATTGTCGCGGACGGTATTCGCGAATCCGGCGAGACCGAGCTCGCGTCGGAAATCGGGAGACGGTTCTGCGCCATGGCGTCGAAGTTCGGGATGGCCGAAAATTTTGATGCGCTGACAGGGAGGGGCCTTCGCGACAGGGCCTACACCTGGACATCCAGCGTGTTTCTCATTCTGGCACATGAGTACTTGTCAGGGATGTAATCGAAGCTAAGAGTGGATAAGGAATGTCAAAAGTTGCACGTAGAAGTGTCAACATCAACGATTCTATAATTGAACCATAGGAATTACCTTTAAAGAGATGTGGGAGGTTCTTCAAATGAAAACGTTGACACTAAGAAAAACAGCGGCTAGCGTGCTGCTCGCATCACTGATTCTGACCGCGGCATGCTCGGGCAATAACAGCCAGTCTGCAGGAAGCAATAACAGCGCCGGCACATCGGGCACGAACTCCGCAGCCAACACGGACACTGCAGGAACAGCGAACGAAGACGGGCCAATTTCGAAGTATAACCCGCCGATAACGGTAAGTATGATCCGGCCATTTGATCAAACCGCTACTTTCCAGCCAGGCGAATCGATGGAGAAGAATAACTGGGCGACGGCTTTGGAGCAGGAACTCGGCGTCATCATGAAGTATCCGTGGGGACCGATACCAGGCGGCCAATACGAAGACAAAATCAATATTGCTATCGCATCCAATCAATTGCCTGACATTTCACAGCTTGCGGCGCCGCAGCTGAAACAGCTGGTGGATGCGGGATCGCTGGAAGATTTGTATCCTGCCTACAACAAATATGCTACGCCGCTGCTCAAGAAGATTGTTGAAGCCGACGGAGGGCGAGCGCTCAAGACGGCAACGTTCGATGGAAAATTGATGGCACTGACCGTGCCAAACGGCATCGGTGACGCGTTTGGCATGCTATGGGTACGGAAAGATTGGCTGGATAAGCTTGGGCTTCCCGAACCGAAAACGATGCAGGACGTTCAGAACATCGCTCAGGCGTTCGCGAAGGACGGCAAGATCGGGCTTGCGCTTGACAAAGACCTGATCGGCAACACGTTTACGCTGGACGGTTTTGCAAACGGCTATCATGCCTATCCGAAAAAATGGATCAAGGACAGCAACGGCAAACTTGTATACGGCTCGATCCAGCCCGAAATGAGAACCGCGCTGCAGGAAGCCCAGAAGCTTTATAAAGACGGCGCCATGGACAAGGAGTTCGGCGTCAAAACAGCCGATACGGTGGCGCAGGATTTCGCGGCAGGCAAAATCGGCATGACCTACGGGGCAATGTTCTTCCCGCTGTGGCCATTCGCCGACAACAAGAAAAACGATCCGGCGGCGGACTGGCGGCCGTACCCGATCGTATCCGTCGACGGCAAGCCGGCAATGCCGATCGCCGACATCAGCAGCAGCGGCTACTTCGCGGCCAAGAAAGGCTTTGCCCATCCGGAAGTGATCATTAAGCTGGCCAACTTCTATGCCGAAAAATTCTGGAGCGATCACTCGACCAAAGAAGATTACGCTAAGCTTCGCGAAATCACGGTTGATGACGGCAAAGGCGGCAAGAAGTCAGTTACCGTATGGTTCCAGGCTCCGTTTATGGTCGAGAGCGGCGGTAAAAACCAAGACAACTATATAGCCATTAACGAAGCGCTAAAGACCGGCGACGCATCGAAGCTGAATCCGGAGCAGACATCGAACTACAATGATATCAAGAAGTGGCTCGACAACAAGGATATCAACGGCTACGGCTACAACGGCGTATTCGGGAAGGGTGGTTCCGAAGGCATCATTCTTAACTATCTCCAAAACGAGAATAACTACTTGATCAACGAGTTTTACGGTTCAGCAACGGCTACGATGGCCGCGCGCAAATCGACACTCGACAAGATGGAACTCGAAGTGTTCACCAAAATCATCATGGGCGCACCAATCGAAGACTTCGATAAATTCGTACAGAATTGGAACAAGCTCGGAGGGGAACAAATCACCAAAGAAGTGAACGACTGGAGCGCATCCGTCAATTCCTAATCAAACGAACGTTGAAGTTGCGGACTAAAGGCTGAATCCATCTTCAGCCTTTTTTCATTAACACCTAATGGGAGGAAAAACCGCATGAGCCGCAATAACCGCAAATTCTCTGCACAACTGCCCTTTCTGCTGCTGCTTATACCGGGCATCATCCTGACGGTCATTTACAGCTACGGGCCGATGTTCGGCACCGTTATGGCGTTTCAGCAATACACGCCGGCCAAGGGGTTTACCGGATCACCTTGGATTGGCATGGATAATTTCACGTACCTGTTTCAGCTGCCGGATTTTAAAAATGCCCTTCGCAATACGCTTTTCATTGCGATCATGAAAATCATATTCGGGCTTGTTGCTCCGCTCTCCGTCGGGCTGCTGCTGAACGAAATGCGGAAAATGTTGATCAAACGCACGATCCAAACGCTGATTTACCTACCGCATTTCCTGTCATGGGTTATCATTTCCGGCGTGTTGATCGACATCCTGTCGCCGTCCCAGGGTATTGTCAATGACTTGCTCAAGGCTTTCGGCGTCCAACCTGTTTTTTTTCTCGGCAATAACCATTGGTTTCCCTGGGTAATTATTCTGTCCGATACCTGGAAGGAATTCGGCTTCGGTACGATCATTTATTTGGCGGCCATGACTGGGGTCAATCCTTCGCTCTATGAAGCCGCGGCGATCGATGGTGCCGGCCGGTGGAAACAAACGTGGCACGTTACGCTTCCGGGGATCCGGCCGATCGTTATCCTGCTAGTGACGCTCAGTCTCGGACGCGTGCTTGACGCGGGCTTCGACCAGATCTTTAACCTGTACAGTCCGATTACGTACGAAAGCGGGGACGTCATTGATACGTTGGTCTACCGGCTGGGCCTTAAGCAGGCGCAATTCAGCGTTGCGGCCGCCGCGGGGCTGTTCCGATCTGTCGTGTCGCTGATCCTAATTTCGGTCTCCTACTACATTGCGAAGCGATTTGCGAACTATCGGATTTTCTAAGGAGGAAGCAGCTAGTGAATACGTTGACGCCCGGCAGAATCGTCTTTAATCTGTTTAACTATTTCTTTTTGTCCGTCTTGGCCGTACTCTGCGTGTTGCCCTTGGTCAATGTGCTGATGATTTCGTTCAGTGATAATGCGGCGGTGGCTGCGGGACACGTCAAATTGTGGCCGATCGGCTTCAATACCGATTCGTACCGTTTTGTGTTTCACAAGCCCGAATTTCTGAAGGCGTTCGGGATTGGTTTGCAGAAGCTTCTATTAGGCGTTGCTATTAGCATTGTGCTTACGATCATGGTGGCGTATCCGCTGTCCAAAGAGCCAGAAGTCTTCCGCTGGCGCACGCCTCTAGTCTGGTTCTTTGTCATTACAATGCTGGTGAGCGGCGGACTCATTCCAAGCTATATCATCGTCATGAAGACGGGTCTCATCAACTCGATCTGGGCGCTTGTGCTGCCGGGCGCCGTGCCGGTCTATTTAGTCGTGCTACTTCTGAATTTCTTCCGAAGCCTGCCAAAGGAGCTGGAAGAGTCGGCTTTTATCGAAGGCGCTTCGCACTGGCAGTCGATGTGGAAAATCTATGTCCCGCTGTCGCTTCCGGCCATCGCCACAATTACACTTTTCTCCGCGGTGAGCAACTGGAACGATTGGTTCTCGGGCTTAATCTACATGAATATGCCGGAGAAATATCCGCTGGCTACCTATCTGCAAACAATTCTGATCACACTCGACCCGAGCCAGATGAAAGACACCGCGTTCGACGTGGGTCAATTCAAAAACGTATCGCTGCGAACCTATAAAGCGGCACAGATTTTCCTCGGCGCATTACCGATCCTGCTCGCTTACCCATTCCTGCAGCGCTTCTTCGTGCATGGTATTGTGCTTGGAAGCGTGAAGGAGTAGCCCACTGCGGTGCGACAGGGACTTGACACTTGCGTTAAAATGGGATTATCTTTCGAAACCACAGGTGAGCGCGATGAACGCAGGAAAAATGCCGCATATCTCCATCTTTTATAAGGTAGTTGTCGTCTTCCTTGCACTGACGATTCCGATTTACACGGTAAGCCTTGCCATAACGCGCAAGGGAGCAGACAACGTCAAGAAGGAAATTACGGACTCCATGAAAACGAGGGTGGAGTTCTATATGAACTCGCTCGAGATGGAACTTGACCGGTTGATGCGCCTCCAGCGTGAGCTGATCACAGACGATGACCTGCGCAACTTGAGCGTGCTGAGCGAAGCGATGTCGGACAACGAGCGCGTGCGAGCGATCCTGCGGTTTCAGAAACGCCTGGTTCTGATTCAAAGCTCCAGCATGTATGTGGAAGAGGCTTCGGTGTTCGTTCCTTCGATTGACGGCTATATCACGTCGAATCAGATGTTCACCAACATGCCAAGCAAGCTGTATTCATCCTTTTACAGTCTGACGAATCATAATCTTACGCCAATCGTGACGTTAAACGATTCGATTTATATCATTCAGCGGGAACCCAATCCTGTGCTGGCTAAGAACCCGAATTTTATCCTGGTTACCAAGCTGTCCAAGAAGAAAATCCAGGAGGCCATTGCCCAATTTACCGGTAACGAAAATGGCAGGGCGTATCTGCTCAGCGACAGGCTGGATTGGGCGATCGCGGGCGATCCACAGGTGGACGATATCGGTATCGTACAGAGCATGTTTAAACAAAAATACATGGGGCGCGTCGAATCGGCCATGGACTCGACCGTACTGGAGGGCCAAAACTATTTCCTGACTTTCGACCATTCCAGAGCGCTCGCCATTTCATTACTGTTTTACGTCCCAATGGATCAAGTGCTTGGTCCGATCCGTACCTACAATGAATGGTTCAGACTGCTTGTTGTCGCTTCCATCTTGGTGATTCTGCTGTTCTCGTCCTGGGTGTACCGGTTGATTCATCGGCCGCTTCGCAAGCTGGTGCGGACGTTCAAACAGGTGGAGCGGGGGAACCTGGGCCTCACCATCAGCCACGTCAGCAAGGATGAATTCGGCTATCTGTACACCCAGTTCAATTCCATGCTGAACAAGATTCGGGAGCTTATCGTCGAGGTCTACGAACAGAAGTATCTGAAACAGCGCGCCGAGTTCAAGCAGCTCCAATCTCAGATCAATCCCCATTTTCTTTACAATATTTTTTTCACAATGGATCAAATGGTCAAGATGGAGGACTACGAAGCACTTCGCCCGTTTATTCGCCATACCGGACATTACTTTCAGTTTATCACCCGAAACTTCAAGGACGATATCCCGCTCGAGCAAGAGGTTGGGTTCACCACGGCATTCATAGAAATTCAGAATATCCGGTTCCATAACCGGATAGAACTCTCCTTGCAGCCATTGCCGGAGCAGCTGCGAGATCTGTTGATTCCGCGGCTTACCTTGCAGCCGATTGTTGAGAATGCCTACAAGCATGGGCTGGAGCAAATGGCAGGAGGGGCGAAGCTGTGGCTGAACTATGGAGATACCGACGGCATGGCGAGCATATTCGTCGAGGATAACGGCAAGGGAGTGACGGATGAAGAACTTGCGGCGCTTCGAGGTGCGATGGGCACGTCGATGCCAATGGCCGAGACGACCGGACTCATTAATGTGCATCATCGATTGAGAATGCATTTTGGAGACAAGGCCGGGCTGTCCGTCGACCATGGTGAGCAGGGAGGCTTCCGGGTCTGCATCCGGATACCGAAAGAGAGGAGGATGCGCGATGTACCGGCTGTTGATCGTGGATGATGAGCCTTATATCGTCAATGGTATGCATGTCACATTCCAGGAATGCACACATCTGGAGCTTGATATTTATCTGGCTCTCTCAGCCGAGGAGGCGATAGCCTGGCTAAATAAAACCCGGATCGACATCATTCTTTCGGATATTCGAATGCCCGGCATGACGGGAATCGAGCTGCAGGAGATCGTCGCGAGGCAATGGCCGGATTGCAAGATGATTTTCTTGTCAGGCTATAACGAGTTTGAGTATGTGCAAAGCGCGATCCGCAATCAGGGAGCCGATTATTTGCTCAAGACCGAAGGCGAGGAGGCCATTATTCAGGCGGTTGAGAGAGTCATCCGCCGCATTGAAGAAGAACGGGAAATGAAGAGTGCCGTGCACGATGTCCGTAAACAGCTTCGATCGGCGCTGCCCGTTCTTCAGAAGGATTATCTCATCGAGCTGTTGAAGGGTGAGATTTCTGCGGACGCCGCGCTTAAGAAGAGGCTCTCCGAGCTTCAAATCGGACTTTCGGCCGAGCTCCCCGTGATGGCTGCCGTCGGAAGGATTGACGATTGGAACCAGATCGTCTCTTCGTTCGACAAGGATCTGATCCTGTATGCGGTCCAGAATATCGCTCAAGAATTTATTTCCTCCGGGTCGAGGTTTACCGGCGTTATGATCGATAAAGTCAAATTTGTATGGATATTTCAGCCCCTTGCGCGGGACGAGCAGCCGCAGCATGATCAACTGCGGATTTGGGTCCGGTTCGTGCAGGGTACATTGGAGACCATTCAACGGACCTGTAGGGAGCTGCTCCAGGTAACGTTCTCCCTTGCCTGCTCCGGATCCGCCACTACCTGGGAGCGGCTTTCGATCAAGTATGAAGAGTTGTCAAGGCTTCTTGGCAGCGGCTTGGGCAACAATCAGGAAATGCTCTTGTTTGAACAGGATTCAGGCGATAAGCCCAAAATGACGGAGCCTGACAATGACTTGGGAATTCGAAGTGTATTGAATCGTCTGGACCTTATCGAAACGTACCTGGACAACGGCAGCGAAGCGGAGTTTGATTTCGTATATCGGCAAATAGAAGAGAAAACAACGATATCTTATCCGGTTTTTCTTGAATTTTACTTTGGCGTCGTTTCTGCCGTCATCTCTCATCTGAACCGCTGGTCCTCACTCTACCAGTCGGCAGATATTCCCGACATCGAACGGCTGGTTCGAATTGACGGATTCGTTTCACGCGGCGATGCCATTGCTTCCCTTCGGGAATTCTGCAAAAGTCTGTTTGCGATTCGGCAGAAGAACCAGCGGGATAAAACGAAAGAAATTGTTCTCAGGATCAATCAGTATATTGAGGAACACATCGACGGAGATCTATCGCTCACCAGGCTATCCGGACTCGTGTATTTAAGTCCCGAATATTTGTCCCGGCTTTACAAGCAAATCTCCGGCATCGGCATATCGGAGCAGATAACTGGCGTGAGAATGGCAAAGGCTCGTTTGTTGCTCAAAGATACAAATCTTAAAATCCATGAAATCGCCAGGATCGTCGGGTACGAGTCGGCACCTACTTTTACGCGGTTTTTTAAAAAAACAAACTTCGTAACTCCCCAGGAATACCGCGATCGGTTTGTAACCATCTAATACAACGGAGGAGTGCAGCAGCCGATGTCGCAAGAGGAACGTATAGGCCAACGCATAGACCATTTGTTTGCTGAGTGGGACTATTGCTCCTCACCGGGCGCCGCAGTAGCGGTCGTTCGGGAGGGGCAAATTGTTTACAGGAAAGGGTACGGAAGCGCAAGTCTTGAATACGAGCATCCGATTACTCCGTCTACGATCTTCCACGTTGCTTCAATTTCGAAACAGTTTACTGCTTTCGCAATCGCCATGCTGGCTGTTGAAGGAAAACTTTCTCTTGAAGACGATATTCGCCGCTATGTCAGCGGTCTTCCCGACTTCGGGGAAGCCCTTACATTCTCGCATTTGATTCATCATACGAGCGGACTTCGTGATCAGTGGGAACTGATGAAACTGGCCGGCTGGCGGCTGGATGATGTCAGGACACAGGACGATGTAATGACATTGATTAGGCATCAGAAGGCGTTGAACTTCAAACCCGGCGACGAAATCCAATACTGTAATTCCGGCTATACGCTTCTGGCCGAGGCGGTGAAGACAGCGAGCGGAAGGACGCTGGACGAATACCTTAACGAGAAAGCCTTTCGCCCGCTGGGAATGAACAATACTCATTTTCATTCAGACCACCGGCGGATCGTCCCAAACCGCGCTTATGCGTACACGCCTGTCGAGTCTGGAGGTTACCGGCGATATGATATCCAATATGCCACAATCGGCGGAACCGGTCTTTTCACTACCGCGGAGGATCTTGCTAAGTGGATGATGAATTACGATACGCATATTGCCGGAGGGCCCGAGGTGATGCGGCTTATGCATCAATGCATGCCGCTAAACAGCGGAGAACCGACAAACTACGCTTTTGGCCTTGCATTAAGAGAGTACCGCGGGTTGAAGGTTGTGGAACACGGAGGTACGGATGCGGGATACCGCTCAAGCTTCTACCGCTTTCCCGATCAGCGGTTCGGTGTGATTGTGCTGGCCAATCTTGCTCCGTTCGATCCCGAAGGTTTGGCTAAACGGATCGCAGAGATTTACTTGGCCGACTCCTTCTTGGAGGCGGCTCCTGAAGCCGGGGATGCGAACGAAGGCAGCGTGCAGGCCCATCCGGAAGATGGGGAGGATCAGCCGGTACTCGTTGGCAGTGATGCGGTAGATGGGATTTATTATAGCGAGGAACTTGACGTTGTCTACCGGCTCACAACGGCCGAAGATTCAATCAGCATGGTTCATCGTAAGATGGAGCCCATGATGTTTAAGGCAGATCGAGTTGGAGGTTTTACGGGGCCGGACGGTACCATCAAATTGGTTTACGAAGGGGGCCGCCTCGCCGGGTTCCATTACTTTGGCCATAATGTCCGGCGTTTATGGTTCCGCAGGTGGTAACCAAGAAGGTGTCTTACATGTACATTTAAAAAGAAAAAACGAAGGAGCTAAGCGGCTTTCTCTCGCCTAGCTCCTTCGTTTTTGGCGTCCCCTGCTGCATTCTTGAGCCAGATCCCCGCAATTATTTTCGGTGCCGACTGCACGTTGTAAGAACGTGTCTTGTTAATTCCTATATGCTTTCCATCATGGTTCTCTTGTAGTCCTTATGCAAGACGCCAACTTTCTCTTCTTAAACATTCTTGAGAATGCCGTGTAATCATTGAAGCCGGACTGCAAACAAGACTCCGTAACAGTGCTTCCCTCGACCAAAAGCCTCTTAGCCGTCGCTATCCGCTTGTAAATGATGTACTCATGGATGGTGCTCCCTGTATAACTCTTGAACAGCCGATTTAGATAATGACGATTGACATAGAACTGCTTCTCAAGTAACTCCAGCGATATACTATCTTGCAAGTGGAGGTCAATATATTCCAGGATCGGTGCCAGCTTCTGCGGCAGCTCCTCCCCTCCGTCAGATACCCTCTCTCTCTGATCGCTGAATGCCCGATGAATCAACACCAGAATATCCATAAGCAGCTCAGTTTACTGACTGGCGCCCCATCGTGTGGATGCCTCAGCAACGAATCGTATTTAGCTGCTAGAGAGGTAAGTTGGGCGATCTCTTTCGCATTCAGCCGTACGCGATTCCTGTTGCCGGGGCCCCTATTGTAGAAACAGTCCAGCGATCGGAAGGTGTCCGTCTGAAACAGTTGTGCCAGCATAGGGGTAAACTCGATGGTTACACGTTCATAAACGGCATTCGTAGCAAATGCAGGCTTATGAATTTCAGGCTCATTGGTAATAATCAGGTCTCCATACCGGAGGGGATAGACCGTTTTCTCGACAAAATAGTTCACATCCCCTCGCATGAGAAAAAAACGCAGCTTCCCGGCTAATTCCGTTACACTGGTCGTGCTGAGCGGTCACACAGTGGGCAAGGAGAAGTGCGGTTCGGTACTTCCTGGACGCGGCATTCAGACAGGGCCGGTGCCCGCAATCAATAATCAGACTGAATAAGGCCTAATTGGCGAAGGACCCCGACAACCAGCGGGGTCCTTCCGGTTCAATTATGCGAATTGATGATACTTCGTGTTTAATCAGAGATGAAGCAGTATTTTGGCTGTACTCCCAGGAGCGTTCAGCAGTTTCTCGAATGCCGGTCCGCCTTCTCCCAGAGGCCGTAGTTCGATCCATGGCTGCAGATTTACTTTCCCTTGCTTCAACCACTCCAAGGCACATTCAAAATCGCGAGGTGCATAGGCAAATGCTCCATACGCGCTTGTTTCATTTCGAATTATCGAATTAATGGGAAGCGGACTGTTCGCCTCATGTAAACCCGAAAAACAGACACGTCCGCCCTGCCGCAGTTGCTTGACAGCTAGTTGACGAGTTGCATCCCTCCCTACAGCATCGATCGACACATCAAAACCGTCAGACGGCGTGAGACGCTCCAGATCATCAGTACTTGCCGCAGGTTTGCCTCCCAACTTTTCCACGATCGACAGCCTTTCCTGGTTCAAATCCATGACTACGATATTGTGCAGGCCGAACTGCTGCGCGGCAATAAGAGCGAAGAGGCCGATCGGGCCGGCGCCCATGATCATCAGTTGATCCGCAGGATCAAGATTGAGAATCCTGCAGATGTGTACGCCGCATGCGAACGGCTCAGCGAGCGCTCCCTCGTCAAACGCCAAATCATCCAGCGGATATACGTTGCGTGCGGGTACGGACACGTATTCAGCGAATGCTCCGGGGCAGTGCGCACCAATCAACTGCCGCTGCTTGCAAAGTTGCGGCTTCCCGGCCATACAATCCCGGCACATCAAGCAGGAGATTAATGGGTTGGCGGTTACGCGGGCACCAATTTTGAACGATGTCACCCCGGAACCAACCGTGTGGACGGTTCCTGCGAATTCGTGTCCCATCACAAGCGGCGGTTTACGCAGCGAGTTGTGCCCGAGATATCCGCTTAGTTCGGATCCGCAAATTCCGACCCGCTCGACGCGGACAATGACTTCATCATATTTTGGTTCAGGTACAGGCAAAGTTCTCATACGCATCGCCTTTGGCCCTTCATAGACAAGTGCTTTCATGGTTTGTTCCATCTGCCGCAATTCCTCCTACTCAGCCGCAAGCGATTGATTGGTTTGATTTGTTTTGTAGCCAAGCTTCGACGAAATAAGAAGCGCTTTATTCTGAACAAGTTTCCCCACTTCCGAGAACTTCTGGCTGGGCAGGTTGACCCTGACCGACGTTATGCTGACAGAGCCGACCACTCGCCCGTTATGGTCGAACACAGGTGCTGCGATGCAACGTATGCCTTGCTCGCCTTCCTCATCTTCAATCGCATAACCAAGCGATCGAACGGATTCCAGAAAGTCTTTAAACTCGTTGGCATTCACCATCGTATTTGGCGTTGTCGCAGGCAGGCCGTGCTTCATGAGGATATGGTCCAGCTCTTGCGGCGGAAGAAAAGCGGCAATTGCTTTGCCTACGCCGGAATTGTGAAGATGCCACGCTTGCCCAATATGCGTAGAGAATTGGACAAAAGAAGGGCCTTGGACTTTTTCGATATAGACGGCCTTACCATCGATCAGGGAAGCAAGATGTACGGTGTACTCCAGCTGGTCGGCAAGCTCCTGCATAACCGGCCTGGCTATATCTCTTATATCCAGCTTGTCAAGCACCGTCTGGCCCAAATCATAAAGCTTTAAGGTAAGCCGGAACTTGCCCTCCGTTGTTTTTTCAATATAGCCATGTTCCTCTAGCGTGGACAAAATCATAAATATCGATGTTTTCGGCACCTTAATTCGCGCAGCAATTTCGGGCATACTCAGTGGCTCTCTGGACTGAGCCAAGGATTCAAGGATACTTAGGCTCTTCTCAAGTGCGGGAACGGCGTATCGGTTTGACGATTTATTGTCCATAATCCCTCCGGATATGTTGAAATTACAAATATTCGTTTAATACCTCGAATACATTTAACCATATAATGCGGATGAAATCAATCAATAAGGGATTGACACTGATTTTATTCCTATGATAAATTGATCCCGTATTCTAAATACAGATTATAATTTCAAAATATCGAATGAGGAGGGGCGGTATGGTCAGCCCGAAGATTAGTATTATCGGAGCAGGCAGCGGAGCTTTTTCGCTTGGCTTGATTCGTGACTTGTGCCTGACGCCAAACTTGGAAGGAAGCACCGTTCATTTCATGGACATCGATTCCGATCGACTGGAGGGCGTGTTTGCTCTCTGTAAGCGATATGCGGAAGAACGCGGCATGAATCTTCATTTGAAGAAAACGCTTGACCGCCGTGAGGCTCTGCAAGGCGCCGACTTTGTGATTAATACCGCACTTACCGCCAGCCATGCCAGACTTCAGGAAGGCTGGGAAATTGCAAGGAAGCACGGCTATCATTTCGGCGGAAGCTATCATGTCATGTACGATGAAGCATTCTGGATCAATTATTATCAACTGAAGTTTTTTGAATCGCTGACGGAGGACATCCTGGAGATTTGCCCGAATGCTTGGCACCTGATGGTTGCGAATCCGGTTATTACCGGCGTCACCCATCTGCTGAGAAAATATCCAACAGCTAAGGTCGTCGGTTTGTGCCATGGTTATGCGGGAATATATGAGGTTGCGGAAACGCTCGGCCTCGACCGCAAATCCATCACGTATCAGATCCCGGGTGTAAACCATCATGTTTGGTTGACGGATTTCTATTACAAAGGGGAAAACGCATTCCCTTTGCTCGACAGCTGGATCGAACGCGAGGCGGAAGCATACTGGGCTTCGGGTAAGGGAGGCGCCCTCAGCCGAAAGCGGGTGGACCTGTACAGGCGCTACGGGGTACTTCCGATCGGCGACACCGCCAGCTGGAGTGGCGCATCATGGCCTTGGTGGTATCACAGTGGAGACGAAGTGGAAGCAAAGTGGCAGGAGCAGCCAATTGACGGCTGGAATGATTACTTTACTTGGGTTCACGACAGCATGGAGAAAATCAAACGGGTTTCGGCGGACCAGTCGGTCAAAGTAACGGAAGCTTTCCCGCCGTCTGCAACGGACGAATTGATGATCCCGCTGATTGAGTCCATTGCCTGCGATATTCCCAGAGTTTTTATAACGAACATTCTCAACACCGGGGAATTCGTACCCGGCATCCCGAAGGATTTCCAAGTTGAAATTCCAACGCTTGCGAGCAAGCGGGGTATCCAAGGGATCCGTACAGGAGGCTTGCCCAAACAAGTGATCGCCCAGATTCTTCGAGATCGAGTCGCACCGGTGGAGATGGAATTGGAAGCCTTTAACCGCGGCAGCCGGGCGGATCTGCGCGAACTGATACTAATGGACAAGTGGACGACTTCGGTACAACAGGCAGATGCGCTTATGGATGACATTTTTGCTCTGCCTTATCACAGGGACATGGTTAACCACTATCGTTAGTTTGCAAGCAACGTATTCAACCTACATACAAGGAGCGATTGACATGGCACTTCTAGGAAATATTCCGGTTGTACCTACCCCGTTCTTGAACGGCAAGATTGATCAGGAAAGTATTGTCCGACTCATCGAAAGAACCGCACCCCATCTCGACGGTTATGTCGTTTGCGGAAGTACGGGCGAAGCGCCAGCATTGACAACATCCGAAAGGAAGGATGTAATCCGTGCCTTTGCAAAGGAATCTCCCAAGCAGCTTGAACTGGTTATTGGCCTCGGGCATACCTCGCTTGAGGATGCGATCGAGCTTGGGCTTGACGCTGCGGAGGCCGGCATCAAATCCGCTCTTGTGCCGAGTCCTTACTACTTCCCGAACTCCCTGGACATGGTTATCGATTATGTGGGGAAGCTGGCGGAAGCGACCGGTCTCGATATCGTCTTTTACGATAATCCCGTCACAACCAAAACCACATTTACTGCTGACAGCCTCATCCGGTTGTCTGAGGCCGTGAGCAGCATTAAAGCCGTCAAGATGACGGACCACGCATTTGGCAAGATTCGTGAGCTTAAAGCACGTACGAAGCTGAGTGTATTTGGCGGCGATGATATTATCTGCTTCCGTGCATTCGAGGCGGGCGTGGACGGCAATATGATTATCGCACCGATTATATTTCCTGAAGCCTTCCGCGAGTGTTGGAACCACTATGTTAACGGCGATCGCGAGAGAAGCTTCGACATTTACAGCCGCACGCTTCTGCCGTTCATCAGCATGTTCGGCCCTGGCGATGAAATTCCGACGACCAAGGCTCTATTCAAGCACCTTGGCCTATTCTCCAGCGCTGAAACGCGGACTCCGCTTCTCGCAAGCGATGCTCAGCGTACGCGTGAAGTGTTGTTGGGTTATCAGCAGGGGCTGCAAAAGCAACAACTGAAATAAACCGCCCAAGGCGGTTTATTCGAAACAAATGATAGCGGTTTCATACTATTTTAGATAAAGGTGGTCGTCAACGCTCATGAGAAAAACGGTCATTCTTGTACTCATCATGTTGCTAACCTTATCGCTCGCAGCTTGCTCAGGGAACGGCGGGAATACGAAGAAGAGTAACGGTACGTTGAATGGCACTACGGCAGATAACAATAAGCCGGTTAAACTGGTGATGTGGAACACGGCGTATCCGACAATCGACGACAATGACAAGTCGAAGAAGAAAGAAGATTTCTATCTCTACCAGGCTATTCAGCGGTATAAAGAGAAGAAACCGAATGTAACGATTACGGTCCAGGATATACCCGGGGGACCCGAAAGCTTTACCAAATACAAAACCGCCAGCATCGCGAAAAACGGACCCGACATTATGACGCTTTGGTCCGGGAGCTATACGATGGGACTGAAGCAGTTTCTCGAACCGCTCGACGATTATGGCATTGATGAAGAGCGAAACAACTTGATCGGCTGGAATACCGTTACCGACGGCTTGATCGAAGGCAAAGGCAAAATCTATGGGTTTCCGCTCGCCAATGACGGGATTATCACCCTGTACTACAACAAAAAAATGATCAAGGACGCTGGGCTTGATTTCGAAAATTCCCCGCCGGCGAGCGTGGATGAATGGATTTTGGCTCTGGAGAAGTTGAAAGCGATAGGCATAGAGAAACCGGTCGCATGGGACGATTACGGCTTCTGGTTTATCCCCGCTTACTGGATCGGCCAGTTGATCGGTCAGGAGGGCCTCGTCGGCCTTTCCAACGGGACACAGAAATTTGACGATCCCCAAATTGCAGAAGTCGTTGCAAAGTGGAGCGAAATCTACAAGAAAGGCTTAGTCGCCACCGACCAGCCGGGCCAATTGTTTCAACAGAAGAAGACGGCAATGGTACCCGGCGGTGGGTGGGTTATCGTGGATGCCAGGAAAGCGCTTGGCGACGATCTTGGGATGATCAAAATCCCCAATTTTAAGGAAGGGGTAAAGGTGCCCGATTCCGGTATCGGGGGCGTAGGCACCTCCATTGTCGTCTCCAACTATTCCAAGAATAAAGAGGAAGCTGTGGCGTTCCTCAAGTTCCTGGCAAGCAAGGAGGAAACGGAGGAGAGGTTGAAGCTGAAAGAAGGCAACATGCTCGTCGTGAACAAACAGGTCGATATTTCGAAGTATGACGTCGACCCGCTGCTTGTAACCATGCAGCAGTGGGCCCAAGAGCCGAGCGTCTTGTTTTATCTGGACAACACGCTCCCGGCGGAGGTCGCCAATGAGATCACCAGCCAATCCGTGTCCGCGCTCAAAGGTCAACTGTCGGCTGAGGCGTTCCTCAAAAAGGTGGATCAAAAAGTAGCGGAGACGCTGGGAAAATAAGTATAAATTAAGGGGGGCGCCCTATGGTCTGTCGGGGCGCTTACCCCTATTATGGTGGTGAAGATATTGAATCTGGCGAAAAAAGAAAGCCTGCTGGGTTATGCGTCGATAATTCCGGCCTTCCTGTTCATTGCCGTTTTCTTTGGCATTCCTATCGTAAGTACGATTTATCACAGTTTCACGAAATGGGATGGATTAAACACGGAATGGGTCGGCATCGGGAATTATGTCAAAATCTTCACGAATGGTGAGTTGTGGTCTCTGCTTAAGACAAACTTTGTGTTCCTGCTCAGCATGCCGGGAATCGTACTGCTCTGCCTTGTAGTTACGGTACTCCTGTATGAAGAAGTGACCGGTTGGAAATTTTTTCGTTCGGTCTATTACATCCCGACGATCTTATCGGCCGTCGTAGTTGGCTTTCTCATGAAGACGCTGTTTGCCGAGCATGGCGCTCTCAGCATCCTGGCGGATCGTGTCGGGTTAGGCTCCCATGATTGGCTGGGGCATACCACTTCGGCCTTTATGATCCTAATCTTTTGCTATTATTGGCAATCCCTTGGGCAGGGCGTCTTAATCCTGCTGGCAGGCATGGCCGCCATTTCAAATGAAATGTTTGAAGCGGCCAAAATCGACGGGGCGAATTGGGGACATCGTTTACTTCGGATCGTGATTCCTTCTCTGGTGCCCTCTCTATTTTACTTTACTTTCATTAATATCACCTGGATTTTCGTCGGCCTGTTTCCGCTTACTTATTCCGTAACCGGCGGCGGGCCCGGGTACTCCACCACTCCAATCGACTTTATGATCTATTTGAAAGGCTTTCAGTCCGACGGGGCCATGGGGTATGCTTCAGCATTGTCAGTCTTGCTGTTTTTGATTGTTCTTGTTTTTACCTGGGTGCAATTCCGGGTCTCCGAACGATTTTCCGATTAGGGGGAAGAAGGATGCAGGTTACATTCGGTGTCTTTATCGTTCGATCGCTGATTTTCGTGGTTTTGGCTTTCTTCGCCTTGATCGCCGTTTTGCCTCTTGTCTACATGCTTGTCAGCAGCATGAAGACCTCCACCGAATTTTTCGTCAATCCGCTTGGGGTTCCTTCGGTCTGGAATTTTGAAAATTACAGGGCTTTGTTCATTCGATTCGATCTGGTTCGACTGTACGGGAACACAATCATCTGCGCATTGGGTGCCCTGCTGTTGACGCTTCTGCTATCCGTACCGGCGTCTTACGCCTTTGCGAAACTTCGTTTCCGTTTTCGCTCAGCCCTCTTCATAGGCATGATTGCAACGATGACCATTCCGGGGATCACGTTCATCATTCCCAACTATCTCATCATGTCGAAATTGGGCTTGATTGACTCGTATTTATCCGTAATCCTGATGTGGGGCGTGATCAGCGTTCCGGGTAATTCGTTTTTGCTCACGTCGCTGATGCGCGGACTGCCGGACGAGACGCTTGAGGCGGTAAAGATGGACGGAGCGAACTATTTCCAGCTTATGTTCCTTATCGTACTTCCACTAAGTATTCCGGGCATCGTAACCGTTTCGATTTTCTGCCTTACGGGCTGGTGGAACGACCTGCTGACACCGTTGCTCTATTTACAAACCGATTCCATGAAGACTTTAACGGTGGCTACGGCTACCATTCTCGGACGATTCGGCGATGATTTTCCATTGCTGTTATCCGGTTTAGTGCTTGTGTCGGTCCCGCCTGTACTACTTTATGTTTTCCTGCAAGGATATATCCGGAAAGGGCTGGTTGTCGGAGCCGTCAAATAATAAGGTATGGGATCATGACGAGGAGGGATTGGCTTGGCGCAACGAGGGAGACTTGCGGGAAAATCGGTTATCATAACCGGTGCCGCGAGCGGTATTGGTCTAGGCACAGCGGAGCTGTTTATGGAGGAAGGCGCGAAGCTCGTGCTGGTAGACCTTCAACCGGAGATGCTTGAGCAAGCCGTTACGCGTCTCCACGATGCTAGCGGGGAGTGTGTATCCGTCTGCGGTGATGTGTCAGAGCCGTACACGATCACCAGGGCAGTTCAGCGCGCGATCGAAACTTACGGAAAGATTGATGTTGTGTTCAACAATGCAGGAATCATGCCGACAGGCCCTGTGACGGAATACCCCGACGAGTCGTGGGATCGTGTGATGGCTGTCAATCTGAAGTCGATGTTTATGATGTGCAAGATGGTGATCCCTGAAATGCTTAAGCAAGGAGGCGGTTCGATCGTAAACATGTCGTCCGTTATGGCTGGTCTGACCGAGCCTGGCTATACGGCATATACGGCTTCAAAAGCCGGCATTATCGGATTAACGAAAGAAATCGCAGTGTCCTATTCTGAGCAAGGCATACGGTGTAATGCGATCTGTCCCGGTTGGGTGGATACGGAAATGAATCGGAAAGTCGCTGAGGACATGGGCGGAATGGACAAATTGCAACCGCTTATCAAGCGGCAGCAACCACTGGGACGAATGGCAACAGTTAGAGAAGTAGGTTACGCCGTGTTGTTCCTTGCGTCGGATGAATCAACAGCCGTCTCAGGATCATGCCTGTACGTAGACGGCGCAAGTTCTGCATCCATTTAAGCGGAAGGGAACAGGAGGCTGCCATGATTCAATTAATCAATAAACAGTTCGATCCTGACAACTGCGAAGTACTACACGAAACGCGTTTCGCCGATGAGGACTTCAGGGAGGACTGGCGCATTTACGGCGGGGATTGGTGGACCGAAGATGGCTGGTTAAACGGAAAAAACATGGCCAACGCACCCGGCGTCATCATGAGCAAACGGAGCTTTCCCGGAAATGTTCTCATCGAATTCGAAGGCAGAACGGTGTTGCCGAGCACGCACGATATCGACATGATGTGGAATGCAAGCTGGGATGAGCAAACCGGGCAGCGCGGCGCTGCCTATGTCGCCGGAATTGAAGGCTGGTGGGAAGGGAAAGTGGGCATTGAGAAGTCTCCCGGATACACACTGAATGCCGCGACGCCTTTGTTCGATTTTGATCCCGGACGTACATACCGCATTCAGGCAGGGAGCATCGACGGGCACTGCTTCGTCTGTGTTGACGGGAAACTTCTGCTGGAGCTGACAGACCATGAGCCGATCGACGCTCAGATCCATACTGGTGTCGGCTTTGAGGCGTATGCAAGTTTTATTCAAATACGGAATCTTACGGTAAGAAGGTTGAGTTGGGAACCTATACTCCGTTCCTATCCCGACGAGTTCCGATAAACTGCACAATATCGGATAACGAAAGTCAAGACATGTAAATAGAACGGATCCGTTCAAGCATTATAATGAATGGATAACGAAGAGATCAGTTGGTTGGCGTGAGATGACAGCAAGGAGGCGCATCATGGGGAAAGCCGAGTTGGTGCTGGATGTGAAGGCGATGCTGGCTGAGGGTCCCAACTGGGATGCCGAGAACAGCATTCTCCAGTGGGTGGATATCCCGGCAGGTCGAATTCATTGGTACAATCCTTCGGACGGATCGGATAAGTATCACGAGATAGGACAGTTTCTCGGAGCCGCTGTCCAGGATACTCGGGGGAAAATGATTCTCGCAGCGCAGCACGGTTTTTATCGCTATGACCCCGACTCGCGGCTGCTGGAACCTTTGGCTGACCCGGAATCACATATGCCAAGCAACCGATTCAATGACGGCAAGTGTGACCGTAAAGGCAGGTTTTGGGCCGGAACGATGCACATGAACGGCGACTCGCCAACAGGTGCGCTGTATTGCCTGCATCCGGATTTACGAATGTCGAAATTGCTTACCGGCGTATCCTGCTCCAATGGGATAACCTGGAGCCCCGATCAAAGGCTCATGTATTACATCGATTCACCAACCCGGCAGATTGCCGCGTTTGATTTCGATGTCGAAACAGGAACCATTACGAATAGCAGGACAGTTGTAGAGATACCTAGTGATGAAGGCATTCCAGACGGGATGACCAGCGATATGGAGGGCAATCTCTGGGTTGCCCAGTGGGGGGGATGGCGGGTCTCCTGTTGGAATCCATCAACCGGGAAACGATTGGCTGTTATCGACGTACCGGCCGCTCTCGTCTCATCCTGCACCTTCGGTGGTTCCGGACTTGACGAGTTGTACATAACCACCGCAAGAATGGGCCTGGACGGTGAACAATTACGCAAACAGCCGGGAGCAGGCGGGCTCTATCGATATAAAGCAGGCGTTCGGGGTATGCCGTCAAATCGTTTTGGTGATTAGCATTCAGGAGGAGAGGACATCTCAATGACGATTAAAGTTGGCATTGTAGGGGCAAGGGGGCTGAGCACGCTTCAGGGCTTCCGTTGTATCGCAGACGTCGAGATCGCCGCGCTGTGCGATCTGGACGGTGATTATGTGAAGGAGGCCGCGGCCAAGCACGGCATCCCGCACACGTACCGGGTTTTCGAGGACATGCTCGATTCCGATATTGACGCGGTTGTCGTGTCGACGCCGATGCAGCTTCATGTGCCGCAGGCGATTGCGGCGCTTCAAGCGGGCAAGCATGTGCTTAGCGAAGTGACCGCCGGTGTCACGATGGATGAACTTTGGTGGCTGAAGGAGACCGTCGAGTCTTCCGGCAAGGTTTATATGATGGCCGAGAACTATTGCTATATTCCGCAAAACCAGCAAATTCTGCAGATGGTGAAGTCCGGCCTGTTCGGCGATGTCTACTTTGGTGAAGGCGAATATCTGCACGACATCCGCAGCCTGGCGTTCCGCCACAATCGCGAGGGTGCCGGTGCGGGCGCGCCGACCTGGCGCAACTACTGGCAGCTGGGCAAACGCGGCGCTTTCTATCCGACGCACAGCCTGGGGCCGGTCATGCAGTGGTTCGGCGGTGACCGGATCAGGTCAATATCGTGCTTCGGATCGGGATGGCACACGGACAAAAGGTTCCGCCAGGAGGATACTTCGATAACGCTTTGCCAAATGGAGAGCGGCAAGCTGATCAAACTGCGGGTAGATTGTATTTCGAAGCGGCCGCACAATATGAACTACTACACGCTGCAGGGGACTAAAGGATGTTACGAGGCGCCTCGGGGGCTGGGCGACACTCACAAAATCTGGCTTGATGGTATGGGCGACCCCGAAGAGCGCGAGCAATGGCGTCCTCTGAGCGACTACAGCGAATTTCTCCCCGAGCGTTACAAGAACGTGACGGAGGAACAGCGGGCAGCGGGTCACTGGGGGGGCGATTATTTCATTGTCGAAGACTTCGTAGCGGCAATTAAAGGGCTTCGTAAGCCGGCCATCGATGTCTATGACGCATGCGAATGGACGGCCGTCGCGATTTTGTCGGAATTGTCCGTAATGAACGGCGGCCGCACAATAGATGTGCCGGACTTCCGCAACAGTAAGTCACATGCGGATCAAATCATCAAATTGTAACCCATAGCCCTGGAAGGAGCGAATGTGCAATGGAACAGCAGCAACAGCCGCAATTGCTCATGGTACGGGAAGATCTCGGCATGCTGCCCGATCTTGTATTGCCTGAAGGTTATGTTGAACATAGTCTGCGCCCGGGAGACGAGGATGGGTGGGAACATATTATTACAGCCTCTTTCGGGGGAGAACACCGTTTTGACAAGGGAATAGCGGCAGACGATCCTTATAAGCCGGAGCGCGTCAGATTCATATCCATGGAGAATGGCGGGCCGGTGGCAACCGCATCCGCCTGGTATCGGCCGCAATGGAAGGAGAATACAGGTTATTTGCATATGGTCGGCCTTCTTCCGGAGCATGCGGGGAAGAAGCTTGGCTACGCGGTGAGTCTCGCTGCCTTGCATTATATGGCAAGGGAAGGCAGAACACGGGCCGTGCTGCATACGGATGACTTTAGAATACCTGCGATCAAAACTTACCTCAATTTGGGATTTATCCCTGAGCTTGCCGACGACAGTCATCTCGACAGGTGGATTGCTCTCGCCGGACAGCTTAACCGTGTCATTCCCGCTGTTCAAGGCAACGGAACGAGAACGGAAATCAAACCATGAGCAGGCCGGGGAAGGATGGAATCAAACTGCGGAGTGAAGAGTGGTTCAATCACCCTTCATTCGAGACCCGTTTTCAGCACGCTTCTGCCATGCGGGCTTGCGGGCACAATCCGGAATCATACCAAGGACGGCCAATTATCGGGATATTTAATTCCTGGAACGATCTTCTCAGCTGCAATGCACCCCATAAGGAGCTAGTGGAGCATGTCAAAAGGGGCGTGCTGCTGGCCGGAGGCTACCCGCTGGAATTGCATACGATTACGACACCTTCCGATTTTATGAAGCCGTCCGACTTGCCTTACCGGAACCTGATGTCGATGGATGTCGAGGAGTTGATTCGCGCGCTGCCCATCGACGGCGCCGTTATGCTGTGCGAGTGCGACAAGACAACGCCGGCACAGCTGATGGCCGCGGCAAGCTGCGACTTGCCGGTTCTTCAGCTTGCAGCCGGACACAGGTCATCCGGAACGTTTCGGGGCAAGAAAGTAAATTATGGAACCGACCTGTGGAAATACATGGATGACTTTAAGGCGGGCCTGTTGTCGGAAAGTGATATGAAAGAACTCGAGACGAGTATCTCTTGTACAGCCGGGGGCTGCCCGGTCATGGGTACGGCATCCACGATGAAGAGCCTATCCGAAATTATAGGCATGATGCTTCCGGGAACGGCCGCGATTCCGGCTACAGATGCGAGAAGGCGGCTTGCCGCCGAGAAGACGGGCAAGCGGATTGTTGAAATGGTTTACGAAGGTTTAACGCCTTCCCGATTGATGACAGAAGCGGCCTTCCACAATGCGATCAAGCTATTGGCTGCCCTTGGCGGGTCAACAAACGCCGTTCTGCACCTCACCGCAATCGCCGGGCGGCTGGGCATTCGGATCCATCTGGAACAGTATGCTTCAATGACTAAAGATATCCCTTTAATCGTAAATCTGCAGCCGAGCGGTGAATACAGCATGGATGACTTCTACCATGCCGGCGGGCTGTCCGGCGTCATATATGAATTAATGCCCCGCCTGGATTCGGGTTGTCTAACCGCCCTCGGTCTGCCGCTTGCCGAGGTTTATACACAGCGCCCGGATAATCCGCGTGTAATCGTTCCGTTGGATCAGCCGTTCAAGGTCGAATCCGGCATTAGGGTGCTTCGAGGCAATTTAGCGCCTTCCGGGGCCATTCTCAAGCCTTCGGCTAGTTCCAGGGAGCTTTGGAAGCATCGCGGAAAAGCGTACGTATTCGACAGCTACGAGAGTATGCTGGGCCAGATCGATCGGGATGATCTGGACGTCGATGCATCAACCATACTGGTCCTCAGCAACTGCGGCCCTTCGGCCATTGGAATGCCGGAATGGGGCGAAATTCCGATACCTGCCAAGCTGCTGAAAGAAGGAGTGACAGATATGGTCCGGATCAGCGATGCCCGAATGAGCGGCACCAGCTACGGCACCGTTATCCTGCATGTTGCTCCTGAAGCCGCAGCAGGAGGACCGCTCGCTATAGTCCGGAGCGGCGACCTCATCGCCGTTGACGTAGAGCAAGGTATTCTTCACCTGGAGCTTTCCGATGAGACGATCGAGGTAAGGCTGAGGGAGTTGCAGCCTGCTCCTGCTCGGTATCCCCGCGGCTATCTGAAGCTTTTTGGGGAACATGTGCTCCAGGCAGACGAAGGTTGCGATCTTGACTTTCTTAAACCCGCTAACAAGGAAGAGGCCCGGTTTGTGCCTCCCATTATTGGCCGGGGATAACGAAAAAACCATGAAGTGGGGTGGTCGTTCTGAATAGGCTGAATGGCAAGAGGGCATTGATTACGGGCAGTGCCAGGGGCATTGGTCTCGGGGTAGCGGAACGCTTTATGCGCGAAGGCGCCTCGGTCATCCTATTGGATGTTCTTGAGGATGAACTTGCCGATTCGGCGCGTCGTCTTCAGCAGGAGGCGGATAGCAGAATGGGGGAAGCGCCGCAGGTTGCAACATTGGTTTGCGACTTGGGCGATCCCGAGCAGGTTGCGAAAGCCGCTTCAAATGCATGGGAGCTGTTCGGCGGCGTTGATATTCTGATTAATAATGCGGCGATTGCCGTACGGGAGCACTTTGAGGACATCTCGTATGAACGTTGGCTGAAAATAATGGACATTAATCTTAACGCCATGTTTCTCGTAAGCCAACTCATCGGCAAGCGCATGATGGAGAATCGCATCCAAGGCTCGATTGTCAATATGGCAAGCAAGAATGGCCTTGCAGGGAGTTCGATGCTGGCCCATTATAATGCGTCCAAGGGAGCCGTCGTGCTGCTTACGCAATCCATGGCTGTGGAGCTGGCGCCGTACGGAATCCGTGTGAATGCGGTAGCTCCGGGATTTATCGATACGCCTCTCGACCGTGAACTGAAAGCGAAAAGCGCTGAATCCCTGGTTCTGACGGACCGTACGCCGATGAGGCGGCTGGGGACGATTGAAGAAGCGGCAAATGCCTTCCTGTTCCTGGCATCCGATGAAGCTTCCTATATTACCGGCACGACGCTCTTGGTAGATGGCGGGCATATGGCGAATGCCGGCGACTTTTAATTCATAAGAGGTGAGCTTAGCCATGACTACGCCATTACTGGATTGCGTGAACATCGAAAGGATTGTTTCCGATACCTTGCAGCTTGTAGAAATTCCAAGCCCAACCGGTGATTCGCGAGAGGTTGCCGATCATTTCGCACAGCTGCTTGCCGAAGCCGGCTGCAGGGTGGACCGTTATGAGTTCCTCCCGAACAATCCGACACTTGTCGCTGTGTTTGAAGGGGGATTGTCGGGTAAGACGATTCTGTTTAACGGGCATCTGGATACGATCCCCCTGGCTCACAGTCCTGCACGCATCGAGAATGGCCGCGTATACGGAAGGGGCGCCAACGATATGAAAGGGTCGCTTGCTTGTATTGTCGAGGTCATCAGAGTAATACGGGACAGCAGAGACAAGCTGAAGGGACGACTGATTATCGTTGCCAACAGCCTGCATGAAAGCCCTGGAGGGCGCGGGGAAGACTTGTATGCCCTAGTTGAAAACGTCAACCTGCAGGCGGATGCCGCTGTTGTTATGGAAGGGGCGACCCGGGATTGCACCATTGCCCAATTCGGTTCCGCCACGTTCGAAATTGTGGTGAAACGGAACGGGGAACCGAGCCACCAGTTATACACACCGGAGGGAACCCCCCACCCCATAAGCGTAATGGCGGAAATTGTTCGGCAATTGGATGAACGAAATGAGCAGCTGCGTCTTGCGTACATTGAGGATATCGGGTATGCATCGTATTTCGTCGGCGCCATACAGAGCGGCAAGTTCTATAATCAGCACCCGAATACGGCCGAACTGGCCGGTGTGAGGCGATACGGCCCGGAGACGGAGTACGACGATGTCGAACGCGAGCTCCGTTTACTGCTTGACGACATCGCATGGAGAAATAAGGTTGATATCCTGTTGAAGCTTCAAAAGGTTCGTGATGGATATCGGATTGACAAAAACGATCCCGCGGTCCATGCGCTGGTTGAGGCTGCGCGAAAAGTCAGAGGTATTCCATTACCGGCGGCAGGCAAGAAGCTTGTTACGGATGCCGGGATATTTGCCAAAGATCTTTCCATCCCAACTCTTTGCCACGGCCCGGATCAGAGCAGTGCGCATGCTGACATCGAGTATGTCGAGATTCACGAACTTGAACTGTCGGCCAAGGTCTATCTGCAATTTATCGTTGAATTCGGACTTCTATCTGAATAATCGTTGCGGTTCCGAAAAACATGGGTGAAATCGGCAGCAGCCCGTTTCCTCATGTTTTACTTTTACGTACCCATCCCCAAGGAGGCTGAGTTAATTATGAGGTTGCTAACGTTTCGGAAAGAAAACACCTGGGCCATCGGCATTAAGACCGAAAATGGCGTTCTAGACGTGGGGCGCGCGACGGCCCTGTTATCCATAACTGATATTCCTCAAGAGATTCAGGAGGTGATCGCGGGCGGGCAGGCTGTGATTGACGCATTATCTTCTCTCTCGGAAGCGGCCTTGTCCATAAGCGATCTGTGGAGTGACGAATCCGCTTTAGTCATCGGGCCCTGTGTAACTGCCCCGAGTAAAATCATTTGTGTCGGACTTAACTACCGGAAACATGCAGAGGAAACAAATTCGCCGATCCCGCTTTATCCGATATTGTTTAACAAATTTGTCAACACATTGGCGGGACAAGGGGAGCCGATCCCGCTTCCTAAGGTTACCAAGCAAGTGGACTATGAAGCTGAACTGGCTATCGTGATCGGTAAACAGTGCAAATACACACCTGTATCGGAGGCTTTCGATCATGTTTTTGGATATTGCAATGTAAATGACCTGTCCGCCCGTGACCTTCAGATGAGGACACAGCAATGGCTGCTCGGCAAATCGTGCGATAAATTTTCACCGCTTGGTCCTTATCTTGTCACGGCTGATGAAGTAGGAGACCCTAATAATCTGGAAATCAAAAGTATCGTGAACGGCGAGGTGCGCCAGCATTCCAACACATCGGACATGATTTTTCGCTGCGACGAAATTGTCAGTTACATCTCCCAACATATGACCCTTGTTCCAGGCGATATCATTCTTACCGGTACACCGGAGGGCGTCGTAATGGGCTATCCGCCGGAGAAGCAGGTTTATCTGAGAGAGGGCGACGTCGTTACAATTGAAATAGAGAAGTTAGGCTCGTTAACCAATCGAATGATCGCGGAAGCTTAAGGGGACATCAATGAAGGTTATCATCGCGATCGATTCTTTTAAGGGCAGCCTGTCATCAACGGAAGGCAGCAAGGCAGTTGCTGCAGGAATAAGGGAGATCTACCCGTCAGCGAATATAGAAATTGTGCCGCTAGCGGATGGCGGCGAAGGTACGGTCGATGCGATTATTGCCGCTTGCGGGGGCGTACGTCGCACGGTTGCGGTTACAGGGCCTTTAATGGAACCAATTCATGCCACATACGGTGTACTGAGCGACGGCAAAACCGCGGTCATCGAAACCGCGGCCGTGTGCGGCCTTCCTCTCGTTCCCTTTGATAAACGGAACCCAATGATCACGACATCCTATGGGCTGGGTGAAATGATTGCTGATGCCGTATTCCAGGGGTGCAGACATTTTATAATTGGGCTTGGGGGAAGCGCCACTAACGATGCGGGAATCGGTATGCTTCAGGCTCTTGGCTTTCGGTTTCAGGACCAGTCTGGTGATTCGGCTTATATCGGCGGACAAAGTCTGCTGCATGTGCATGCAGCCGATGCCGGAGGGCTATTGCCTGAGTTGAAGGAATGTACGTTTACAATCGCCTGTGATGTGCGTATCGATCTGTACGGCAGTGAAGGGGCCGCATATATTTTTGCACCGCAAAAGGGGGCGGATCCTTCAATGGTGAAGCTGCTGGATCATGGTTTAAGACGATTCGCTGCATTCTGCTTGTCTGAGCTTGGTGTACAGATTAACGGATTTCCCGGGGCGGGAGCTGCGGGCGGACTAGGTGGGGCGTTCACAGGTTTTTTGAACGGAAGGCTTCAATCCGGCGCTGGCCTTATTCTGGAGCTCGCGAAATTTGAAGAGAAGCTGAAGGATGCCAACTTCGTCATTAGCGGTGAGGGCCGACTCGATGGGCAGACGCAGATGGGCAAAGCGCCGCTAGGTGTGGCGGAGATTGCCCGGAAGCATGGAGTTCCCGTACTTGGACTGGCCGGAACAGTAACGGAAGAGGCATCCGTTCTGAACAGCAATGGTTTCACCTCATTATTCTCGATCATACGCAGTCCAATCACTCTGGACGAAGCTATGAAGAAAGAGCAAGCAATGAAAGGATTAAGAGAAACCACAGTCCAGTTGTTTCGACTCATACGTGCTATAGAACGGCAATGAACAAATGCAGAACCGGATTGAGTTCGGATTCGAGGCGGGCACGTCGGATGACCGGCCCGATTAAGTGGAGTTAGAATCCTGTATAGTGTTAGGAGGTTCGTGTACACACCGTGTTGAATTCTGCGCTCATTCATCAGCTTCGCGCCATTGTCGGTGACAGATACTTTCGCGACGATAAGGAAGCGCTAATCGCCCATTCCTATGATGGGACACCGATGCTTCAGGCGCTGCCGGATGGGGTCGTTTACCCCGAAAACACCGGGCAGGTCGCCGAGATCATGAAACTGCTGGCCGCCTGCAAAGTTCCGTTGGTATCGAGAGGCTCGGGCTCGAATCTATGCGGCGGGACGGTACCAGTGGAAGGCGGCGTCGTTATGGTGATGCACCGGATGAACCGCATTCTCGAAATCGACCAGGAGAATCTGACCGCTGTGGTTCAGCCGGGCGTCATCACGGCCGAGTTTATCGAGCATATCGAGTCGTTTGGGCTGTTTTATCCGCCCGATCCCGGCAGTATGCGGATTTCAACGATAGGCGGCAATATTGCGGAGTGCTCCGGCGGCCTGCGGGGGCTCAAATACGGGACAACTAAGGATTACGTCATCGGCCTGGAGGCCGTGCTGGCTAACGGGGTTATTATCCGTACCGGCGGCAAGCTGATGAAGGATGTGGCCGGTTACGACCTGACGAAACTGCTTATCGGCTCGGAGGGAACGCTGGCGATCATTACGGAAGCAACGCTGAAGCTCGTTCCGCCGCCGAAGAGCAAGAAGACGATGCTGGCGATGTATCGCGACCTGTACGGGGCTGCCAGAACCGTATCCCGGATTATCGAGTCGCGAATCATTCCGGCGACGCTCGAGTTTATGGATAACCCGACCATCCGTGTCGTTGACGATTTTGCGAAGCTTGGGCTTCCGCTTGATATGGAGGCGATCCTGCTGATCGAGCAGGACGGCGATCCGGAAACGGTAGAGCGCGATATCGAGCGGATCAGGCAGATATGCGAGCTTGAGCAAGCCGACCGGGTCGAGGTGGCCGCTACCCGGGAGGAAGCCGAGAAGCTCCTGACGGCCAGAAGAAGCGCATTTACGGCGCTGGCGCGGCTGCGGCCGACGACCATTCTGGAGGACGCCACCGTCCCGCGATCCAAGATCGCGGATATGGTGCTGCGGATCAACGAGATTGCACGAAAGCACAACGTGACAATTGCTACATTCGGGCATGCGGGAGACGGCAATCTTCATCCTACGGCAACTACCGACGCCAGGGACCATGAGGAGATCGAGCGGGTGGAGCGAGCCTTTGAAGACATCTTCGAAGCCGCCATCGAGCTTGGCGGTACGATTACCGGGGAGCATGGCGTAGGGCTCGTGAAGGCGCCGTACCTGGAGTGGAAGGTAGGGACAGCCGGGATTGAGCTAATGAAAGGCATTAAGCGGGCCTTCGACCCCGACAATCTCTTAAATCCGGGCAAAATGTTTGCGAAGGAAACGCGCAAAAGGGTGGTTATCGATCATGGATAAAGGGGCGGCTGCGAGAAAGCCCGATATCGAACACGGCAATCCGTTGTCCCGGACGTTGCTGGAGAAGCTGGATTACGACCAGTTGACGAATTGCATGCGCTGCGGCTTTTGCCTGCCGGCATGCCCTACATTCCGTGAGACGGGGGTTGAGCCGGAGTCGCCGCGAGGCCGGATCGCGCTGATGAAGGCGGTCGCCGACGGCCTGATGGATCCCGACCAGGCCTTCCGCCTGTCTGGGCTGCCGGGCCTGCGAGCCGGTATGCCCAGCCGACGTGAAGTATGGACAGCTGATCGAACAGGCGAGGGATGCGATTGAAGATCATGCGGACCACAACCTGCCGGTTACCGGAATTCGCAAGCTGATGTTCAAGGGCGTGTTCCCGCATCGCAGCCGCATGAAATGGCTGGGCAGGTCGCTGGCCTTCTACCAGAAGTCGGGGTTGCGGCATATAGCGAGAGGGACAGGGATGATGCGGCTGTTCCCCCCGCATTTGCAGGAGATGGAACGCATTCTGCCGGAGGCTACCGCGCGGGGCGTTAGCGAGCAGCTGGGCGGCTTTTATCCCTCCAAAGGCCAGCCGATTGCCCGCGTGGCCTTATTCCGGGGATGCATTATGGATGTCCTGTTCACCGGCACAAACGTTAATACCGTCAAGCTGCTCTCGGAAGCCGGGTTCGACGTCGTTATTCCGCCGAACCAGGTATGCTGTGGAGCCCTTCATGCCCATAGCGGCGAGATGGAAGACGCCAGGCAGCTGGCGCGTGCCAATATTCAGGCTTTCAAGGAAACGGGAGTCGACTATATCGTCTCCAACGCAGGCGGCTGCGGTGCGCTGCTCATTGAATATGACCATCTGCTGCATGGGGATGCGGCGTGGAACGAGGACGCCGCCTGGTTCGCGGCTCGGGTGATTGACGTCAGCAAGCTGCTGATCGACCGGGGCCGGCTGCCTAGATTTGAGGCGACGGACAGGGAGAGGCACGAGGTGATCACTTATCAGGACTCCTGCCATCTGCGGAATGTAATGAAGAGCGGGTCGGCGCCAAGAGAGCTTATCAAGGGAGTTTCCAACGCTGATTTTAAAGAAATGAAGGAAGCCGACCGCTGCTGCGGCTCTGCGGGAATCTATAATGTCACCCAGCCTGAAATGGCAAACGAGCTGCTGGATCACAAGATGGAACACGTTAAGGCAACGCAAGCGCACTATTTGCTTACCAGCAATCCCGGTTGTTTGCTTCAAATGAAGCTTGGCGCGGATAGGCATATGGCCGGCGATCAGCTGAAAGTCATGCATATCGTCGATTTCCTGTATGACCGTATCAAGTAAACAATTAAAATTAGTAGAGCATAACTATGAAGAGATAACTGACGATGAAGTTACTCGCATTTAAGAAGGATGTTCATCTACGGTTTGGAGTGAAATCGAACCGAATACGTTCAGGAGAGAACATCGATCCTGCGGAGTATGAGGATTTAAAGCCGGATTGGATTACTTTTAAGGAATATCTGATGGAGGCCCAGCACCGGATCACAATAGATGGACAACTTTCCGATGAGCATAAGTTAATTTTACTTCAACATAATCGCAAGATATTGATTGACCAATTAACCGCATTTGCTATGAAAATGGGCTGTCCGGCCAACGCAGCCTTGGACTACGCGGAGCGGGTAGAGGTACAAAATCGGGAAGCGGGCAATGACGTTGAGTTTTTATATCTTGAAATGGCCAAGCTGGGGGTCCGTCCACTAATGTCGGAAATAAGGATGAGGAACCAAAGTCTAAGAAAAGAGCGGTCAATAAAAAAATACAAGAGTTTGATAAAGAGGATATTAGGTTCATTGTTTCTGATGGCAGCATGAAAAGTATGACAGTGGATGAGGCTCTTCGTGATGCAGGATTAGTTGGAGAGTATGATGAGTTTGTGTAAGCAAGGACGAAGTTAGGGGTTATGATAAAAAAATGGTCCGTAACGAAAAGTGGCGCTGGGACCAGACTAGAGATATCTTAAATCCGGGTAATTCGGAGCCCTGCATTAGCACTTTATTCACCATTTTTGATCGTATATTAAGCGATGATAGCAAGAGTTACTACAGAGCTGATCCCCTAGCAGTCATTGAGCAATATTACGATTCGGAAGAAGTATATGAAAACTTTATTAAAGATCTCGCTCAAAAAGGGGCTACGAGAAATTTTTCGGAAAAGGGAATTAGAAACCAGTTAGGCCGAAAAATACAGGTGATTCAGGTCTTGGAAAGTTACATTATGAGTAATTGGCTTAGCCTTGAATTATCAACTCAAATCGAGGATCTTGCAAAAGGGACCTTAGCCTATCATATTGGAGATGAACAGCAACAAGAGCAAATTATTAAACTGTTTAAATTGGTAGCTAATAATATTGAACAAAAGATACCTGAAGAGGAGAAGAAACGGATTTACGGAAAAACCTTGTTTGGCCTAAATAAGGTGATTAGCATCAATCAGTGGGCGTCCCAAAATTTGGATGAACTACTTACAGATCTCAACGAAAGTGTATTGTTAGAAAAATTATGGCCTGCTTTCCTTACCCATATCGAAAATAGTACCTTCAGTAAGTTTGATAAGAAATAAGAAAGATATATTGAAGGATATCGTCAAAGGGTGGATTGAGGGAGAACCTTATTACTCGCTATATGAAGTGGCTCAAAAATCGGGAGCTTTAATATTAGGAAACAAACAAAATCGAAAAATCACACTTGAACATCTTTTGGAGATATGTGATAGTGCGGTATCATATGAGGGGAATTTAATACTAGCAGCAGTCATGGAGATATTTACATCCCAGCAAGGTGATGAGCAGGTTGAAAAGCTGCTGAAACAATTAGGAGAGCTTCAGAAAAAAATAAAATATGGATTGCCTACACGCTCGTCTGTTAATTTATATGAAATGGGCTTTTCTGATCGAGTATTGGCGATTGAACTAAGTGGTTTATTAAATAAAACGAATGACAGTAAAAAGGACATTGCCAAAATGCTAAAGCTAGATGCCCTTAATGTTAAGGGGATTGTTCAAAAGTATCCAGATTACTACAACAAGCTACTTAATCAATATCTAAATTAAATGTAAAGATGTTGATAGTTCTAAATCGATTTCGTTTTGATGGTTTTAGGGATTACCTTACTATCACTTCACAACTATAATGTAACTATTAATTTGGATCTTTTCTTGCTTCACAACTATAATGTAACCTCATTTTAGTTGGGGAGTCACAAATGTTCGACAATTGATATGATGTCCATTGGACAGTGGACTTTCCCATGCCTATCACACCTTTTTATTATTCGCTATTCAGGGTTATCGCCTAAAACTGCGTATTTCATTCATTCCGTAATCTAAACGCCTCGGATCGTACTCTATTAATCATCATATAACGAAGGATGCAATTCTCAAAATTTTTTCTAATATTTTCTTATTTGGATTTATGGTGGCGTCTATGAGTAATTGTGGAGATCCACATCACGGATGTTAGTTCTTCCAATTCACTATTGAGGCGATTGGATAATCATGTTAAAATAGATACATTACGAAGATTCAATCATTTTCACAGCCGTCTTATTTTCGGCACGTGAAGGAGTGTCCGGTAACGGACAACAATCAAATTAGGCACGTAACTGCCACGGAGAAATGACAGAACATACCACACGTATGTTTTTTTCATTTTCTTCGTGGCTTTTTTGCGTGCAAATCCAGGGAGGAAATTGGAATGGCTACAGCTACTAAAGAGAAGAACACGAAAACGACGGATAAACTCGAGAATCAGCTTGGAACGATTGCTACGGGATCTGCAGCATTTAGCGTTGAACGAAATGATCTCTTGGATGCTCTGGTGCTCTGCTCCAAGATTGTTCCAAGATCAAATTCGATCCCGCTGCTTCAGTGCCTCAAGTTTGATCTGAAAGGTGATACGCTTTTTATTACGGCGATGGATATGCCGAAGCAAGCGGTTCTCCAACATCTTTCAGTTACGAACGACGCTGGCGAGGATGCAAGCTACTGCTTGAGTGCGAAAGAGGTTATTGAGCTCGTGAAGCGGATGCCTGACGGGAATCTGTCTTTCAAGCAGCAAGATTCCACCGTGACGCTTAACTATGGTGAACGCGGCCGGGCTAATCTTAAAGCACTCAACTCGGAGCAGTATCCTGAATTGCCGCAGCCGGGCAATGCGAGTTTCCTCTCATGCCCGATTGAGATGCTTCGTAAGGGGGCGCATGCTTCCAGGTTCGCAGGATCGGATGAGAACCAGCCGGCTATCACCGCGGTCAATCTCTATAACGACGAGGGTAAACTTGGGTTTGTTTCGACGAACCGCCATCGGGTCTATCGCTATATTTCGGACATTAAGATTGAGAATTCCGAGGCATTTCGAGAGGGCATGATTGTAGCGGTTCAGTTCAAGGGAATTATCGATTCGCTCAAGTCGCCGATTGTTGGTCTTGCCATCACAAATGATTACCTTGTCCTCCGTGACAAAAACGTCGTTTATTTTGGCAGATTGCTCGATGGTGCTTACCCGAACATTCTTAACGTGTTTGCTAAGATTGGGGAAGGTTCTGCGCTTACAGTATCGCGTGAAATGTTGGACGATACACTCAATCGGATGCTTTCACTCGTTGGCGTGGAGAACAACCGCGTAACGCTCGAAGTAAATGAGAGCGGAGAGTTCACGGTTCACTCCCGATCCGAAACCGGTGAGATTTGCGAAAGCTTTCCGGATGCAAAAGTCGAGGACGGGTTCCCAACCATCAAATTCAATGGCATGTATTTGCGGGATGCCCTTCTGGTAGGCGATCGCGAGGTGAAGAACATTACCTTGCGTACCGCTGGGGCTTCCCTCCCTGGTTTCATTGAATATGATGGCGACGCATCTGTCGTAGTCGTGGCACTTCCAGTACGGTAATTCGGAATTCCAGAGGAGACCTGGCACATGCTGCCGGGTCTCTATCCTTTTGCATGGGAGTTGGACCAATGGTGGCCATTAAGGAACAAGAAATCGCAGAGAATGATATGGTTCGCATTGAAATGGAATTCACGGCGAGCGAATTGCGCCAGCTGATCAGTCAGCTGCCAACGAAACATCCGCTTCTCGCGCGGTTAAGAAGGCAATTAGAAGCAAGCGCGGCCAAGGAAGAAGGAATGTCTCCTCTTCGCCGGACGCTTACATACCTCTCGGAGAAACTGAACGTCTCGAGCGTGGAACATCTTTTTTCAAAGACGCTATCCTTCATTCATTGGGGGGTAGAGCTGGAGGACAAAGGGTTTGAGATCATGGCAGTGAAACGGGGTTTCTTTTCGAAGGAGGTAATTCACTTTAAAATAAGGGGGTAATTGGCATGAACATTAACGAGAAAGAAATTCAAGTCGTCACTCTGGATGCAGAGCTGGACAAACAGAAGGCAAGCAAGGGGAGACGTACTCCTGCTAAAAACACGGCTAAGAAGAGCAAAAGCACGTCGGCTGCCGCAAAAGCTAAAGCGAAGGAGGATGCTGGAGAATCGGTACGAATCATTCAGCAAGCGAAGGAGCGTAATTTGCTCATGCTGGTGGGAGTTATCATCTTTGCCATCTTCATTCTCAGCTTCTTGTTCTTGATTCTGTACCAATTGTGGGAGACAAAAGACGTCGATAAGACGGTTCAAGTATTTACCACAATCTCGGTTCCTGTCTTCTCGATATTCGGCACGTTCGTTGGCGCTCACTTCGTTTCCAAGAAGCGAGACCGATGAACGGTAACAAAAAACAAGGCTGCTCTCCTTCGCATGAAGGGGAGGTGCCTTGTTTTATTTTTCGGGCAGGATTTGATAGGTAATGACGTCACGATCCAGAAGGTTGTCCTTCCAAGCGCCGATTTTATACCCTTTGTCTTCGAGTTCAATCATCTGCGTGAGCAGCGACAGGGCCTTCGAGATTAACTGCTCGTCCGTTTTAAGGTGAAGCCGTTCCTTCAATTCATCTAACTGGGCTGCCAGTTCAGGGTTATCTGGTGTACGTGTAGGTTGATCTGCAGACATGGGATGCACCGCCTTTCTTAAAGTGTTGATACGATTAGTATAAACCCAGTTGGTAAATTCTCCAAACGATTTTAGAGGTCTATTTTGTCTATCAATCATTTTCATTATCGTGCTATAATATAGGCATTACGACTTACTTTTGATTTTCTTCGCTTCCTTATTCTTAGCGAAGAGCGGGACTCTCCATATGGAGAAATGGCATGTTGCTTGGACGATTGAAGAGGACCATACCCTAGGTATGCCTTTTTTTGTTTGAGCCTATAATTTTGGATGAAAGAGCTGATCGCATTTGCGACTGGCTCTTTTTTTTATTCCCAGAGGAGGTAATTGGAATGTCAGCAGACAACATGAAGGGCATGTTTGACCGAATCATCAGAAACAAGGTGCGTATGGGGAATTTTGAGACAACGGATCAGGATATGCTATCGATCCGAAGTCTTCTGCAATTCCCAGCCGGCCCGTTTTCCGTCGCGGATTTTTGCGCAGGAAGCGGGCACCCGCTCGAGCTTCTGTTGGAGGAATCATCTGGAGTGGGCTTCGCAATTGAGCCTAACGAGCAAAAGTACTTGGAGCTGCGTTCGCGGATTCCCTTTGCCTTGTTCGGCGGCTATGAGCAGTGCAGAATCAGCCGGGATACGTTCCGACTGATGTACCTCAACCCTCCTTACGATACCGACAGCGAGACGGTAGATGCCAAAGTGGAGCGAAAAGAAAAGAGATTCCTGCGTCACCTCATGCAGTACGTGGCCGTAGACGGCATTCTCGTCTACAACATTCCGCGTGGGAGAATGACCAAGGATATCGTGGCGATGTTGGTTTCGAACCTGGACGACATTCACGTATTCCAGTCGCACGATGATACTTATCATCAGGTGTACGCGATCGGGAGGAAGCGTAAAGAGAAATTCCACGATCGGGATGCTGTTCAGCGGATCTTGGACTTGATGGAGGAAGGAAGTAGCCTTGAGCGGCTGCCGATCCAAGGCGAGCCGCTATTTAAAGTGCTCGCTGGAAACGTTAATCCGAAATATTTCCGTTCCAGTCATATGGACGTGGATCAGGTCTGTGAGGTATCGGTCAACTCTCAGCTGACCAAGCGGGGGATGGAGTGGACTACGCCGAAGAAGCCGGCAGCCAGGCTGCAGCCGTTATTACCGGATAAGGAAATGCACCGGGTGCTGCGAATGGCTAGTGGGCGACTGAACGGCAAGGTAGGGCGAGGTCCCATGCTCCACGTTCTCAAGGGAATCGTGAAGAAGGAAATCTCCCAGACGGTACTTGAACAAAGGAACGAGACGATCATTACGGATACGGAGATCTTCAAAATCACCTTTAAGACCGTTGACCGATTGGGCATTATTCGTACGCTCCAAGGATAATCAATTCGAGCACAATCAGGAGGTAATTGGGAAATGAAACATATGTCATTCCAGCATAAGGATATTATCGTCAGGGTACATACCCCGCTTGTCGTCACCCGCTTCGTTGAGAAAGGGCAGACGCACGAGTTGGTCTATGCCAACTTTATCGATATTGACTCGCGGGTACAGGCTGTATTTGCTCAGTTTCATCATTCGCGCAAAGCGAGTGATGTAAGCTTCTCAATCAGTCATGCGCCAAGAATCGGGGAAACGGGCTATGACAAATCCTACTGGTCCATTAAGCCGAATGGGAAGTACAAGCATCAATCTCAGCGAGAGAATGAGACGTTCGTTACCGGTCTTGTTGCCAGTGAATGTGTGCTGGAGAGGCAGAAGGACAGTTTCGCGATCTTCGCGTGGGATGGCAACATTCAGCAGAAGCTTTTTTGGGCAATAGAGGCGTACTACGAGACGCCGCTGCTTGAAGAGTGGACGTCGTACCTCTTTAACCAACTTGTGAGGGACAAGTGGCTTGTTCCGCTTGTCGTTCATGATTTTACGGGCGAATACCGTGATTTGGTTGCCTACGAATTACTTGTAGGCGAGGACGTCCTGGATGGGTACATTTCCTCTGGCATTCGAAGCGGTCGGATACTGCTCACCGAGGATGACGAAAAGGAGGCAATTTGAATTGACTATGGAGACCATCGAATCAGCAGAAACCAATCTCGAGACAGCGATCCCGCTTCTGACGGATAGCGTTCGTGCGGGGGAACCTACTTCACTTGATGAAATCGAATCAATCGGTGATTACCTTTCCCTCTTTGGCGCCGATTTAATTAGACGTTTGGATGAGGAATATGTTCCTGTCCATCATCCTGGACGGGACAAGCCGCTTGAAGTACTTGAGAACTTAAACCGGCCTCTCTTCAGCGCCCAAGCACATGTGGTCACGGCACTCTTCAAAGGATTCAAGAAGAACCGGAATCAAATTTTGTGCGGTATGATGGGCACCGGTAAAACGGCCATGTCCATTGGGATGTTTTTCGCCCTTATTGCTGCTGAGCTCACGGAATGGTTGGACGGCAAAGGGCGAGTCATATACATGGTACCGAATCATCTGGTGAAGAAGACGAAGCGGGAAGTAGGGATTCTCCTCGATAAAAATCTGTTCGAGGTGACCTTCCTTAATGACTACAAGGACGTCATCAAGCTGCGCGACTCGGGGAAGATGGAGAGCGCGCCGACTAAAATCGAAGTGTATATCATCGCACGGGATACAGCGAAACTCGGATACATCTTCGAGCCGGCAGCAACATGGGTCGATCGGACGTATATGAAACGCACGATCTTCGATGGTAAGGAGCGGTTGAACCAAAAAACCGCATTCCAAGGGTGGAAGTGCCCTTGCTGCGGCGGACAGCTCATGAAAGAAGAAGAAGGCAGTATCGTGCCGATGGAGTATGAGGATTTCTTCAACAAGCAAGGCAAGCCAGCGCGACGGAAGAACAATCTTGTCTGCAGGAACCTTGTCCGTCTCTACAAAAACAGCGATCCGGAGAAAGATGAGTATCAAGAGTGCAGTACGCCCTTGTGGCAAGCGAAAAACAAGGACAGGCGGAGCTTCTCGGGCGAATCCCGGGCTTACGGCGGCGCATCACCGAGGAAAGTATCGCCCGCGGACTTGTTCAAACGGTATTTCAAGAACAAGTTCGATCTTGCGATTGGAGATGAATGCCATGAGTTAACCGGAGGCAGCGCGCAAGCGCACGCGTTTCATGTTCTGATGGAATGTTCAAAGCACTCTCTAGCAATGACGGGTAGCCTCATGAATGGGTACGCTAGTAATTTATTTGAGCTACTCTTTCGAATGTTCCCTAATAGATTGATAGAGAATGGATTTAAGTGGGGCGATGTCGGCCGGTGGATCGATTTGTACGGTGTCCGTGAAAAGGTGACCAAGATCCGAAAGGATGACGTCGCTCTTAACAGCTCAAGCAATGGCAATAAACGTGCCAGCGTGAAGGAATTACCAGCCGCCGCTCCGCAGCTATTTACGGATATGCTGAGTGACGTTGCTGTCTTCATTCAGATGTCAGACATGTTTGAAGTGCTGCCGGAGCTGACGGAAGGGCCAATGAACGTCTCCTTGCACGGTGATCGTCAATTTATCTCCTGCATGACAAGAATTGAGCGCCGGTCGGGGCAGAAGAAACGTTCGCTTTCCAAATCCGCACGTCTTGTAGCTCCATCGTGGTATTTGGCGAGCAACCTCGCTGAAGTGGAGGGTAAGCTACGGGAAGCGGTTGTGAAGGAGCTTGAAGGCGGCGGTCAATCCGTTTTACTAGGCAGTCTGCTCAGCACGCTGCTTAGCTATCCGGACGTGCCTTTCAATTTCGAAGGGGTCTATCATCCGGACACGGGTAAAGAAATCGTTTCTCCCAATTATCGCTTAAGCAGTCGGGTTCTCTATCCAAAAGAGCGGCAGCTGATCAAATTTGTGAGAGAACGAATTAATGCCGGCCGGAAAGTAGGGGTCTATGCAACGTTTACTGGCAAGATGAGGACACTACAGCGTCTTCAAATGCTGCTGGAGGAACGTGGAATCAAAACAGCTGTCTTGGAAACAGATATTGAGGGGCCAGCGCGGGAAGAATGGATAGCGGAGAGGGAGAGAGAAGGGGTACAGGTTTTACTCACTAACCCCATTCTAGTTTCCACGGGACTTGATTTGCTAGGTTTCCCATCCCTCTTCTTCTACCAAACCGGCTATCGTCTTAATATCGTCCGCCAGGCGAGTCGACGTCATTGGCGAATTGGGCAGCAAAATCTCTGTGAGACGGTTTATAGCGGCTACAAAGATACAATGCAAGAACTTGCCATTAATCTAATGGCGGCCAAGATGAGCGCCGCGTTGGCGCTTGAAGGACAGTTTAGCCAGGAAGGACTTGCGGCATTGACGGAAGGGTCGGGTGGCAGCCTTGCGACTGAAATTGCCAAGCGCTTTGTCGGAAATAACATCTCGGGCGTGGAGAGTGCAGAATCGATCTGGGGCAAAATGACGATCGATGCGTCGAAGCTTGCAGTTGTTAAACCGGCAGCAGCCCCGGCAATGGAGACGGAAGAACCGGTAGATTCGATTATCTCTTATGAGGCCGATCCCGTTTCTTCTATTCGGACTTATCAAGCAGAATCCTTGCAATCGGCATTACTCGCTTGGGCCAAGGATACAGTGCCAGCAGATCTCTTTACTCGCCTTGAGCAACAGATCAACTTTGTTGAGCAAAACGTGCTAAAAGGAATATGCGGGCTTACTGCAAATTCCTTGTCCTTGCTTGGTGATATCGAATTGATATGGGATTCAGAACAGGCACCGATGGAAACTGAATCATTCCGCCGATGGGTTTATAACCTTGCGGTTAAACCGGTCGAGGAGCGGCCTCGGACTTCTGTCGGAGGAGGCAAGACGTTGGAGCTGATTGCCGAAGGAAAGAAAACGAAGATCAAAATGAAAAAGGTCTACAACGTTTCCGAAGGCCAGTACGCTTTCAATTTCTAATTGTACGCAACCAGGGGAGCGGGTGGCCGCTCCCTTAGGTTTACTTTGTGGGTAATTCGAAACGAACGAGGAGGAGACAGCATGGAAAGCCAGTTGTCACCACAGGAGGCTCCGCGAATCCGCCGGACGCCCCTTTGGAAAATTTGGACATGTTATGTGACGGCATTCTTATTTACCGTACTGATTTTGGCTTCACTGATTGGAGCTGCAGGATCGCTTCTTCCTGAAAGCTGGGCCGAGCACTTTTCAATTTGGGATCTCTTTGAATTTGCGGGACTTGGCTTCTTAATTGTCTTCTTTACCCGCTTCATTGGGGGGATGTGGCGTAGCCGCAGTGAAGATTTGAAATTAGGTTTTACGGATTTTCCGAACCCATTTTTCGATGAGAATTTCATCCAGGCGCCGCACTTTTTAAGAGATGAGATCGAGGAGATGCGAGGTCATCTTGCTGAGGCTATTGCCGAAGGGAAACGGGCAGAGAAGATTGTACGCTCTCTGAATCGACATGCTCTGGAAAAAGAACAAGTCATCGAGGAACTCTCCAAAAAGCTGACCGTGCTCATACGACATCATGAGAATGCAAGCCGGCTCCTTGGATCCGCAGCATACCTCTCCTATATGGGTGATGTATGGCGAAGTGAGATGCTGAATAACATTCTGTCCGAGTGCTTGACGTGTCTTGAGAAGGATCAGAGTGACAAGTCCGTCTCCTTATTCAGAGTGTATGGGGATGAACTTCGCATTGAGCATTATATTCGGATTTCGGCAGCGTCCGCGCGCAAAATGCGTCTGAAAAAGGGCGAAGGATTCGCCGGCATGGTTTGGGATATCGGGGAATCACAGTATCTTCCTGATATATCCGCGAACCCATCTTTTGCGGGCCAGCTTAAGCCTAACGACGAGTATTCTTCGATCGTTGGTGTTCCGATCCGAATCAACGGTGAAGTTCTGGGCGTTCTCTGCGTGCAATCAGAAGTACTTGACGGTTTCAGTAAACAAGACCTGCGCACGCTTCGCTTTTACGCGCACGCATGTTCTTTAATCTTTGTCTATGATATAATGAATTCAAAGATGGGAAGTGCGGAAGGGGTGGCTCAGGCATGATTACCAGAACAGGTTGGGAAGATGTCGATGCTCTTTTTGAACAAGCCGAAAGCTTGAAAGATGAGCTCGAGGAGATTCAAAAAGAAGCGGCAGATATTCTTTATCCGGAAGGGAAGAAGCCTGCCGACACCAGTAATACCAGAAAATCATTGAAACATCGAATCATACGTAGTGCATAATAAGAAGGCGCGGGGTAATCCTCGCGTCTTTTTGTATGGATTATTAATTTTATGGCTATACCATTGATAGAGTAGGTGAATGCTAGATTCCAGCTATTGCTTTGTCGGTCCAGAAACCTGGTAGTGCGCACCATTCGTTCCCACAAACGGATGCAGGGAGTAACGGAAACCGCGAACATTCTTCAGTGATGAAGCATTTCTCCGAAACACGAGCGCTCGTGAGTGCCGACGATCTGCGTTGCACATTTGTTAGGCGATTCGCGCCTAGAGACGGCGATCCGCGCCAAATTTGAGTGGCATTCCATAAACCCACACGCCCCAAGGTACCGAAAGGTACCAAGGGGCTTTTCGGCATGATAATAATGCAGCAAGTGTGGTTATATATTGACTTAAATTTCCAAGTGTAGGAAACTTGAAATAAAGTCGAAAAAAGTCAAAGCAGATTAAAGTTTAAATCTCATCCTTTCACTGGAGGTAAGTATGTCCGACGAATACGTGCTTAAAATTGCAAATAAATATTATATTCAATCTGCTATTGATGTATCGACCCAAACAAATGTGATTAATCCGTTAAATCGCCTCATATCCCATTGGGCCGGGGATTGTCTTAACGATACTTACTTATCAGGTTCTAGGGCAAAAGGTACCGCGATCAACTTGTCTTCAGACCTTGATTTGTTTATCTCGCTTAAATCAACTACAAATAATACGCTCAAGGAAATATATGTTTCGCTTTATAGTTATTTTGACAGTGCGGGATATAAACCGCGCAAACAAAATGTTTCTATTGGTTTGAACATTGCTGGAAAGCAAGTCGATTTGGTTCCAGCAAAGAAAAGACCAGGTAACACAAACGATCACAGTCTTTGCCTCAGCAAGCGGGAGACATGGACTCAAACTAATGTAATCAAACATATTAACATGGTGCAGAATTCTGGTAGGATACCAGAAATCGTATTGTTAAAAATTTGGCGTAAACTACACAAACTAAACTTCCCATCAATCTACTTGGAATTAACCGTTATAGAAGCATTAAAAGGCAAAAGTAAAAACACCCCCGCAAACAACTTTTCATCACTATTGGATTATTTGCGAGATGAGTTTATTGGAAAAAAGGTCGTTGATCCTGCGAATTCAAGCAATGTTAACTCCGAAGACTTGTATAAGCATGAGAAAGAAGCTATCCAGAAAAAGGCAAGAGAAGGCCGTTCTCAAAAATACTGGGAAGACATCATTTGGTAGGCGGTGTGATATGACTAATAAAGTGAACATGAAAGATTTATTTCATGAAATGAAATGCAACAGGAAATGATTAAGAAACTATCTTTAATACGCAGGCATGTTCCACATGCACCAACTAAAGGAGCTGCGGTTGAATTAAGCTGGATCGAGTTTCTTAGTACTTATTTGCCGAACCGATATTCAGTAGATTCTGCCTTTGTTGTCGATAATACAGGTAAATGCAGCGACCAGATTGACCTGGTTATATACGACCAGCAATACTCCCCCTTTGTCTTTTTTCATTCTGGTGTTAAGTACATTCCGGCTGAGAGCGTATACGCGATCTTTGAAGTAAAGCAATCACTAAACAAGCAGCATATTGAGTATGCTGCAGATAAGGCAGAGTCGGTCCGTGCTCTCAAGCGTACATCCGTGCCTATCGTTCATGCTGGGGGGACCTATCCGCCAAGACCGGTATTCGACATCGTGGCTGGAATAATTACCACATCTTCCGATTGGACGCCGCCATTCGGAAAACCATTTTATGAGGTGACTGGAGCTTTAAAACCGTGGCAGCGCCTTAATATCGGTTGTACATTGGACAGCGGTTCTTTCCTCCTACAACCGGATGGGACATTTGAATCCAGTTCAAATGAAGAGTCTTTAATTTTCTTTTTTATTAAATTGTTTACTCAACTACAAAACCTGGGGACCGTCCCTGCAATGGATATTGATTTATATAGCCAGGCACTTGACTCTATTTAAGAATCAAACGTTTTTAGCAAGCTGTTAGTTCAGTAAAACAGCAGTATTCTAGGACTTTATTTTCTTCAGACATTCGGCCTGAAAAGTTTTTCTGCAAAAAATTTTGAGAAACAGAATCTTCGTTATATGATAGTTTCAAATAGCAGAGGAGGTTGGTCTACATGGCCAAAGCAAAAATTTATCCGACCTGCCGAATTTGTGACAAGCTGAATGCCGAAGGAACGCATTGCGCTATATTCGGAGCTCTCACTACAGGTCAAGTTGACAATACTGCCGTCGGTAACGCTTGTAGCAAATCGGGCGACTATGTACGGATGCTTCACGCGAAACCGAACGAATACAATCTCGGTCGCACACCCGCCGGCAAGCCTATCGTCGATGAAGAAGAGAGTCAGCTGCTCGTTTTTGATGCTGACGATGAAACCAAGGGGTTCCAGGAACGTCATGGAATGAGCCTCGAAGAATGGGCAATTAGTACATTCGGCGAAAAGAAACCGGAATGAGCGTAGACAGGAAAATAAAGTTCATGACGCATAGTAGGCGGTGTACATGGTGGAAGACGATGAGCTCTATAAGCACGCAATGAAACGTATTGACGAGCTTGTGGAAGAGGTATTCCAGATATGTGACGAGGTTGCAGATGAAAACCATTACGAACGGGAATGGGTGCTGGATCGATTTAGAGCTAGATTTAGTGCTGCAAAGCGAAAATCGAAGAAGTAATCCAGTGATTAGGGTGGTGCACTTGGTAATGAGCATACCTTGGTACATGAAGGAGCCCGGTTTGAACCTGGGACTGTAGCTGACGTTGGTCATTCTCTTCGACTAAGATTATACCAACCGGCATCAAGGGCCAGCGAATGGCGACTGTATATGTCGATTAGAACGAGCTCCTCTGACGGCGCTGGAGATAGGCTGACGAGAGAAACGAAAGTCGCAGTATTTAATAAATGTCAAACGTTCCAAGAGGCACAATGTCGCGCCGAGACTTGGTTTGGAAATTGGCGACGTGATTTGTTTTAAAAGCAATGCCAAGTACGATATGAAATTAAAGGTTGGGCGCGCATCTCGTCTCCGTCTTGAATTTCACCAGCTGCGGGCAGCATCTGCACTCAGCGGATCCGCGAAAGCATGGGCAGTAGAAGTTCGAGAAGATGTGGAAAGACACCAAGAGGTTCGAGAGCTACACTGCTGAATAATATGGTACAATACTTGTATATCAGTATACTAATATACCACTTTTTGGAGGGGTTATATTGTCTGTTTTCACAAGGGGATATAGGGAAGCAATCTTGAATGAGCTGGCGAAGTGTGATGACGTTAACCGGCTGATGCAGGGAATGACGACGCGTACGCATTTTGTTCTGACCCATACGCACGATGAATCGCCGCGGCCGCTGTACTTGAATGGGCCTTACACGGCGGATGCGATGAATGTGCTTGTCGCATTTATCCAGCTTGAATCATGGGAGCTGGAGGAAACGTATGGCATGGATCAAACGGATGTTGCCGGCGTATTAACGCAGCTCTATGGGTGTCACGTTTCGGAGACGCCACTGGCAAAACCAGTGGAAATTGACCTCTATTTGAATTGGGAGGAATGGTGCGGAGTCGCCGATCAGGTTTCCGCGCTGCAGGTGTTCCAGAACGAACGACTACGAGAGGTGCTTCAGAAGTATATTGATGATTTCAATAAAAGCGTTGAGGATCCGGTGTAGAAGGAGCGTGTGAATGGATGAGTCGCGCGGTGGTGTTTGTTATTGATGGCGATCATTTTGATAGTATCGAATGTCCCGTTTGCAATAAAGGCGCTATTGATCCGGATTGCATCTGGTGCACGGGAGCGGGGCATTTAGAACAGGTTCGCTTATATATTTCCAATAGCACTTCATCATCTGACGCGAACATTTATTCTATTTAAACTACCTGATTTTACCTCGAAATGATATAATAGAGGAAGGATAACAGGTGGGTAGGTCACGATGTAGCTCTCCGCAAAGGGGGTGATCATCCTGACCCTTGATGCGCTTATTGCAGTAGTCCGACTACTGGCCGCACTCTTGAGTTTATGGTTCGGAATCCATAAGCTTTATCGCTGGCTAAAACGCAAAAAGCAGCAAAAAACCCGCCGCCAAGGTTGACCGCCGAGCGTGGGTTTTTTGCTGATTAGCATCTGAATCAGTCGCGCATCGTGGGATGCACTTCTGTTATCCGGGACGGGGGTGGCTCCCCGTCTTAATTCTAGTTTAAGCATACCACTTCTAATTTATTACCGCAAGAATAGCATAATCAATCAATTTATATAAATTTTCCGTGATTGGAGGGCGGACCTCTTGAATGACGTTCAAACTGGACCGATCCATTAAAAAACTGGGACGATGTGCCCGAAGGGCTATTCAGTAAAACGGCGTTGAATGAGAAGGGGCTAAAGCCCGGCCCAACCGTCCACGGAACGATTTACCTAAGAAGTCGACGGCTGCTTGTCCAATTATTCCACGAGGACGAGGCCCATCCAAAACGAAAACCTACAGCCAAGCAGCTTGCGGCGCTCGAGAAAGCACGAACAGCTCATGAGGATGCACGTACTTGCCCGAGATGCAAAACCGTGGGTCCTTTATTTTTGAAGGGACTGATCTGTTCAAGCGCGAACACGAAGTTTGGTTGGATGAAGTCAGTGTAAAGGCAAGAGATCGAATGAGGAATTGGCACGATCATCCGGAAGACCATGTTGTTTTGGATGTGGAAACGACGTTGAATAAAAGAGGTGCTTTATGGGAGAATGGGCAAAACCTAATGATTTTTCTGCTGTGTTTAGATTAACTAGTTCGAAATATGCTGATGCCTTTTTAGATAAAGGATCAATCAAATTCAATACCCCCCAATCGTGGATTGATTACTCAAAAAAATATGGAGATGGACGAGGAGATAGCTATGAGGGAACCCTGGCATTTTGTGATAGTTTAGATGTTGAACGTATATCTGAATTAACTCAAAAATATGAGTCTGGCTGCATCTTAAATCCTAATACCAGACCATTACTCAAGGAAACAAGCGGAAGAAGACTATTTATGAAAGATAAACGAAGTTTAGAGCTGCCTTGCTTTTGTGTGTACATCATGAAAAACAGCTTGTTTCCTTGTCCTGATAGTGAGGGACAACACAGGGTAACCGCTAATATACCAGCTTCATATTTTAGAGACTTCTCAGACAACTCTTTACCGGAAGATATTGAAAAGTTGCCATTAGAAGACCAACCTGCATTGATAGTCATTTCCGACTTTGAGGAATTTAAGAATAGATTGTATAAAGCGTTAAGGCAACTTGGTTTGGAAGATGCTGAAATATTAATTGGGAATGTATCATATTTTGATTTTGAGACACACGGTTCTAATGGTTGGATGGATTTTGGTGGCCCAAAATACCATAAAGAATTACTGGTAAAAAACATCCGCTTTGCAGAGCAAAGTGAAGCACGAGTGATAATTAAAACTAATAAAAAGGAAGTTATTGAGCGTCTAAATGTTGCTCCAATAGACTTAGGTTGCATGAAGGATATAGCACAAGTCCATAAAGGTTACTTGCATGAAGGTATGGGTGTTGAAATGACAGTAGACATATATGAAGAATAATCTGCAGCTAATCAAAGGAGCACCCCATGTATACAATTAGAGAGATTACGACTCCATTAACAGACTCACAAAAACAAGAAATCCTGAGCCTTGTTGATGCAAACACCGACAGTGTTGGCACCTATGTAGTTGAAAAAAACTCACCATTCTATAAGTACATCAGCATGCGTGAAAATATGAGAACATCGGCTTACTTTGATCGACTACAAAAAAAAGACGATCATCAGACGCACATTATCGTGGGAGAGAATACGATCGGGAATGTTATCGGATATTTACTATATATCAAAGACAGAACGTGTGCTGATGATGTTTCGATCTGCAGTACTGTAGTCGCTACAGATTATCGCCGACAAGGAGTTTTTACAGGCATGCTTAATCAGTTAAAATCAAAGTGCAAAGGCATTGGCCTGTCATGTTCCATAGAACTTGTGGGCTTTTATGAAAAGTTCGAATTTCAGGTAGATGACCAATTCGAAACACAGGTTGGGATGTCTTGGGGGGGATTTGGCGGTAAAGGTGAATTTTGGTCCGTCGATGATGACGATATTAACCACCTCCCCCAAGTGGAATTTGTACTGCAAATTATCCAGGAAGAGTTGGGACAATCATTCGACCGGAGGCTCAGTAGATTCAACATGGATAATGTCAGAGAAAAGAATAAGGTCGCTGAATTTATTCGGAAATATAAAAATAGCCACTCCTAATCAAAGTAGGAGAAATTAAAGATGTAGACTTAGCAAATAACGTATTAGACTCGGCTTCGGCTGCCGGCTACGACAGCCATACTTCGCGAAGCTGCACAGTCTAATACTTTATTTTTGGGTTCGATTCTTGTTGTGGACTCTCTGACGCCCCATCGTCAAAATAAAAGCCGTTGCCCTCTTTGGAAAACGGCTTTTTTCATCCTTATATACTTAACCGTGATTGATTTGGGGTCCATGAAGCAAGTGGCTGGGTTACTTTAAGCCATTTTCGACTGTTCCTTGAGCTCTTTACAGAGCTGGCTTATCCGGCCCGCCGTTACGCCTAGTAATTGGCCCAGTTCCTTCTGGGACGACTTCGGGTGGGTGCGAAGCAACTGCAGAAGGTGGTCCAGCATTTCCGATTTCTTCGTTCGCTTCGCAGGTCTAAACTCTTGGCCGACGTCTATAATTATCTCCGGGTCCGGCGCAGGGGGAGGCTTAAGTTCAACATGACAGGACAGACAGATCAGTTTACCTTTGAATTGCAACAAGTTCGACCCCGCGTCACCACAGAACGAACACGAGTACCCTTGATATACCTTAAGCATGAAGATCGTCTACACTTAGTTGGACAGAAAAAATAAGGGCTTGTAGAATGAACCTATCATCATTGAGGAGCGGATCTCTACAATGCCAAAACAAGAACGACGCACCTTTACTCCAGCATTCAAAAAACAATTGGTGGAGCTCTATAAGAATGGGAAGTCCAGAGCGGCGATTGTGGAGGAATATGACCTCACAGCCTCTGCTTTAGACCGCTGGATCAAACAAGATCAGACAAGCGGTTCCTTCAAGAACGAGTTGATCGCTTTACGAAAAGAGAACCAGCGTCTGAAAATGGAAGTGGATATTTTAAAGCAAGCAGCGCTGATCATGGGACGAAAGTAGCTATCATCCAGAATAACCGTGATAAATACTCGGTATCAGCAATGTGCGACGTCCTGCAAATCGCAAGAAGTACGTTTTACTACGACACGAAAGAACAATTGAACGAAGACGATATAACCGAAGCGATTGTAGAGATATTCCACAACAATCGAAATGCTTACGGAACAAGGAAGATCAAGGTAAAGCTCCAGGAACGCGGATTCGTCGTTTCCAGACGTAGAATTGGTCGGATTATGAACGAGCAAGGGCTAGTTTCTACCTACACTGTGGCTCAATATAAGCCCCATAAAACCGCTCCTAATGAAGCAACAACAGGGAATGTTTTGGACCGTGAGTTCGAGCAGGAGGAAGCAAAGCGCTTCGTTGTCAGCGATCTGACTTATGTAAAGGTTCAGAACCGGTGGCATTACATCTGTGTGCTGCTCGACTTGTTCAATCGAGAAATCATTGGCCACAGTGCAGGTCCGAATAAAGACGCTGCTCTGATTTCCCGCGCCTTTGCGAGCGTCCAGGGCGATTTGCGTCATATTCAATGGTTTCATACGGACCGTGGCAGCGAGTTTAAAAATCAAAAGATAGACGAGCTTCTGGGGACCTTTGAAATCGGCCGATCTCTAAGTGCGAAAGGCTGTCCATACGACAATGCTGTAGCCGAAGCCACCTACAAAATCATGAAAACAGAGTTCGTGAACCAAATGAACTTCCAGAGTCTTCGACACTTGGAACTGGAATTAAACGATTATGTTAATTGGTTCAACAAGCATCGCATTCATGGAACATTAGGCTATATGACGCTGTTCAGTATCGCCAAGAAGCCCTTAAAAAGGTTGTCTGATTTACTGTTGACAATCCAGATATTCCTGCCATCCTCATAGAACTCAATGGATGCCCCGATGTCTACCCCAATAACACGCCTCAACTCGATCGGAAGGACAATTCTACCAAGTTCATCGACTTTGCGGACAATTCCCGTACTTCGCAATTACGTCACCTTCTAATAAATATCGAATAGAATCTCGTAATTCCATATTATCACAAGTTAGAAGTGAGACGAAGGGAGGGAGGGATTGTCCACTTATGTGTACCGGTCGCGCGGCCTGATGTGTCGCAACTCGTGCTCCTGGTTATCTGGGGGCCACACCCGGCTCGCATTCGGCACCATCACCGATGGTTGGCATGACTGGCTGACGCTCTAGCTTCTCCTGTAGTCAAAATACTTTATTTCAAGAACTTGTTATCTAATGGGGAATAAAGAAGAGGGCTGCCACTTCGGCAGCCCTCTTCTTTAAATCAATTTTCCATCAGGAGATTGTATCCAATCTTGCAAGAATGCTTTTAACACCCCGAGGAGAGAATGATCAAAAACGTAAATTGCAATTTCCGTTGTGATATTGTCATCTTCTTCAATATAAAAGTGACAGAAACAAAGTCCGTTTCCACCTGTTACGATTTGATACAATCGAAGGAAATCACTAACTGGAAAAGACTTTGATGTTTCAAAAGTTATATTTTCGGCACGGGGATATCCGTTTCTTTCTTCTACGCTACCAAGAGATTTTACATTTAAATTAGCAGCTGTTAAAACTTCAGCGATTTGTTCTTTAGTAACTGCTTGAACACTACGTTGTAATTGCTCTACATACTCATAAGCTCTAGCTTCTTTAGCCAATTCATCCGCTTGAAATTTTGATTCGCTCTCAATCAAAGTTTCGGCTGCAGGCATGTTTTTTCCGAATTCTTGAATTGTTACGACTAATTCCGGTAAAGCATCAAGATCATATATATCTAATTTAATAGAAAGTCGATAGGGCTTCACTTCGACGTTTATTTCATTCGGCTTTCTTCCAGCTTGGATCGAGAGATGCACTCTATCGCGATAAGAACGGATAATTGTAACAGCGAATTCTTCTAGCCAACTAGTTTGATTATATAAAACACCGATCCCTACATATGGATACTCGAATGGATGCTCAAGATGCTCGCGGGTGCGTCTGCCGCGCCTTCCTTCGCACGAACTTTCAGTCAAAAAGAAGGGTAAGTGGTTTATAGCCTCCACAATTTCCATAATCCCATCTTCAACAGGGATGGATTTACCCATTTCTCTTACATTGTTGAGTTTGTCTTCATAGGTTGCGAAAAGCCCCTTATTAGGAAACACATTAATTTGAGCACTCATTTCATCTCAATCCCCCGATTTTTGGATGTCGCTTTATCCAAGATAACGTATGTTTTGAATGGAATCAATAGAACCCAATATAATCGAGCGCCTGGCAGGGAAGGGATTAACTGTCCACCGTATGGAAGTCATCTCCACGGTTCTTTCGCTCATATGTAGCCCCAACATTACTCTAATACTTTATTTTTCGTAGACAGTATGAAGTATATCTGCTTACCGGCAGCCGGCAGGGGCAATAGTCGGCGCCGCCTTTGCCTGCGAAGCGAGCGGCGCGCTCCGAAAGACGGTCACCAGCCGCGCACCGACCTGAGACGCATTCGTCACATACTTTCTAGGAATATACTTCCTAGCACCCTTCTGTCATGCTCCGTCGCCTTCTTTCGGGCGCACTTTGTATCTGCCTGCCGCCCCGGCGCGCTTATTGTTCTTTTTTTCCGTCCGATAGTCCGGTCTCTCCCTTGATCCATTCTGCATTTCTGCTTCCTGATTGTTCCCTAGCACCTCCCGCTTCATGGCGCACTTCCTTAGTCCCGCTCCTGCTGCCTGAGACATCCCACTCCCTTGTGGATTATCGACGCCGGCGGGCAGACCTGCAGCTACGGCGTCCATCCTGCAACTCTTACATATTTTCCCATGTCGGCTTTCCTTTTTTACCCCGGTCTTCGCGCGCCGCGCCGGCCCCCCCCGACGATCGAGACCTGCAACTTGATCCGGATAAAGCTGCAGGGAGGAGTTCTGCAACTGGGTACGGATAAAACCAAAAGATAAACACGGATTCAGTGGAAGAGCTGCAGCTCTGCAGCTAGGTTCGAATCTAGATACAGAGAGAAGGGGAAGGACGGGTATAAAGGGGGAAGATCCGACGAATCGAGTGTGGGCGAGCGAGCCTATCAGAAGGGTGCTAGGAAGTATAGTGCTAGGAAGTATATGTGTGGTATAATATGGGGGAGGAATGCACGTTCGTTATAATGAAGGTATAACTGATGTTAAATACTGCGGAGAAAGAGAAGTTCGCTCCCCTCTTTCTCGCTCTTGCGCGGCTGGATCTGACGGTGATTGAGCAAGAGGAATCTACGGCCAACTACATGTTCATGTACCAGGAAGATGCTCTTTATGCATACAAGCATTATTGGACGCGGTCCTACGTGTACTTGGATGCGAACGGCGGAATCGTACGCGGCGTCTTGGACACGGGCATGTACAATAACATCATTGAGACACTAAATGAGACGCCCGCTCCAAGCTGCTTCATTTGTACGAAGGAATCAGACTCTGCGTATGCTGGCGCGCCGATCTGCCTAGCATGCGAATCGATCATGGGTCAGGTACAAACTACCATACCAATGACTAGTTTGAGCGAGGAAGTGAAGCGGAAGATGGCAGTACTAATCGTACGTACATATCGAGAGGAGTGAATCACTATGCCACGAAATGATAATCCCATCGAGAAATCAGCTTCGCTTGGCCAGATGGTTAAGATTCATCAAGTCATTGACTTCTTTGTCCTTTCAGATTTGATGAATGGCCAGCGCTACCATAGCGAGATGGAACAGCTCATCACGCAAATCCTAGGCGGCGTCGGCGTCAACGATGCTTACTTTAGCAAACGCCTATTTGCTATGTATGAGGCTGGACACGTCACGCGGCATTGGGATGGAGATAACCGGTACAATCGGTTTTACAAAATCACCGACGCCGGCCTCGTGTATCTGAAGATGTTGCTGCAGGGCGAGCTGCCGGAGCGGGTTAAGCAAGCAAAGCGAGTATACGAGCGTATCGACGCCTATATTGATAAATTCGGGCGAATGAATCTGAAATAGGAGGCACACTATTTATGAACGAGGAGCTCAACTACCAGGATGTAATCGCCAAAATTAAAGCCCGCTTTCCGGACGGCACCGTTAGGCAACGGGGAGATAACGGCCGCGCTTACATCCCGAATCAGGTGTACAACGATCGCGTAGAGCAGGCCACCCAGAGCCAATGGAATCAGGAATTTCGGGATGTTGAAATAAATGTCCCTCATCGATATGTCAAAGTCGTTGCCCGGGTGACGATCGGCGCGCATTCGCGGGATGGAATTGGATTCAGCGAAATTCTTATAGATGGGAGCGGGAACGCTAAGCAGCTTTCTACCGCGGTGGACCAAGCAAAGGCTGAGGCGGTGCGAGAAGCTCTGGATACATGGGAAATCGGCTGGCAAGACCTTGCGCCATATTATCAGCATGAAAAGGACTGGGGTAGTAACCCCGCTCTGAAGCACCTTCTTCTTTTCGCGCCTCCCGGTAATGCCGAACTGAATTTACAGATGCAAGAGATCGTCGATCGTCACTGCATCTTTACAAATTGCGGAGCCAAACTGACGCGCGACGAGTGGGAGCTGCTTGGTACGATACCCAATCTCGATCGATCTCGAATGATATACTGCTTTGAGCATATTCCTCCTCATATTAAAAAGAAGGTTCCTACTGATCCGCTAGAGGCGTTTCTAAAGAAAAAGGCTGCTCGATAAACCTTTAATCATCAATTGATCACTGGTATGCTATTAAGATAGGGAGGTTTTGTTCATGGGAAAAATGCGCGTGCAGGTTAGTAGCGATTGCGGAAAAACGTGGAAGTATCGGTGGGTTGATCAGAAGGAGTTTGATCCGGAAATGTCCTCCTTACGACCAGGTGATTACGTGCGTACCCAATAAGGAGTCGTCGTAGTTGGCCTACGTGAAGGGAAGCTTAAAACTTCTCCGCTTGCTCTGCATGCACTGAGCCTGTACCATTATGAAATAACCGGTCGTACATTTCAGCAGCCACGCAATCGGAGGCAGACCACTTACTAGTTTATCAACTTCTTCAATCAGGAATCCTGCGCAGACTTGAGACAACAGCCTCTGAGGAGGAAGTGGAACTATGATAACTGTGATTATCGTATTGTGCCTACTAGTCCTAATCACCATTCTCCTCGCTAAGCTACTTAGTAGTTACAGCTACACGAGCAAGCCTAAGAAAACGGCTTATGCAGAGCAGCAGGACGCGCCTCGAATATACCGAAAAACGTTTGATATTAAAACGCAATACTCCTCCTTCTCTAATCGCTCGAGTTCATCTTCGACGAATACAGTCGCACCGCGTGAGAATAAGCAAAATCAAAATTCCCGTCATTCGTCTGACACTGGAACTGCTACTGGTTCAACTAACGAATCCTTTCCGCTGAATGTTGTTCTCGGAGCCGCAGTCGTTTCCTCTATTACGACAGAAAATTGCCATAAGAATGACGATAACCCATCTCATACTCACAACCATCATCAATACGAAAATGGCCACCAACAAAATATCGATTCAATTAATACTCCGGACTTAACAGGCGATGGAGGATCTAATTCCGGATCAGGCAATTCAGACTATTAAAAGGAGGCAATTCTATGCACCCCGTAACGACAGGAAGCATCTTCTCAATTGGAAAACCTTATGCTGCCGTTCGTGTAAAACGCAAGGGAAAGAACTTGACCGTGGAAAATGGAGGCATAATGATCGTTTCTGCCGATACCAAATTTACGGAGCTTCCTTCTGACATGAATGTTATTTCCGAAGAGCAACTCCCGATACCGGCGAGCGGCCGATTTTTAATTTCAACTGAAACGATCGATCCTTTTCATATTGTTATTGATTATCAGAAAACAGAGAGAGTATGAGGAGAACGGAGTGGGCATCCTGGAATCATATACTTCTATAGCAGCTTGTTTTGAACAGCTACGAATAAACACATCTCTTATTCGCGTTAATATTGTCAAAGGCCGTGGACAATTCCTAAACTTTTCTGCGCGTGTGATCGGTGTCAATGAGATGACTGAATCTGTCCTTCTCTACGATGTCGATCGAAAAAAAGTCGAACATGTTCAATATACGGAAATTGATGATTTCTCCTCGGAACAGTTTACTTTGTCCATAGATAAGACGCCGAATGAAGATGAAGAGGAAGTTGCACACAACAACAAAAATAAAGCTGATAAAAGTTTGGATTTTTAATAGTAATATAGTACTATACTAATATGTTAGTTAATTAATATACCGATATCGGAGGTGATATGGTTGGAAGATTTTATTGAGCGGGCTCTTGGTAATGGTGGTCATCTATCAAAGCTCGTCCAAGGATACATTCCGCGCGCGCCACAGGTTCTTATTGCATCAAAGGTTGGACAAGCCCTCGAAGAAGGAAGACATCTGATGGCGGAGGCCGGCACCGGAACGGGGAAGTCCCTGGGATATTTAATTCCGGCAGCTCAGTGGGCGGTCGCTAACAAGAAAACCGTTGTTGTCTGCACGCACACCATACCGCTCATGACACAAATCGTAAACATCGAGCTTCCGCGGGTTCAACAGATCCTGAAGATGGAGAATCATAATCTTAAATATCAGCTCGTAAAGGGAAAAGCCCATTACGCCTGTTATAAAAAACTAGAAGGTCTTTGGCAAGAGTCCTTGCGTAGCAACAGCCAGGAATCAAAGATGATTCAGCGCATTTTCACAAAGGTCAGCAAAGAGAAGATTGCGGACCGAGCTGCATTTGGGTTTGATATCGACGACCCTCTGTGGAACCGGATATCTGCCTCATCGTGTCCGGCTATTAAGAAGCCTGACAACTGCATGATTGAAGATTTGAAAGAGAAGATGCAAAAGGCTCATATTATTGTAACAAACCATGCCTTCTTCTTTAGCGATCTAATTATGCGGAAAAAGACTGGGAACGGTTCGCTCCCGCCATACGATGCCGTTATCTTTGACGAAGCACACGAGCTCGAGGATGTCTGCTGTAATATCTTCGAGAAGGAAGTGAACCTGAACAAGTTTGAGCAGCTATTCGACTTCTTCTTCAAACGTGAAGCGCTCAATGATTTGGATAAGAGTCTTCAACTCGAGCTCACCCAATTACGTCAATCCTTCTCGCAGAAGTTGGATCAACTATATGCGGCGGTAGGGAAAGAGATGGAGAACAAGGCATTCAAGCTCGTTAATGAGAAGATTGACGTCTCCGAGGTTTGCTCGATCCTTGGCGATTTCATCGAGCGGGCGAAATCGTTAAAAATGAAAGGCGTATCTGATGCACTTGATCGACTCTTCGAATCCAATGATGATTTAGACTTCATTGGCGAAAATGCCAAGAAGTCATGGGCATATTGGGCAACCGTACGCGGCCGCGGAGACGTTTCGCTACATGCAGCACCATTATTCCCTAAAGCGGTTCTCGCAAACGGCTTGTTTGATAAAGTGCCGGTTGTACTCGCCAGCGCGACGATCTCTACGAACGGGACGTTTTCCTTCTTTGCCGGTCGCTGCGGGGTGAAGGAGTACGATAGCCTGATGGTGGGCAGCCCCTTTGATTACGAAAAGAAAACGATGATCATCTGTCCGGACGACGCTCCGGAGCCGGATAGCCCCGCATTTCTCGACTATGCAGCTGAGAAATTGCAAGAAGTGCTAATGTACTCCGGCGGCCGCATGCTGGTCCTGTTTACGAGCTTCGATGCGATGAACCAAGTAGCTCGAAAATTCCAGCAGCACTGCATCGATCGTGGATACACCTTGCTCGTACAATTCCCCGGTTGCGATCGGGAAAATATCATTCTCCAGCTGAAAACAAATCCTAGGACGATCGTCCTCGGCTGTACCAGTTTTTGGACCGGTGTTGACGTTGCAGGGGATGCTTTGACGACGCTCGTCATTGTGAAGCTGCCTTTTCCGCAGCCGAATGAACCGCTCATCCAGGCGCAGATAGCGTTAATCGAAAAGGCGAATCGGAACAGCTTCGTGGACTACATGTTCCCGAAGATGATGATAAAGCTTAAACAGGGGTTTGGCCGACTTAATCGGTCAGTCAAATGCCAAGGCGCGGTCATCATTCTGGATAGTCGGATGAGGAGCAAACGTTACGGCAAGACAGTTCTAAAGAGCCTTCCCAAGTGTAAATACAGCGAGAGATTAGAAGATATCGTACAAATTCTACCTGTTTGAGAGGAAGTGGTCGCAATGATGGGAAAATCCCATTTGGTTATCAGTACGGGCGTCACCTTGAGCGTTTTAGGAATGGCCAATCAACATATCACGCTGCCGATCGCCGCGGTAACGGTGGTTAGCGCGCTTCTACCGGACATCGATGAACCTAATTCGCTCCTGCTGTCCCGTACGATCCCGACTCGTATCCTCCGTTTTATCCAACTGGCGCTTGTCGCGCTTGGCGGTTTTCTCTTCTTCTTTAGCCAGGCATACGCCCCGTGGAATATCGTATTGGCTGCCCTTATTGGCGTTGTATCCTTCATGCCCACCAGATCGCTGCGTAACGTAGCAATGATCTTGATCGGCGCCGGCTTGATTCTCTTTGGACATACCTATATTCCGTGGAGCTACATCATCGGCAGCCTCATCATTCTCTGCGCGCTCCTTCCGCACCGTGGGCTAACGCATACGGTGTATGGAGTAGCAGGATGGGCAGCGATCCTCTATTTTTCAACGGCTAGTTACGACGATACCATCTGGCTAGCCGGCGGTTTATCGTATCTGTTACATCTCTTAGCCGACTCACTGACCAATCGCGGGATTCGCCCCTTACACCCATTCGAATGGCGTCTGAAATTGAATCTTATGAGCACCGGCACTAAGATGGGCTCCGTCGTAGAAAGCGGGTTCGTTCTTTTAACCGTTGCTCTTGTATATCTCGTATTTTTCCGTACCGGATCTATCTAATGACTTGAGAGGAAGGGATTAGTGATGAATCTCGATATTTGTGAGCTGCAGGAGCATCCCTATGTCAGCATGCTCTTCAGAGACGTACAACAAAAGTTCAATCTCACCCGTAGAGAGGGGCAAGTTCTCGAGCTTCTTATGCTGAACGGATCAACGAATCGAGTGCTTAGTGACGAACTGAACCTGTCCGAAAAAACTGTTAAAAATCACGTGGCCAGTATCCAGCGGAAGCTCAACGTAAACTCTAGCCGCGAGCTGCAGGCAGTTATTTTCCGGGACGCGCTTCTCCCGGCATTTATGTTTTCGGCCGCTCAAAAAAAGCCCATTGAAGGAAGTCGTTCCTATGTTGCTTTATCATCTTAACCAGGCAGCGGCATCAGCTGCAGAGAAGAATCAGGCGAAGAGCACGCCACTGATGTCCACGGAAGAACTTGATTTCATTTTGCAGGAGCTCGATGAAGAATCGCGGAGAACGGACATCCCGCAAGAACCTGAAAAAGCGTAGGAACGGGGAGGCTTACCGAATGGTAAACCTTCCCGATTTTTGTTTTCTCAAGTACTAAAATGTGCTATAATTTGTCCATTACGAGTAATTTGATTTTTCTTCTCTGCTATATTTTCGGAGAAGAATGGGTGAATGCGGTTTTACCGCAAGTTTAGCATGTAGACGTAATTGGCCTGGAAACAGAAGTAAGCCTATTTAGGCGAGCTTTTTTTGTTTCCAGGCCTTTTTTGCGTCCAAAACGAGGAGGAAATAAGAATATGCGAATTAACCTGTCTCGCTTGAAAGAGAGTTTACCGACCCCTACTCCTTATTTGCAAGAGTATACTTCGGGGCTCTTTCGGGCAATCGAATTCGCTCACAACACGCATTACAGTGATGAAGTCGATTGGAATTCGTTCACGCTTGAAGAAGCAATGTTAGCAATGGAAATGGCATGCGCTTACGAAGGTGTAGAGGGATTGGATGGGTACTCTGCAGGTGATCGACCAAACGAGGGAAATGCCATTCACGAACTGTTGCTCTCGCAGTACACGATACGGGCGCTAAAGGCTGCCAGTCCAGAGAAACGTGGCGAAGACGTGGAGTTTTTCTAAGAGAGGAGATGTGAGGTAATTGGAAAAGTCCTATTTTTGTGATGAGCAAGTCGAACAGATGCGCGTTACGTATGATGCTTTCGTAATCCTTAAGATCGCTCACGATGCGGGAATTGACGTTAAGAATCGAGCCATCGATTTTTTTCGAAGATACCAAGGTGGTCAGGTGGAAATCTTTTGGCGAATGGTCCAATTGATTTTTGATGACGTCGAACACATCGAAGAAGGATACACGGATTGGGGCAGTGAGTCTAACACGTACCGGATCCCGCTTCCTGAGCTCAAAGCATTTTACCCGCTCTTGAATGCTGACGAACGCGTATCATTCGATAGGTTATTCAAAGAAAAGCTCCATCACCAAGATGAGCGATTTTGTGAATTTGAGATGAAAGGTCACTTGGCCGAAGACTGCTTCATTATTACGATCGAGGGCGACTATGGCAGCTACTCGCCTCTTCTCAAGGTCATGGTGGACATTCGAAATGAAGTCAGGGCATTGATACGTGCTCGTAGAGCACTCCTTACAAGCAAGCTGCGAGGTCTTATGCTGCTGAAGATGGTTCATGACCGCCTCGGTACCGTGATCTCGACGTCTCTCGAAGACCATCTGAATGTTGTCTTCTCGCGGGTTATGGGGCAATGCGGAATTAGCCTTACTCTTACTCCAGACGATCAACTTTCCTTCGAGACGATGCAGTCCATGCTGACCAATGTGCTTGATCAGGCGGTAATTCAAACTAATAGAGGGGAAGTGGCGGCATGAATACAACAGCTGCAGAATTGGAAAGAGAATCCGGAACGAAAATGGTTATTACGATCCATGAGCACGCTTTGGCTACGATGGAGGAGTTTCATAATGGGGCAAGTATGGGGGCCGCTTCGTACTCACACGAAGAAGTTGCCATCGCCTTGCTGCACTCCTTAGAAACCAATGCGAACCGGACACCCATTTTGCCGAGAAACGCGATCTTTTATTCGGAATCGACTTCAAGAAGGTTTGTCCTTCTTGAGATTCCCCCGCAGCGCCGCGATGTCTATTATCATCAGATGACGGCGAAGGCGAGAATCAAAAACGTTCCGTTTCCGCGGCTGATTGTCGGATTCGAATTGCATGTACGCGCAGAGAAGATGCAGATCGCAGAAATGTTTGTAGCCGCGCTCGAGGATCAGGAGATTCCTAATGAGGATTCGAAGCTATACAACTATCCGTATACCAATGTCAACGATTTTGTCGTTTGCTTTGGTGGACAGCAGCTTCCTGAAATTGAACGAGTGTCTCAATTGGCTACTATTCCGGAGCTCTTTTTCAACTCCCCGAATTCCGACTGTTACTACAGCAACGCAAATAACAGTAAGAAGCCATATCGTGAACTGGTTGAAGAGCTCAAAGGGAAATCTTTCCCGGACGAGTATCTAAAGCCTGCCGGTGTCACACTTCAGGAATGGATCCGGAACATGTCATCTTCGATCTAAGCAAACAAATGGAGCTCTTTGAAAATCACATATAACCAGGAGGTAATTCGTATGTCTAAAGACAATGGACCAGATTTGTTCTCTTATTTTGGTGGTATCGATCTTTTTTCCTCATCTTCCAAACCCGAGCAAGAGGAGTCACAGCAACAACCCGCTTCGCCGGCGCCTAGTGAGCAACCCGCCGCTGATCAAACGCAGGCAGCTGCCACTAATCAGGCTATTTCGGAAGGGAACAATTCCGAAGAAGGCAACAAGATCGTGAATCTAGCGGCTAAACGTTTGAAGGAGCAGCGCAGGGGACGCGCAGGGGACGCATGCGAGGATAGATGCGAAGACGAACCGGCGGATCGTGAGGATGAGGAGGAAGAAGAGTCAGCCGAGGATGAGGAATTGGATGAGGGAGCAGCAGACCGTGCGGAACTTGCTGGCGGAAGCGGCAATGCTGAAGTAGGAACCGACAACAAAGCGGCCGGCAGCGGAGGCCCAGTAAAAAAGGAAGAGAAAAAGCCAGAGTTCAACCTTGCTACGTTCATTGCGTATGCGGGACACACGCTTTCTCTGACGAAGTTTTTCAGCGCAGAACAGCTGGCTGATCTTGATCTGGAAGCCGTTCGTAAACGTCTCGAGAAGGATTTTCCCGAGTTGTCCAAACAGCGGACTAAGATGGACTGGGATGAGAAGAAGAATCTCATCTGCCCTATGGTCACCGGCGGAAAGAAGGGCTCCTTCTTCAGTCAAGGACTGAAAGGCTTCTTCTTCCGCTCGAAGGACCTTTTTGCGCACAAGGAACCCATCAACATTTTGGCTGCCAGAGATGGCTACTATGAGGTTCGAGAGAACCCAATCGGCGTATTCGTCTCCAAGACGAATGTCGTCGAAGAGTTGGAACCTTGTCGTGAAGGGTTTAAGATGAGTCTTCCAAAAATCCCGGAATTCTTGTTCGCGCAACTGGTTAACCTCTTCTATGATTACGCCTGTTTCGATGTAGAAGTGATGGGCGTCTTCTACTGGGACACCGAAAACGAACGCTACTTTCTCGACGTTCCGCAGCAATCCGTATCCAAATTCCGGGTCGATGCCTGTTATACGGAATTCCCGCCGCACATTATCAAGGTAGCGGAAATTCATTCTCATAACACAATGAGCGCGTATTTCAGCGACATTGACGATACGGACGAACTTGGAACTATGCTGTATGGCGTGGTAGGACGCTTGCAAAAAGGGACCTACCAGGTCTTTTATGACCTCAAGATCCGTGCCGGCGTCGCTGGGCGATTCATTTCACTCTCCCCGGAAACGGTTCTTGAAGGTGCCTACCCCGAGGGAGAGACAAAGCGAATGGATCCAGTTCGCTATCCGCTCAGCTGGCCAGGACGCGTCCACATGACTCATTGGAAACTAAGAGACTCCATGGAGGGTAATTCGCATGATTAAATTACTGGATTTTCATAAGGAATCCCGAAAAATTTACGGCGGTTCGATGAACCGGATTTTCTACTATATCGTCATGATCGGCTGCGGCGGGAACGGCGGGTATGCCGTGCAGCGCATTACCAAAATGCTATACGCATTCGAGCATGTAAAATCGTTTCTCATGCTTGCTGATCCGGACACGGTAGAGGAGAAGAATCTGCTTCGCCAACCCTTTATTCACTCAGATATCGGGAAGAAAAAAGCGGATATTCTGGCTAAACGCTATGGTGCAACCTACGGCCTTAAAATCGGCTCCTCGTCTGATGGGTATATCGAATCGGTAGAGCAGCTGGAAGCCCTGTTCTCGCATACGGACTATATGCATGCCAGCGGGCAGGTTATCCAGAATGTGCTTATCGGAGCGGTAGACAACGACTACTCCCGGAACATCATGAACGATTTCTTCAATAAGAGAGACGATCTGATCTATATCGATGCCGGCATTGAAGGCGTCATGCTTCCGGGAGGCGGTGCCAAGCCCGAAGAAGAATGGACCGAAGAAGAGAACCGGGAGCATCGGGAAAGCGGTTATTCCGGTCAGATCGTTGTTGGCGTAAAGAAGAACGGTCACGTTGTTCTTCCACCGCTCAATGATGTCTACCCGATCGATGCGAAGGATGCTATTCCACCTTCGCACAGCTGCGGTGTCGTGCCTTACCAGCCGCAGCGAATGATCGCAAACGAGATGGCCGCATTTCAGATTACGGCCGTCATGAACGAATTGTTCGCGACGAACTCTGTTCTTGTTCATGTGCTTAATTTCAACGCGCGAATGGCAGCATGCCGGCCCGTATTCGCGGAAGACGTCGCGGTTTATCCCGCTTCGTTCAATAGCGATCCTGACACATCGGAAGACGATGACGAACAGGATGAAGGCAACGAGCTGCAGGACCAAGAGTGAGACAATGCTGTAGCTGGCCAGAAGAGACGCAAGGAGGAAACGAGGGTGCATCTGCATCCTCGTTCTTTTTATTACGGGGAGGTATTTGGAAATGAGTGATGTGGATTATGAGCGCTTGTTCAAGAAGTTCGAAAAAGTCGTCGATACGCGGGATAGTCAGAAAATTGATAAGGTGCTGTACCATCATCTTTATCAGCATGCTGGCTTTATCGCCCATTACGACATCCACGGCTATCGAGAGACCTATGCGGGCGAAGGATTTCTAGCCTTCATCGATCACTTCGCCCAATATCCCTACTTGGGATACGGATCACACGGGGAATTCAATCGGAGGCTTAGGGAGTACGTACTTGAACATGCCGAGGACATCCGAGGTGATTTTGCTCGCAAAGCGGATCAGAAAGAGCTTGCTTTGCTTAACGCCTTGGCCGCGAAGCACGGCGTTACAGTTCATCCGCACGGTGCGGATGTTCCGACGTTCCGCGAACCGGACCTTGTATCCTCTATATCCAAGAGCGGACAATTCGAATTTGCATTTTAAAAAAACGGGGCGAGCTGCCGGCGCCCTCAATTTTTCAGGAGAATGTCGAAATATGACTTAGGAGTGAAATCATGAAACCATTTATGTACGAAGACTCTACAATCGCCATTGAGATTCTGCTTCTTATCTTTCCGATTGTTGGATGTTTTTTCCTTGTCAGGCGCCTGAATCGCAATGAAGCTAGCCGAAGCAGCAGAATGACGATCGCAATTATTTATTACCTAATTGCTCTCTTCGTGGCAAGTCTTCCTGGCTTTGCGTTATACATAAGCGTATCGCCGGTATACTTCACGGTATCCGACAGATCCGGTTCATGGGCTACCGTGGAAAATATGTCCGAAAAGTATCGCACGCTGCGGCAGGATCACTTCTACGTACTTGCGACTGGTGATGGCGGTAAGGTCTACAAGAGAATTGACGCCCTCCGGAGAGTAGAGGAATTGAAGTCGGCTGGGCGAAGCTTCGAACTGCGGCCGCTTAAAACCTCGAAATCCTCAGCCATGTCTTATCAGAGTGAAGTTGATTCGTTAGAGGCAAGCAAGGAGGAAAGCTTTGTTCATGCCATTACGGTGGCCGAAGCTCACCTGCAGAAAAAACTCCCGGCGGATTTGTTCATCGATGCGGGGACACGTGGCAATTCTGCTGGCCTGATGACAACGCTTGAACTCATCCACCAATTCGGGGAAGAGGATCTGCTTAAGGGTCACAAGATTTGCGGTACCGGTACTATGGACCTCAGTGGTTCATCCGGATCCATTGGAGGATTATCCTTGAAGCTCGATGCCGCCGAGAAAGGAAAGTTTGAATTTTGCTTGATCGACCATGAGGATTATAAGAGAGCCGTTGCCTTAGCCAAAGACAAGGGTCTTCACGTCCAGCTGGTAGACATCAGTACCATTGATGATGCATTGAAATTCCTTCATACGTTATAAACAGAAGCGGGTGCACCTCGAGTGCACCCGCTTTTTGTCGAATAGATTGACGGAAAATGTTGGATGTACTATTATAGACTTATTACGATTTACGATTTTGTTTTCTTTGTCGCTATTGTTTCGACGGAGAAGGGGTTCACCGGATCACGGTACATTCATATAGGGCTTATTTTGCCATGGAGACACATAACACCTTTAGATGGTGTTTTTTTGTGTTTTCAGGGCTTTTTTTATGCCCAAAACAGGGGAGGAAATTCGAATGGCTACTGCGGCGGGGTACAAAGCCATCATTCATTACTACCTGCAGAAGAAATGTTGGAGCATTCACATGAAATCATGCTGCTACCAAGGCCACTTCGTTATCGTCGATGGCTTCTGGGGGACGGAAGTTAAGCCAAGCCGAAAAAGTAATCCGCGAGGTTGGGTAACAGCCCGATCGCATCAAATTCTGTTCTTCACCGTGGAAGAATCTGATCTTCCCGAGAACCAAGATGCGCTCAGCGATGCACAGCAACGATTAGGCGAACGCCTCCGATATGACAAAGAACACATGACGTTCAATGTCGATCGTGGCACAGGAGGGCTATTCTTCTCTCCTAAAGGGGCATTTACACTTCTTCCAAAGCCTACAGCTAATGTCGATCTCTTCTCTTTTTTTACAAGCCAGGAGGTCGGCTAGCCATGATTAATGCGATGAAACTGAAACGCGGAGCAGAAGCATTTGCGCTTCAAGATTTACCTTCCGAGATGCTGCAGCTCGAGGAGTACGATGAGGTGCATGTGAATGTATCCGGAGGAGCTGATAGCGTTGCGAGAGTGCTTGTCGCTCTTCATGGCTATCGAATTCCGAAGGAGAAAATCAAGCTCGTGCACATGCGAGTCGATGGTGATCCCAATTCGGGCAAGCGTCAACTCTTTGATTGGCCACAAACGGATGGTTATCTGGAGTACATGAGCAAGAAACTCGATCTTCCCTTGATTGTAATCTGGGATGAATTGGGCCTGGAAGAACGGATCCGTGAACGCGGTATGTTTCCATCGTCCACTTGCCGCTTTTGCACATCGTACTTGAAGCGGGACGTATATGCGAAATGGGTTAGACAATTCGATAACATTAAAATCCTGCTGCTGACCGGAGAGCGATCCGAGGAATCGAAATCGCGAGCCGAGAAGCCAGTCTTTAAGATTCATTCTGCAAATGCAACCGGTAAAAAGAGCCGGATTGTACATTGGCTGAAGCCGATCAAGGACATGCTCAAAACTGAGGTCAGACAGCTTTGCGCAGATAATGATATCGATCTCCATCCCTGTTATGAATGGGTGACACGCTGCTCGTGCAAATTCTGCATTTTCAATACGTCTGCCGAAATGAGCCGCACATCGCAGCTCTTTCCCGATGATTGGGCGTATCTGAAGCAAATGGAGCAAGAGCTCGGCCACACGATGAAAAGCAAGGATGGCATCCCACACACGCTCAGCGCCTTTATTAAAGAGGATCAGTACACGTTCTTCTAATAAAGCCATCCAATAGGTAATCATTCCGAGGAGGTAATTCCATGTCGTCAATTTTCAAAGAATCATCCGCCCGTAAAGCGCCAGAGGCGCTAATTTCAAAGATGCGTGCGATAGTCGAAGAAGTCGTCGCTCACCCCAAATTCAGATCTGACTTTGAGGTAGCCGATCGAAACACAATCGACCAACAACCCGGCATTTACGCCTGGTACGTCTACGATTGCGGAACACACCTGATGCCGCTTAAGGACTTGAATGCAGTTCTTGAATTTCAGCGCGAATGGATCGGAGGCATGAAAGTCCTCTCCGGAAAGAAACATTTGGATGATGACCAGCTCTATGTACTAAACGCACGTACAGGCGATCTCCGGCGTGTCATGGAATTCAAAACTGAATCAAATCTTATAGAGAAGCTTCTGCTTACTGCGATATAGGATGTACGGACGTTCTTGAGGGGTTCTGAAGCAAAAGCTTCAGTTCTCCAACTAGGCTGCCCGTGCAGTCCTTACACAAACGATTCTAGGAGGAGTCAATTATGAACCAACAAACAACTGAAATGAGCTTTCAACTTTTGATCGAGGAAGACAAGATTCAGGGTGATTTTATCGGATATATTCCAGCACTTCGCCTTGGCGTCCAGGGCGATTCTTTAGAAGAAGTACGCGTCAATGCTGCCGATCTGCTACAAATGGAAATTGAGTCGCGCCTGCAGATGGGCAAGAGCCTTCCTTCCGATAATACGGCAACGATGGAGCGCCTCACGATCAGCGTCCCGCTCCCAGTAGAAAAATGATGAGTTTTGTTGGTCTCAAAATGCCGATGCCCCCGGCTTATAGGGGCATGGTGTTTTTTATGGACGATATTCCGGATCGAGCCTTTGATTTTCGACTCTCAGGGAAGTGAACTGATTTTCGTTTCAATTGTTTGCTGTACGAGGCTCTGATAAAACGTTAAGTCAGCTTCTGAAACATCGCATTCGAATTTCCGTCCGTTCAAGGAATAGCGATATCGTTTGCCAAACAACGGATTTTCGTCGATCCACATTTTATTTTCTCGCATTTTCTTTTTAGATTCGTCCAACTCCGTGACGATGGCCTGACCCACAATTTTGCCGATAGCGGAAGTTAACCCTTTCTTATCTTCCACGAAATTTTTCGCTTCTTCATACAAGCTCAAAAGAGCAACATGTGTTTTTAACGAAATCAGTGGATCAAATCCCTGCATACATCATACATCCTTTATTAAGTGGTTCTCATGCAATACAAGTGGTTCACCAATCACAGAGTCCTTTACAAGCGACGAGCCGCACTAACATGTTGTATTCCTGAAATTGCAACTCGCTTTTTAACCGACCCCATGAATCGAATAAAATACTCCTCGAACTTAATTGATAGCTGTTTCTCGGCGACATCCCGCTTTATCGCAACTGATTCCTCAAGGCCGCGGCAAACAATGCGATACCGTACAAATAATTCTGAGTGTTCCCCATCCAGCCATTCGATACTAGCTTCGTTGAGACGCTCATTGATTAATGCTATGTCGGAAAGAATGAGATCCAGTAAGCGATACGTTGCGGTGATATAGGTTGGGCTGAGCAGGTCTTTTGAAGTCTTAATCTTCTTTAGGTTGTGTTCAATCCGTTCTTGCATCATCTTTAAGATGATGTTCTCCCTAATGATATCTCGTTCTTCTATTGAGATGATACATTGATTAACCTGCATAGCTTTGCACCGGCTCAAATGCAAGGACATTCTCAATAGTGAACATCCGCGGCCCACGGGATTTTAAGCAGTAAGCCCGGATACGGCCGTCAACAACCGACCTCACTTCGATCAGCCGTTGCGTCATTTTGTTCTCGCGATCAACGTATACGATCCTTACCATGCAACCTACGTATTTTTCAAGCGACATCCAAACCCCTCCACACGAACGTATGATCTTATTATAACCCGAATATACGTTCGTCACGCAAGAGGGAAATTAATACCTAGGCTTGCGCTTATGATCGGGACGTTTTTCATCTAACCATTCGAGTTCGTTAATATTCGAATCAATTTGTTGTTTTGCAAATCCTTCATTTTTCTTTGTTCTTTTCCTCACAAGCGTTGCTTTCGGCTTATCACTTTTTTTCATCTATTTCATCCTCCGCGGTTTCATGCATTAGGAATAATCTATGCACATTCGCCGAAGACGGAGTGGGTAAATGGCATTCCCAGGAGGGAGAGTCATGCAAAAAAGGACCGCCGATATTGGACGCCCCCAGGAATAATTGCTATAAGATGAACTCTTCGAACACTGGTGACCGCAGCATGCCGTTCTTCGTCCAGTTTCGTGTTTTTACCCGCGCGCGGATGATTGGCCTGAAGTGAGCGGCGAACTTGTCTTCCTTATAAATGAGCTTGTGCTGAACGCTCCGTAGCGCACGCTTGTGTTCGTCGTTAATCCCAAATTCAATTATGCCAGCCGGTCGCATGCGACCATTTTCTTCAATCGACGTTAGCCAACCTAGCTGACCGCGGCGCGCCCCCGTGATGAACACTTCAGCCCGCGTCCAGTTAATGACTTTTTGCCAGGACCACGAGCGAGTGCCGACTGCATACCGTGACCGGAGGTCCTTAATCACGACCCCTTCAAGGCTAAGCGCACTGGCTGCTGCGAAATACTGGACCGCGCTGCCCTTCGCCGGCATGACTTTCGTATAGCGTTCTGTTTCCGTGAACGCTTCAAAGAGCAGTTCCTTGCGCCTGGAAAGCAGCAATCCCGTGACATCTATCCCTTTGTAACGAAGAATGTCAAAGGCACAGAAGGTAGCCTGTACTCGGCTGCTGCGCGATTGGAAGCGGCTCATCATTGCTTCGAAGTCTGGTTTGCCATGTTGATCGGTAACGATGAGCTCGCCATCTAGTATCGTGCCCGCAGGCAGTGGAGAATTATGCAGTTCCGGAAATTTATGTGTAACGTCGTTTTCATGCCGCGTATATAGCCGCAATCCATCCATCGTAGATACGAGGAGACGGATGCCGTCTAGTTTTAGTTCCGCGATGTGGTTTTCCTTGTCAAAAGGCTCATTGCCAGCCGCATATTGCAATAGCATTGGAGATACGAACATTTTCATCACCCAATCCCATTATAAACCTCAAAGGCATTTGTGGATTGAGGTAAATAATACATGCTTATCTCACAAGGTTTCAATTGGCTCGGTGTGCTTGATAGAGAGTGAAATCCAAATGATTACTCTTAATCCCGCTTCGATTAGTCACGAGGTTGACTGAATAGCACCTTCCGGGGTAAATATAGTTTAGGAGGGATGCGATATGTGCGGGAGATTTACGATTACGGCTGAATTGGATGAGATTGTTAAAACCTTTTCCATTGATGAAGTTAATTACGAATACACAAAACGTGTAAACGTGGCTCCGACCCAAACGATCCCATGTATCATTGAGCGCGACGGGAAGCGGGTTCTCGAAGGATTTCGATGGGGGTTGGTCCCTTTCTGGGCCAAGGATGCCAAAATCGCTTACAAGACGATTAACGCGCGTTCGGAAGGATTCTTATCGTGAGCGATGGTTTTCTAGAATGGAAACAGGAGGCAGATGGTAAGCAACCATATCGATTCCAATTGGCTTCGAGAGGGGTTTACGGGTTCGCAGGTTTGTACGATACCTGGCGCGATCCAGCATCAGGAGATGAAATCCAAACATCCACGATTATCACAACCACCCCGAATGATCTCGTGGCCACGGTGCACGATCGGATGCCAGTCATTTTAACTGGCACCGAAGCAGCGGACTGGATTAATCCTAAATTCGATGAAACCGAAAAGGTTCTGAGCTTCTTGAATCCTTATCCTGAAGCCAAGATGATTAAGTATCCCGTTTCAAAAGATCTCGGAAATGTAAAGAATACTAAAGCAGAATTAATCTTAGAGGTTCCATTGAATTCTAAATAATTTGAAGAGTAGTTAAGACATTTATAAGGCTGAAGGATAGATCAAGCTCAGAACGAAACAGGCTGCCAATCTTCTCGATTGGCAGCCCTTCGTTTGCGTATGGGACCCGTCGGCCGTAAGTCATGAACCACCATATTCTGTGACAGTTTTTACGATATTTTCACCTGATTCATTTATGCTGCATGGGAAGATAAATTGCCCGTCACCATAAACACGACGTTTGTTGATCTCGTCTTCAAATAGAAGGGGGGTTGATTTAATTCTTGTTAATAGATCCGTGCCATTACCACGTTCTGTCCAGCGTTGCTGGGCATGATCGGAGATATGAAAAACGAATTTTGGGAGTTGTACACCAACATGTTTTTCAATAAGTTCGACCATCATCATGCTTTGATCGACCGGTTTAAATTCTTCTACACTTCGCATCGCTGAGACAGCTAGACGAACTATTCCATGCTTTCCCATAAGTTCGGCAAGCTTTGTATGTGCTGGTTGACTAACTGCACCAATTTTCGACCTTACAATTTCAGTAATTTCATCAAGCTCCGATTTCTGTTCAACTGTCTTTATTTCAGATAGTAACGGTGCCAGGACGTTGGCTACAGAATTTAGGACGTTGGCCTCGGCGTGCCGTTGCTTCGCGCCATCGACAAGGGCTTGGCGAACTCGCGAGTTGGGATTGTGCTGGAGACCCCAGCGACCCCAGCGATGCTACGCCGCCTTCCAGCAGAGGGCATCGCTGATAAAGAACTTTCGGCACTCCTTGCTGGTGATCGGCTCATTCCGATTGTGCACGAGACATCTTGCGGAAGCATTTCTTGGTGGAGCCATACTGGTACAACCTTGGAATGGCTGCAGCAGCATATGTCGAGGGAATCGAGTCGTTATATAACGAAAATGAATGGAAAGACTTAGTTTCTTTATTAATTACAAAACAGACTGGTAGTGTTCCAAATAAAGATTCAATAACTAACCCATCAAGTGAAATACGGTTAGAAGCACTCTCTATAAGATTAAGACAATTACATGCACAAAAAGCAGAGCAGCTCCCATTTGTTTCATGGGAGGATGGCAAAGGGAAGTCATATCGTTTATTGGAAGATAGTGATCTTGTTGAACACTTTGGCGTAGCTATTGGTTTAATAGCAGCAAGCCATTGGTGGACTGTAGATGAGATCGAAACAGACCACTCCACAAGCCCGCGGTCGCGGTAGATGCCGTAATGCAGGTGAGGCGGGAATTTGCCCTGCGTGCCCGGACGCCCGTACCCGGAGCTGCCGACCCAGCCGACGACTTGGCCCGGCTTCCAAAGTTGTCATACGTTCTTGGTGCGCCGCCTACGTTCCCAAGGGATTGGGAAGTTATACTATGATGCTGGGGACATTTGCATAATCTACATCGATAATGGGCATGTTAGTCACACTATAGAGATGTCAGGATAATGGTGGCTACGATCATGTTTTTTATAAAAAATATGTTGTTCAAATCCAAACCAAAGTTCAACAAGCCAAACGCGACGGAATCTTCGTCATTTACCTTTGCAACTGAAATGGCTCAAATGAACATACAGTTGCAAGAAACATTTCGTATGCTTCCTGATTTTGTAAGTAGAGAATTAACCAATAAGGTGACATTTGGGGTTTATTATCTAAGCAATTTAGTGGATTCGGAGCTTCTTAATAAAGAAATCCTCAATCGATTAATTGAAATAGAAGAACTGCTTTCACCTGAGAAGCTGGTGGATTTGCTTCCAATTGGACAATTGCTGTTGGATGATAATTGGAATCACATGCAACAATATATTTTGCAAGGCTGGACGTATATCCATATTAGCGGCTATAAGTATGGCATTCTGGTTAATACAGCCAAACAAAGAGAACGGGCGCTGACGAAGCCAGAAAATGAGAGTCAAATTTTAGGTCCGCAAATCGCTTTTACGGAAAATTTGGAAACCAATTTAGCGCTGATTCATCAATATTTGCCTAATCCTGATTTAAGCGAAATAGCAATAAATATGGGTGAAAATACCCAAAACAATATTCGTGTCGTCTATTTGAGAAATCGAGCCGACTTAGAAATGGTTACACATATCCTTAACACCATACAAGCCTTGGATTTGGAATCGCTATTGGATGCAACGGTTCTAGCGCAATGGATGGAGGATAACCCCAACTCAGCTTTTCCTCAAACGATTACGACAGAAAGGGTAGATCGGGCAATATTCCCCTTGTTGGAGGGAAAGGTTGTTATTGTGGTTAGCGGCAGTCCAAATGTAATCATATGCCCAACTACGTTTTTAGATTTTTTTAAATCCATTGAAGATTATTATTACAGGTGGACTGTAGGTTTATTTCTACGCGGATTGCGAGTTCTTGGTATTATGATTTCACTCTTTGCAACAGCAGTCTATGTCGCGGCACTTACTTTTCATTATGAAACAATCCCACAGGCATTTCTGGTTCCGCTTGCTCAATCCCGTGCGAGAGTTCCATTTCCCCCGCTTATTGAAGCGTTGATGCTGGAAACCATCATTCAGCTATTAGGTGAAGCAGGGGCAAGGCTACCGTCCAAAGTAGGTCAAACGATGGGGATTGTTGGCGGTATTGTCATTGGACAGGCGGCGGTACAAGCCGGATTCACCAGCAATATTTTAATCATCATCGTTGCATTAAGCGCTCTATCCTCGTTCACTACACCCGTATTTGCCATGTCTAATACGATTCGAATTATTCGATTCTCGATTATTATTTCCGCAGGTATCATAGGGGGATTAGGCATTACTATGAGCATTGCTTTTTTAATTTTGCATTTGCTTCGGCAGTCCAGTGTGGGACAACCCTATTTCTATCCTCCTTATACAATCGAAAATAAAAACAAACGGGATGGACTCGTTCGGATGCCATTCAGTTCGGCACCGAAACGATCTGTATTCGCCAATACAGAGGAGAATAATCCGAAGGGAAGCTCGGATATTGATGAGTAAAACACGACAAACGTATATGTACAGTAGCTTTCTTCTCATATTTATTATCCATGACGCTCAGGTGGGAGTAGGGCTTCCCGGCTATCAAAGAGTTGTGTACCAATTAGCCGGTCATGATGCTTGGATAACTGTTCTGATTACAGGTATCATCACTCAACTCGTGGTCTGGATGATGATTAAAACGTTGGCGAAATTCGAAAATAAAGACCTTTATGACATTCATTTAGTGGTTTATGGGAAATTTCTTGGAAATGTCGCAAATCTGATCTACACGGTTTATTTCTTATTTGCAACCATCATTGTAATGCGTAATTATATCGAAATGATACAGGTCTGGTTATTCCCTAATGCCCCAACATGGGTACTTACTTTATTGATTGCAAGTATCGTGTTTTACGGGGTAACAGGCGGCTTACGAACGATTGTCGGAGCATGTTTCATATTTGTAACTATTACGATATGGCTTATCTTCTTGCTATACTTTCCTTTGAAATATGCGGACTGGACAGGGATATTGCCGATACTGGAAACGGATATGAGCCATCTGAGTAAAGGGGTCTTGTCGATGTCCTTTACAATGGCAGGGTTTGAAATTCTCTATTTCATATATGCGTATGCCAAAGATAAGTCCAAAGTCCAGCGATATTCACAAATTGGCTTAATGAGTGTCACCTTCGTGTACACGGTAGTTATGTTTGTTACTATTGTCTTTTACAGCGGCGGTGAACTCTTGAAGACGGACTGGGCTACTTTTACCATGCTGAAAATTATCAAATTTTCGTTTCTGGAAAGGTTTGAGTATATTGGCGTCAGTTTGTGGCTTCTCGTCATTGTGCCAAATCTGCTCATGTACAGTTGGGCGGCAACGAGAGGACTCAAACGTACTTTTGCATGGAAACAAAAATACTGGTTGTATGTATTTATAGGAGTTGCTTGCATCGCTTGCTCTTTGATTGAATCCCGAATACAGATAAATCGGATAAATAATCTTTTTTCTAAGTTGGCTGTCTATATCGTTTATGTGTATCCAGTGGTTCTCTTTGTCATTGTTAATTTTCATTCTTGGAAGCAAAAGAAAAGAAGCCACACAGAGGTGATACCTTGAAAAGATTCAATCTTATCTTCCTTGTAGTGTTAGTATTAAGTCTGCCTTTCACATTACATTTGAAAGCAAATGTGCTGGAGAAATTAGGAATGGTGATTGCATCAGGATATGATAAAGTGGATGGCAATAAAATAAAAGGCACGTATGTGCTCCATCAGATAGACCCAAGTTCCAAATCCACCATCTTGACAATCACTTCGGAGTCCTTGACCAGTAAAGGAGCGCGTGTTGCGGCGAATCGCCAATCGCATAAAAAAGTTGTCGCCGGTCAGATGCGAGTTGTCATTTATGACTATAAACTTGCACAGTCAGGTCTTTCAACGTTGGTTGATACTTTATTTCGAGATGCGTCCGTTGCGAGTACGATTTATATGGCAGTCAGTAAAGAAAGTGCAGAAGATTTATTAACGCATAAATACACGCAATTTTCGGATGTAGGTTCGTTTATTGTAGATGACATCCAACAGAATATATTGGGAGAACAGATGATTTCGGGTACACTTCATGAATTTCTCTCAGCCTTATATTCGACGGCAGACCCTATGGTGCCGCTTCTACAAAGAAAAGGTGATTCTGTAGAACTGAAAAATGTGGCTCTGTTCAATGGTGATAAATTAGTGGGCACGGTTGGACCAAGGGAAGCTTTCTTTCTTAAGACAATTCGGGATAGATATAAATCAGGAAGCATAGAGTTATCGTTAGCTACGAATCAATTGGGAGACATCGCTAAGAACGTCAAAGAAAAGACCGTTCGAATCGTGATTGAGAACATAGCTAGCTCTTGCACTAAAAAGCTGATTAGCCAAAACCCACTTAAATTTCAGGTTAATATTAAAATGAAAGGAGTGCTTACGGAAAGTTCCGCGCAACTTGATTTCAGACAAGTTGGTGTCATTCAAACCCTGCAAAAGAAATTGGATGATGAATCAGAAAAACAGATACAAATTTTGTTAAAAAAATTAATCTCCTTAGATTCGGACCCAATCGGATTCGGAGAATTTTTCCGCAGTCGGGTGTATCACTCGAACTTGACGAGCGATAAATGGCATGACATGTATAAGTCAGCTTCCTATGATGTCCATGTGGACATACGAATCGTGCGGATGGGACAAATACAATAAGAAAAATACTTTAACGCTTTAACGCAGATGACTGCCCTGCATATCACCAGGTAACACCGAGAGCTCTTAAAACCAAAAGCCCCATATGCTTAAGGGACGCTTTCTACCACACGCTAGACATCTATACTTGGTTTTTTATGTTTAGAATCAGTAAATTTACACATATTCACTAAATTCGGATTTTATACATATGTCACTAAATCGCTCTAATCACTTGATATGACTGCATTTGTGTAGCGACATGAACTTACTTGAATATGCGACATGAACTTACTTGAATTCCTCTTTGCGACATGAACTTACTTGAATTACTGTTCTATCTTATGAATAAGATATACATTAAAACTGCATAAACGTTTATGCCGATTGCCTGGAAGTTGCAGACGAGCCGTATACGATCGCATTGAGTTTATGGATTAATCTCAGCCAATAGTAATGGCAGCCTGAATGGCTGCCGTTACTTGGCATTTATCACTTAAAGTTTGTTATATTCTTCGTCTGATACAGGCTCGAGCCATTCCGGCCTACCCGCCGTAATAGCAATATGCTCGAACCAGCTGTCTTTTGAGGCGCCGTGCCAGTGCTTTACCCCATCATGTGTAACAACTACATCGCCGGCCTTTAGAAACTGAGCAGGCTTGCCCTCTTCCTGATACCAGCCTTCGCCGCCTGTTACCAAAAGGAGCTGAAAACCGTTTCGATGGATATGCCAGTTGTTACGGCAACCCGGTTCAAAGGTCACGTTTCCGACGCCTACATTAACGTTCTGATCAGCAACCAGCGTTTTCAAATAGCTTTGTCCCACAAAGTATTGCGCAAAGGCTTCATTTTTCTCCCCCACCGGGAAAATGACGCCGTTTTTAACTTCTTCATGTTTTGCCACTTTTGGTTCCTCCTCTTTACTTTAATTTTCCGCCAAACACCGGGAATAATCTGTGCTCTAACATATGTTCTTAAAATAAAAAACCGCGATCTACGTGGTCGTTAATGGATAAATGTTCTTGTCCAGTAGCGACATGAACGTGCTTAAAAATGCGACGTGAACATACTTGAATTACTGTTCCATCTCATGAATTGAATATACATTAGCATGAAAAAAACAGGTCAGGGAATCCGTGATTCCCCAACCCTAGACTGGTATGTTTGCCGCAATTATTGCGAGTTAAAATTAGAAACCTTAAAGATCTAGCTTACGGTCAGCAAGCCATTGAATGGTTTCCGGTCGATTAGCCTGTGGATACAGACTTTGATTCGTATCCAACGTTGCAATCTTCTCAAATTCCTCTTGCGTTAACTCAAAGTCGAAAATACTGATATTTTCAATGATTCTTTCTTTGCGAACCGATTTCGGAATCGCCACAACTCCCCTTTGCGTCATCCATCGCAAAATCACTTGAGCAACCGTTTTTTGATGCCTTTCTGCGATGGACTGCAATACATCGTTCTGAAAGACATTGTGCTTTCCTTGCACTAATGGTCCCCAGGACTCCATTTGAACATGATGCTCTCTCATGAATTTAGCGTATTCATGCTGCTGGTAAAAAGGATGAACTTCTACCTGGTTTACAGCAGGAGTTACGTCATTATGAATGATCAGATCGACGAGGCGATCGGCCGTGAAGTTGCTGACGCCAATGGCTCTGATCTTGCCTTCGCGGTACATCTCTTCCATCGCCCGCCAAGAGCCATAAACGTCTCCTATGGGTTGATGGATCAGATACAAATCCAAATAATCGAGCTGCAGTTTGGCAAGCGATTTTTCCAATGCCCTTTTCGTTTGCTCATAACCGCTATCTTGGATCCAAAGCTTCGTCGTAATGAACAGCTCGTCTCTGGGTACGCCGCTGCGTTTAACGGCATTGCCAACCGCGACTTCATTTTGATAAGAAGCCGCCGTATCGATCAGTCGATAGCCTGCAGTAATGGCATCGACAGCACATTGCTCGCATTCCTCCGCGTCCGGAATCTGAAAGACGCCAAAGCCCAGAACGGGCATCTCCACCCCATTATTTAAAGTGACCTTTTGCATGCCGATTCCTCCTTATGTTTGCGAATGAAAGCTCAATCAAAATTCGTATTATCAGACACTTCGCGCCAGGATTCGTACTCGGTCAGACGCTGCTGATAATGCTGAATGACAGCATCTACCATGCCTTTGCCCGCTAGCCAGCGGAAAGGCGGATTCGTATCATCTGCGACCCTCATGAGTGCCTTTGCGAGCTTATCTGGATCACCGAATTGTTCACCTGCAAAGTAGAAGTCATGCATCGAATCTCTCTGGGCCGAATAGTCGTCGATTTGGAGTTCGGAAAATTTGGCCGACGTCTGTTTATTGGTAAAGTCCGTGCGGAATGGGCCGGGTTCCACGAGCATGACCTTAATGCCGAAATGCTGCAACTCGGCCTTCAGTCCCTCGGCCCACCCTTCCAATGCGAACTTGGAGGCACTGTATACCGCCCCCCCCGGAATCGACATCAGCCCCATCATGGAGCTGAACACCATGACGGTTCCCGAACCTTGCTTGCGCATGACCGGAAGCACAGTTCGGGTCAGTCTCATTGTCCCGAAAACATTGGTTTCCATTTGTTGTCGGAGTTGCTCTTCTGTAATTTCCTCAAAGTAACCGAGTTGACCATATCCGGCGTTGTTGACAAGTACGTCGATACACCCGAATTTCTCTTGAGCCGCTTGAACAGAAGCATGCACTTGCTCTTCATTGGTGATATCCAGCTTCGTGATGATCAGATTCGGAGAGGTGCCGAGGGCTGCTTCCATTCCCTCCGTATTTCTGGCTGCGGCAACGACTTTGAACCCCTGAGCCAAGGCTTCCTTCGCGATTGCCGCACCAATGCCTTTATTGGCACCCGTAATCATCCAGACTTGTTCGCTTGTGTTTACCATGTTTTATCTCCCCTCAAGAATAAAATCAATGAGTTGGCTTTGCTTCTACCGCATGATTGATAACGACTCGCCGGATAAAGAGCGAAACCACAAGGCCAACCACCGCTACGATCAACGTGAACCAGAATACGTGTTCAGACCCCGTGGCCATAGCGTTTGCGATTTCAGCAGGCTGCGAAGGAGCAGTTGAATGTCGTAGGTAGCGCTCCGTGCCGCTTGAAAGAATACTGATGGAGACAGCTGTCGCAATGGCACCCGTAACTTGCTGCACGGTATTCATGACCGCGGTGCCATGGGCATACAAGTGCGGCGGCAATTGATTGAGGCCATTTGTTTGTGCGGGAACCCAAATCATCGCCAAGCCGATCATCATGACCATGTGCAGTGTGATAATAAAGGCCACAGTAGAAGCTAATGATATGTTCGTGAAGAACCATAGAGTAACGGCGGCAATGACTAATCCAGGGATCACCAGCCGTCTTGGACCGAATTTATCGAACAATTGGCCCATGCGATTCGATAGAATCCCATTCAGCAAGCTGCCGGGCAACAGCATAAGTCCCGTGGTTAACGTAGTGAGTCCTTTGCCATTCTGCAGAAATAGTGGCAGAATAATCGCCAGAGACATGGCCATCAGCATGCTCGATACAACCATCACCACGCTCATGACGTACATGGGATGCTTGAATACTCCCATGTTCAAGAGGGGATCGCGCATCCGGATCTGCCTGACGATGAATAACACCAGAGCAACAAGACCGACGGCGACGGATGCGATTACAGCCGGATGCGTCCAGCCTCCCGTATCTTCCCCGGCCTTACTGAAGCCGTAGACGATGCCCCCGAATCCGATGGTCGACATGATGATTGAAGCCAGATCAAACCGCGGCTTCGAAACCTCCGTAATATTCTCCAGGTTTTTAAGCCCCACGAACAAACCGATGATCAGAAACGGAAGAGACAGCCAGAAAATATAATGCCACGACAAATATTGAATCAAAATTCCCGCGATCGTAGGCCCCGTGGTTGGCGCGCACATAATCACCAGCCCGACAAGTCCCATTGCCGCTCCTCTTCTCTCCGTGGGATAGATGAGAAGGATGGTATGAAACATAAGCGGTAGAAGCAGCCCCATACCGAATGCCTGCAGCACGCGGGCCGCCAGCAGCATTTCAAAGTTGACGGAAATGGCAGCAGCAAATGTCCCTACGATCAAGCTGATCAGCGATGCGGTGAACAGCTGTTTCGTCGTAAAACGTTGGAGCAGTAAACCGCTCATCGGCATTAAGATACCAAGAACCAGCAAGTATACGGTCGTCAGCCATTGTGCGGTTGCCGCCGATATCTGAAATACATGCATCAAGTTGCTAAGGGCGATATTGAGCGATGTTTCGCTGAACATGCCGATGAAGCTGCACATGAGCAGTGAAAACATAATCGCCCGTGTGTTGTATGGTTTCGTCTTCTCCATCCTTATCTCTAACTCCTTATTTTGAATTACTGATCCCCACGCTGCTCTGGACTTCAAGTCCAGGCGTAGTCGCCAATTTCACGATGAAGTCGGCAACGCTTTTGCGGGAAACTTCCCTCCCTTTGAAGGGTTCTCCTTTATGCGTGGTGTTGTATTCCACTTCGTTTTTGTTTGTAAACCATCCCGGCCTTATGATCGTGTAAGTAAGGTCAGAAGCTTCTATGATCTCCGCTGACTTTCGATAAGGATCCAGAATGGGACTATACATCTGTCCTGGAACTTCCCCGTAAATGCCCATAGAACTGATGAAAATAAGCCGCATGACGCCCGTTTCATTCATCGTCTCCACAATGGTACGCGCCATTCTTTCCAAGTCACCGTCCAGATTGGCATATACCACATCCTGACCTTCCATCGCATGTTTCAGTGTTTCCTTATCCAGTACATCGCCTTCCACAACACGGACGCGGCTGCCGTCCATCTTCTCAAGTCGACCTGCGTTCCGCAAATAAAGAGTCAACTCTACATCCGTGTCATTTAAAAAGCGTTCAATGGCATGGCGAGCGATACTCCCGTTAGCGCCTAAAATCAGCACCTTGTTCACAACCAATCCTCCTTCGATTATCGTCCTTGCAGACGTTATAGATCGATGCGATTCCTTAATGAAGTTTCGGTGCACGTGAAGCATCTTCGCTGGACTCGGTAAACCCAAATTGTTCGGCTCGCCAGTTAGAGGGCGTATCGCCTTCCCAATGCCGGAAAGCCCGAAAAAATGAATTCTGGTCTTCGTAGCCCAGCAAGAAGGCCACTTCCTTCAGATCAAGCAGCGGATCTGAGAGGTACTCCAATGCTTTTTCGCGCCGCGCATCTGACAACAATTGTTTAAAGTTCGTGCCCTCGTCGGTCAGCCGGCGCTGCAAGGTACGGTCGCTCATCCCAAGCTCACTGGCAATGAGCCCAATATCGGGACGTCCTGCGGCCAGACTTTGCTTCATGATCCATTTCACCGTTTCTGTTGTAGAAATGGTGCGCTGCTTTTCTTCAAGGGACCGGTCAAGCACAGGCGTGAGTATGGCAAGCAGTTCTTCGTTGTACGTGATAAATGGACGATCAAGATCAGTTCGCTTAAGGATCAATCTGGTCCGTTCCGATCCCACCCGGACACGACAGCCGAAGAATGCTTCCAATGCCTGAACATTTCCTTCAGGGCGGGACAGTTCAACCGCGTGTGCCATCAATGCCTTCCCTGTTCCGCGGCGCCCCAGTTCCATAAGCGAGGCTAAAGTTACGCCGATGAGCATGGGTGGTTCAGGATGCTCGGAATAGAGCCATACCAGCTCGACCGTACAGAACTCACCTTGTTCGGCCATATGAATGCGCTCGGGCGAACACAACTGTTTGTATCGAGCCATACGACTTAGTGCATCCCGGTAGTCACGCGCATGATACGGTGCCATTACGCTCGGCGGCAGCTGGGATGTCTCGAAGCTGCTTGAGAGTTGAACGATTCCTGCTGCAGGATCCGGTAGCAGTTCGGAGAAAGCCTGCCAAAGCGCAAAGTATTGCGCAGTACTTACGATCGCTTGGTCGTTCACGATGGTAAGCGGGAGATCAGCTTTACGAACCACATCTTGGGGCGTTATGTCGAGGTGACGCAGACCAAGCCAAAATCCTTTCGGTACTTTAATTCGGTCAAGTGAATGAGTCGTCATGCTTCGTTTCCTCCTTTCCGTAAGCGATAGGATAAAAATGAATGAAGCCGTCAACTCTAAAGACAGCTTCATTCACCGGCGACTTCTCATGTATTGATTTCCTGACGGTCTTGCCATGCAAAGGTCGAGGTTCGCTTTGCGATTAACCAATGTCCATCTTCAAAAACATACTCGTCCTCATAGTGTACGCCGCTCTTGTTGTTGATCTTCTTGCCGTCCACTGTAGCAATAAGGTCAACCAGGCAATAAAGCGTCCCTTTGGCTGTATTTCCGCTGATCGACACGTTGTGCTGGCCATTGAAATGATAAACGATATCGAAATTTTTCAAGAAGCTTTCAAATGCAGTTCCGATTTCGTCCGTTCCCCGCAAGCTTGAGACCACATTACCGTCAACAATAGAGTCAACGGTTGCGTCCGCGGTGAAAAGCGTGGTCTGCTTTTGCGTATCTTTCTGATCAGCCAGTATTGAAAACGTGTCTACAAGCTCTCTTAAGGCTCTTACGTGTTCGAGTTCAACGATTCTGTCATATAGTCGGGATTGTGATTCCTGCTCATTTGTATGAGTCATTCTATTTCCTCCTTGTGTAATCTTGTTTACGTGTTGCTTAGCCATCCTCGCTCCAAGTGTTATTCAGCTCAACGACAATCATTTTACCCCTTTGAGACTCTTATTTGACTAGCGATACACGCCAAGGTTCTAGCCTGACATGCCAAATTGATGCTGACGCTTATGATTTCAAACCGAGCGATTTTATATGTTGGGCGAGCTTGACTTGAAAAAGAAACTGGCGGAAGCGCCGACAGTTTCTTTTGGTTAAGAATCAAAATTTATAGCTGCTTAGGGATTTCACAATCTCCGGGTCGTTATGGGACAGGAACAAGCTTTTGTTCGAATCCAGCGTTTGGATCTTATCCATATCCTCTTGACTTAAAGAAAAGTCGAAGATGTTGAAGTTCTCGATAATCCGCTCTTTATGAACGGACTTGGGGATAGCCACTACCCCTCTTTGTATCAACCAGCGGAGCACAACCTGAGCAACGGATTTGTTGTACTTCCCGGCGATGGAGAGCAGCACTTCATTTTGGAAAAGATTATTGCGCCCTTCCGCAAATGGACCCCAGGATTCAATCTGTACCTTGTTCTCCAGCATGAATTGGGCACCCTCAATTTGCTGGCAGAACGGATGGGTTTCAACCTGGTTGACGGCCGGTGTCACTTCATTATGAATAATCAGATCGGTTAGGCGGTCTAGCTGAAAATTGCTGACGCCGATGGCTCTGATCTTTCCTTCTCGATAAAGCTCTTCCATTGCTCGCCAAGAACCATACACATCGCCGAACGGCTGATGAATCAAGTACAAATCCAGATAATCCAGTTGCAGATTGGCCAGGGAGTTTTCAAATGCTTTCTTTGTCCGTTCATACCCGGTGTCTTGAATCCAAAGCTTGGTTGTTACAAAAAGCTCCTCTCTCGCCACTCCGCTCCGCTTTATGGCACGGCCAACCGCTTCCTCATTCCGGTATGCAGCTGCAGTATCGATCAACCGATAGCCCGTTAGAAGCGCGTCATAGACGCTTTGCTCACATTGCTGACCGTCCGGAATTTGGTACACGCCAAAGCCTAGAATCGGCATCTCCACGCCATTATTTAAGATTACGTGCTGCATAGCAGTACCTCCAGTGTGATTTCTATTAAAGTGCTCGTTCAACGTTGGAGTCCCTCTATCCGAAGGAGGATCAAGTGCTTACTCCGTTCAGCGTTGAACAACCTGACATTACTATCCTACATAAATCCTAACCCACAGTAACTGGCGCTACACGCCAAAATACATGCATGATATGCCACGTTCTTTTCCTTCAAAGAATTAGTTACTACTGGCAACCGAATGTATTGGAATCCAATCATATCCCCGTTTTTCAAAATGCATCTCTATCTTCATAGGCCAAGTGCTTCTAAATCCATTAATTCTGGCATCAATTTTGGTGTCGCACAGGAGAACGGCGGTATTGCCGTCTATGGTGATGGTTGTGGTCTGAGGCATAGTTTTAAAATATTTCATTTGTTCATTTTCTATTTGGTTAAGCCATTCTGCCTTACGTTGATGATACCCTGTCATGTGTACGAGTACATAATCATCATCCAGTATGCGAGCCAATGATTCCGTATCTTTGTTTATCATAGCAGCATCAATTTGTTGAAAAACCGCGAGGATCTTTTGCTTGTCCTCATTCATATTGCGCCCCCCTTTCAATCCGGGTGAGATATCTTGCTCAAGCCCTGGCGGATCTTGCCTGTCCGTAAACGATTTCCCCTATTACTGAGCTCCCACTATTGGATGCGGAACATACGGCTCTTCCAGGAATGAAATTTCCTCCGAGGTTAGTTTTACGGATAGAGCACCCACTGACTCCTCAAGCTGCTTCATTTTCGTTACACCTACGATTGGAGCCGCTACCTGCTCCTTCTGCAGCACCCAGGCAAGGGCAATATGACTGCGGGGAACGCTTCGCTTGTCAGCCACTTCCGCCACTCGTTCAACGATCAACCGGTCTTTATCAGCCGTCGCATCGTACTTAGCTTTTTGAACAACATCGGTTTCGAATCGAGGCGTGGTTTCCGACCAATCGCGGATCAATCTACCCGATGCAAGCGGGCTGTAAGGCGTTACCGCGATTTTTTGGTCCTTACATAGCGGCATCATCTCTCTCTCTTCTTCGCGGTAGATGAGATTCAGATGATTTTGCATGGAAACAAAACGCGTCCAGCCATTCTTCTCGGCTACGTGCAAAGCCTTTTGAAATTGCCATGCATACATGGCGGAAGCACCGATATAGCGGGCCTTGCCTGACTTCACTACATCGTGCATGGCTTCCATCGTTTCTTCGATGGGCGTCATATAGTCCCAACGGTGGATAATGTAAAGATCCACATAGTCGGTCCCAAGTCTCTTTAGGCTTTTATCGATTTCGCTCATAATCGCCTTCCGGGATAACCCCGCACTATTGGGACCCTGATGCATACGCCCCCAGACCTTCGTCGCTAGGACAATCTCATCGCGATTCGCATATTCCTTTAAAGCGCGTCCGACAATCTCTTCACTGGTGCCGCCGGCATAAATGTTCGCGGTATCGAAGAAGTTGATCCCGAGGTCAAGCGCTCTTTTTATAATTGTGCGGCTGCTCTCCTCATTCAGTACCCATTGATGCCCCCCTGGCTGTACTTCTCCAAAGCTCATGCAGCCAAGACAAATCCTCGAAACATCCATGCCTGTATTCCCCAGCTTAACGTAATCCATACGATATCCTCTCCCATATAAATAGATTTAGGAACTTGAACCCGATTCATGCTCCGCGCGTAAAGCCCGTTAATTCCGTCGCTATTCCCCTGCTGGAAAGTCCGTAGAAGCTGCCAATTCGGTCTGTTTCTCGTAATCGGCAATCCGTGCTTTTAACGTCGAAATCGTATTTGCCAAGGCTTGAGAGCCAAGCACCATTCGCAGTGGCGCTGGTTCTTTGTCGACACTTTCAATGATGCGGGCAGCCATTCGCGCAGGATCACCTGGAGCAAGACCGTTGGAAGCGTCCAGCATGCTCAAAAACCCATGTGCCGGGTTACCTTCGTATTCCGGCATCAGATTCGCTACCCGTGCGCTTCCATATCGGAACTCGGTACGGGCTCCGCCCGGCTCAACAATGGTGACTCCGATGTTAAACGGGGCGACCTCTTGTGCTACCGATTCGCAGAAGCCCTCAATGCCGAACTTCGTCGCATGGTACATGGAGTTGCCCGGGAATGCCACTTGTCCGCCATAGGAAGAAAGCTGAATAATGCGGCCGCCGCCTTGGCCCCGCAAATGCGGCAGCGCCGAACGAATGAGCTGAATGGATCCCGTAAGATTAGTTGCAATGATGTGATCCACCTGGGTATCCGTAAGCTCCTCGGCGGCGCCAAAAAGTCCATAGCCTGCGTTGCTCACAATGACGTCGATCCGGCCGAATTTCTCAAAGGACTGGTCAACAAGCTGATGGATGGCCGGGACATCGGTCACGTCCAGAACTTCGCAAGTGAACGTCTCCGGATGCTTCTCGATGAGATCTTTGACCTTGCTTTTATCGCGGACCGTGCCGATGACGTTGTCGCCCTTCTCCAACAGCTGCTTGGTCAGTTCATACCCAAAGCCGCTGCTTACGCCCGTGATCAGCCAAGTAAGATTATTCATGGTAACGTCCTCCTTATTCCGATTTCGCTGCCGCTTCATTCACGCACCGCAGCGCATTCAAACTGCGCGGATAACCAATGAAGGGAAGGCATTGCGAGATCACCTTAATGAGAAATAACTTATCGTTCCCGAGACGCATATTGGCGGCGGCATGGCTGGTCAGCTGCGGTTCACAACCGCCTTGGGCGAGCAGAAAGCAAAAGGTAATCATCTCTCTCTGCTTGTAGTCCAAGCCTTTCCGGGTATAGTAATCCCCAAAGCAGTTATCCGCCAGCCAGCGATTGATGTGCCTGCTTTCTTCCGGTCCTGATTGCCAAAAGTCCCTCATGCTTTCTCCAAAGATGTCCACCTGCGCCAGAATCCCTGCCTCCAAACGATTTTCCGTTGTTGTCGTTGCTTGGCTCGGCAAAGGGAGTTCAATCCCTTGTGAAACCAGAATTTCATTGACGGCATGCAGATAAGGAAATACCCGTCCAATGCCGAGATAAGGTACGGACTGATAAACGATTTCCTTTGCTTCCACGGGCGTTACGCCGAAATTGAGCGCTGCCGGGAGCATTGCACTGAACTCATCAATCCCTTGACAGCCGATTAATACGGACAATATGGCCATCATGCGCGTACGGTCGTCCAAATCGTCCTGATTGACGACTTCATCAAATGCAAAATTATCGAAGCGCTCAATAAACTCCAGATCGGTCTCCAAGAACTTGGATTCGTAACCCGGAAACATTTTATCATGATAGCGTTGGGCTGCTTCCGTAACTTTCATCGTTCTCCTCCTTTGGATTGGTTACAGCGTAGCCATATCGATGACAAACCGATACCGCACATCACTGTTCAAGACGCGTTCGTATGCTTCGTCAACCTGGTCGGCCCGGATCACTTCGATCATAGGAGCGATCCCGTTCTCCGCCGAAAAGTCCAGCATCTCTTGAGTTTCTCGGATACCCCCAACGTTGGATGCCGTAATGATCCGACGCCCGGCAAATAAGGAAAAGACATTATACTGCTCCGGCTTGTTCGGCAGACCGAGATGAACGAGGGCCCCGTCCACCTTTAGAATGGAGAGCAAGGCATCCACATTGATATTGGCAGACACGGTGTTTAAAATCAGGTCATATTGACCTGCCTGTTCCGTAAACGTTACTGGATCCGTGGTTACATAATATTGACTGGCGCCGAAGCCAAAGGCTTCGTCCTTTTTGTTCGGACTATGACTCAGCACCGTAACTTCCGCCCCCATCTTATGGGCGAACTGAACAGCCATGTGGCCCAGGCCTCCCATTCCCAGCACGGCAACTTTCTTTCCAGGCCCGGCGTTCCAATGCTTCAATGGAGAGTAAGTGGTTATACCGGCACACAGCAGCGGGCTCGCCACGTCCATTGCCAAACCGTCCGGAATCCGGACAACAAACCTGTCTTTGACCACGATTTTTTGGCTGTATCCGCCGTAGGTCAGTTCTCCGTCGTAATCCATGGAGTTGAATACAACAACGACGCCTTTTCGGCAAAATTGCTCCTCGCCGCTGCGGCAGAATTCACATTCACCGCAGGAGTCAACAAAGCAACCGACGCCAACCCGATCACCTACAGCGAACTTCGTTACCTCACGGCCTACAGCAGCGACAACCCCTGCAATTTCATGACCGGGTACCATCGGAAAAACGCCGCGGCCAAAATCATTATGCGCGTTATGAATATCCGAATGGCAGATGCCGCAATATTGAATATCGATCAAGACGTCGTCTGGCCGCAATTCTCTCCGTTCAATGGTCGTTCGTTCAAAGGGTGCTTTCGCACCTGGAACACTTAATGCACGAACCGTTACGCTCTGATGAAGTTCACACATGGAATAAACAATCCTTTCGATTATGAATGTTTGATCGTGATCTGACTGGTGCTTACTCAGGTTTATATATCCCTAAGATTTGTCGATCTTCCAAATGGAGATCTAGTGTAGTGTATCTTCTGGAGCTAACTCCAAGTCAAGAAACCTAAAAATGATACTTGATACATTAATGAACTTATGTTTAAAATTATAAGCAAATACAATAGACCTACAATGGTTAGATCCATTCGGTTTGTTAAGTTATGAACAAAGGGAGCTAAATTGTCTAACTATGATCCATTAAACGAGGTGTCCCACTATGGTTAAAGTCGATCGAAGAATAAAAAAAACCCAAGATGCCTTAAAAAATGCCGTACTAGAACTGATGGCTGAAAAGAGCTTTGACGACATTACGATTCAAGACCTGACTGACCGCGCCAACGTCAGTCGGGGCACGATTTACCTTCACTACCTGGATAAGTATGACCTGCTCGACAAGCTGATTGAATCGCATATAAACGAACTCGGGGAACGATGCAAGGCTGCAGCTGATCTGGATTTCGCAGACGGATCACTCATCTGGACCAAATATTTCGAAGAGAACTACCCCTTCTTCTCGATGATGTTGGCAAGTAAAGGAGCCCCTTACTTTCGCAGCCGGTTCCTCGATTTTTTGATTGATGAGTTTAAAGATGAAATAGACGTAACCAAAGGGAAAAACAAGGGGCTCAACGAGGATATGCTTATCCGATTTGTGGCTTCTGCTTATGTAGGGGTGGTGGAATGGTGGTTTATGAATGAAAGACCAATTTCGCATCAAGCATTAGCAGAACAATTAGGGGATTTGTTGGAGAGGAATTGCGGTTGAAATTATAATATTGATATCTCTAACTTAGGGGGTTGCTTAAAGATCATATAAAAAAGGTTCCGTTCATGTAAACGGAACCTTACCAGAGAAAATTAATCATTCTTGTGTAATGTTTTTTCTTTCAACACAATCGTTTGTTCATAGCGAGCAATTTTATCATTGAGACGTATGAAGGTGTTTGTCATTTCTTCGACTTTGACCGCAAGCCGGTCACGCTGCTCGATAAGTAGTTCTTTGCGGGTGACGAGCGTATCGTCTCCCTGTTGAAAAAGTGCCACATACTCGATCAATGCTTCGACTGGAAGCCCTGCACTCTGCCTCATACACTTAATGAAATCAACCCATTTGAGATCCTCCTCGGTATACTCCCGGTTGCCGCTTCTGTTTCGGTTAACGGGCGGAATTAATCCGATGCGTTCATAATAACGAAGCGTATCTTGGGATAACCCAAATCTCTCACTTACTTCCGCAATCGTCATCGCCATACCGCCGTTCCCCTCCTTATCCATGTCTATACATCGTTCAAGGTCATGAACGTGCTTTTATAGCACCCACGACAGGATGTGGCACATAAGGTTCTTCAAGTGATGCGATTTCTTCCGTAGTCAGCTTGACGGATAGTGCTGGTACCGCTTCTTCAAGCTGAGACAAACCCGTCACGCCGATGATCGGTGATGTAACGATCTCCTTCTGCAACATCCAAGCGAGCGCGACCTGAACGCGAGGAACACCGTGCAGAGCAGCGATGGACGCAACACGTTCCGCGATCGGCCGATCGGCCGTCATCATCGCATCATACTTCCATTTCTGCGCCTGATCGGTTTCGGATCGGGCAGTACTTTCTACTGGGTCGCGTAATAATCTTCCGGATGCCAGCGGGCTGTAAGGAATCACACCGATCTTCTCTTCTTTGCAAAGCGGGAGCATCTCCCGTTCTTCTTCGCGGTACTGAAGGTTATAATGGTTTTGCATCGAGATGAACCGGGTCCAGCCATGTAGATCTGCAACATGCAGAGCTTTGAGGAACTGCCAAGCGAACATCGCGGAAGCGCCTATGTATCTTGCTTTCCCTGCCTTAACGACATCATGCAAAGCTTCCATCGTTTCTTCGATGGGCGTGTCATAGTCCCAGCGGTGAATTTGGTACAGATCCACATAGTCGGTTCCAAGTCGCTTCAGGCTTTTATCAATTTCGCTTAAGATGGCCTTACGAGATAGGCCTGCGCCGTTAGGTCCATCTTGCATGCGGAAATGAACCTTTGTTGCAATGACAACCTCATCCCGATTCGCGTAGTCCTTTAAAGCCCGGCCTACGATTTCCTCACTCGCACCAGTCGAATACACATTTGCCGTATCGAAAAAATTGATGCCATGATCAAGGGCCCTCCTGATGATCGGACGGCTGTGTTCCTCGTCTAGAATCCATGGATGCGTCCATCGGCTTACATCGCCGAAGCTCATACAGCCAAGACAAAGCCTGGATACGTCCAAGCCGGTATTCCCCAATTTCACGTACTCCATATCATCATTCCTTTCTCAAATGGGTGCCCATACATACCGCGATATTATCCCATATGGAGTTAACTCCAAGTCAAGCATATGCGTGGAATAAATTATATGGGCCGGTCTTGTCATACATCTACGCGGCGGCATGCAGCCCGCAAATCAAATTCACGATTCGCCTGGCGACGACGATCCAACTATGGTCGGTATGAAAAGCCTATTCAGGGACATGAAAATGTGAAAAATCTACGTATCAGCCAGCGCCCCGTCACTCTACAGATCAGCAAAATAAGTGCATTCCTAATGTTAAAGGAGACCATAATAAACCATGGTCTCCTTCTAAACAGAATGGAATGGGCACCGATATTCTTTATTTTTGTTGGGGTTCTCATCTTCCCACATATGGAGTTCTATTTGATCACCTTTTTGTGAAAATGCGAATAGCGGCATACCTTCATATTTGAATTGATTTCTAAAGTAAAAATAAACGTGTCCTTTTTTCTTATATCTTTTTTTATCAGCGAACTCAAGCCAATTATAGAAGTGGTTCATCAGTAGCCTGTATAAAAAATGATTAATAAGCCATATTGTCGCTGTCAAACTTTTATATCGTCTATTTCCGTCATTATATTTTAAGCTACCATCCCATGCGAGTCTGAGATTGGTAAATACTGAGACGTCAATGTTAGATATCGTATCGATACCAGTATTCTCAGTCGATCTGCGTTTACGATAGTAATTCGTAGCAATGTCCGAATGGTATCTTAGTCCCTCTATACATACTCTCCAATTCAAATAAGCATAAGCGTAGGGGCAAATAATTTTGTAATTCTCACGTAACAACTCTTTAAGGCATTTTTCGTGGCCTTTCAAAATAGTTTTTCGAATCCGGTTACACAACGCATTATAGGTGGCAACTGTGCTCTTATATATTTCATTAGCAATTTTATTATCTATTCCTTCCGTCGTCCACAGATCACCGTCATAGTATGCCTTTCTATATTCTTCTTGTCTGTTGCCTTGTTGAAGTAAATTTTCATTAGAAACAATTACTTTATGCTCAATCTTTTCGGTTTTTAATAAGGTCGGATCTAAACGACTTAAATAAGCCTCAAGGAATCTTGGATGTTCCTCTACATCGTTGTAGTGAACAAATTCCATCTCTTTTAACGTGGTTATATCGTTCTCGCTTAGTTGTAATAATTTCTGTAATGGCTGAAAAACAATGTTCGGCTTATGATTTCTCCAAACAATATGATAGTCTGGCTTATTAAAAAGTTCAGTTCCACACTGACAACGAAAAGCACTAAAAGGATCATTAATCATATATTTAAAAGACTTCTTACACGTCGGACATGAATTGTATAATTTGGCATGCGGATGAAACGGACAACTGTGAATGAACTTAAGTTGATGGAAAATACTATGGTAACCACTTCGCATACAATAGCGGCAATAAGCTAAATCACTCCGTAATAGCTCTTCTATGAGAACCCTCTTTTGAACAAAGTCAAGGATCTCGCTGGTATGTGCTTTAACAGGAACCTTTAATATTTTTAAGATTATATCTTCACTTAATCGTCCCATGGTATGGACGTTAGCATTGACATAAAATAGTGATAAATGCTTTACAGATCGAAGTTCATCGGTTCCAAATGTTCTGAGAAATTCTTTGGATGTTATGTTGTTCGCGTATTTAAATTTCTCAAACACTCCCCATGGTGATTCGTATTCCTTCACCCATAAAGGATTCCAGGTATAGTTGGTTTCCTGATTGGCCGGTCCAGGTAGCAGAATGATGTTAGCAGCTTTCATTCCTCTACACCTTGATTTACTTCGGCCTTAATATAACCAGAGTTTTTTATTGCATTGTTCCATTGTAGCCTATTGATTTGATTTAGATCTTCTCCATTTCTACCATAACGCCTAAGCACATAATCCACGGTTAATGTGAAGTATTGCATTGGAATTTCCGCTTTTTGAAATAACCCAGCCTCGGTTCGTGCTGAGCAAAAGCAATCGAACAGATCTGCAGCGCAATCTTCCAACCGAAATCCACGAGCAAAGGCATCAGGTAAGAAGTAACGTGTGAATGACCATCCGCTCCCTTCAGGATAATCAGAATATTGATCATATCCAGCCAGGCAAGTTTGAGCATCATCAACATTCTTGACTCCTGAAAAACGATAATCATCAATCATAAAACGACCAATTAGTTGGAATTTTTTTGCTTGTTGAAAGGCGCTTCTTTGATGAATTAATTCCTTTTGCCCTACTAAAATTACCGTGAGACTGATACCCAAACTATCGAGTTCGTTATTGATATCCATTAACCAGCCGTACTGGATATCCGCTAATCTTTGTGCATCGTCTAAGAAAAAAACCAATCTGTGCTGTCCTGATGACTCTACATTTTCTTTTAAATATTTTGTTAGCCTCTCGCGCTTCTGGGAGGCTTTCCCCGAAGAAGGATATGCATGATTGATGTCCTTCAATATATCTTCAAAAAACACATTCTCGTTAATCACTTTGTATTGCCTGCATTTTAAGCTATAGACAGGAATCCTCTGATCAAATTCAGCAGGTAAGACATGCATTAAGTATTTAATAGCTCTTGTTTTTCCAAGGCGAGGCCGGCCATAAACGATCCCTCCAGGAACACGGTTGTCTACCCATCTAACGATGGTCTCTTTTAATGACTCGATTTGATTGGTTTGAAGCAAGTAACGTCCAGTTTCAATCGGATGTGTTTTGGGTGGACAAATGGCCGGCCATCCACGGTTAATGTTTCTGCATCAGAACTAGAAAAACCCATTTTGAACGCCTCCTTAAAAGGTGATGGTCTTCAAGTTCTTATTGATACGCGTGATAGGTCGTGTTCTTGTTGCATCATCTTCTGATAAAACTTCATCAAGAGATGCGGAGGATTTTGAATCTTCTTCCTTAGTGCTCGATTTTTGACTTCTTCGTCTCTCTTCTGCGAGTTTGTTACGACTTGCCCTATTATTTACTGCGTGCGATTCAAGATAGCGATGATAACAATCTATAGGATTGTCTTCGGAAGTGAAAAATAATAGTTTGCGCTTTCGAAGTCTGTTGATTTCTTTACGCGTTTTGAGCGAATGGGGAACGATCCCCCACTTTCCAGTTGCCGTAAGTGCTCCAAACTCACTGCCATCCGGAAGAAATGCCTGGAGAACCCTTAGGTCATCTACATTTACAAGAATAGTTAGGGTTGTATCAATGAGATCAGGACTGCGTGAGAGAACCTCATTTCTATAATCTACACCTTCATAATGGATGAATGGACGACGTCCTCTTTTAAGTTACCGTTGACTTTGCGGGGTACTTTCATCGACAGGAAAACCACCTCCGCCCTTTGCTCTTCAGGCATTACCCGAGGAATAAGTCCACGTTCGATTCTTTGTTTTAACACTTCAAGAGGTGTAAAGTTGTTTATCCCCTCATTAACAGTTCCGTTATAGTCCGATATTAGTACATCTGTCAGCTCTTCTAGATGCTCAAATGAAATCGAATATTTGACAGCCTTTTTCTCGGCATCGCTTCTCCTTGGATCTTGTGGATTGCTGCCGGTCGTATTTATCATACGGTGATACCCGCATTCTTCTAACACACCAAAAAATCTTTCGATGTATCCCCTGCGAACCGGTACTGCAACAGGTCCAGCATTTGTTGAACAACCTATTATTTGTTCTAGGCGATCGGATACGAAATTTGATAAATTAGCTTTGCCATTGTCGTACAACATCTCATCCCACAGTGCCCATTGCATTTCAGGGATGCAATCACTCGGAAAGCCGCCCCGTTCATTGTAGCTTAAGCCAGGAATCGTAAGGGCCCTCTTCTCCCTCGGTACCACCGCGTTACGAATGCATTGCACTACATCATTACCTGAAAATTCCCGATTGGTACTCAGATGGTATCCAATGACCGCTACTGGCAACATCTAAAATGACAAGCAACCAAAGACGCTCAAGAACCCTTGTTATTTCATCTCCTTCAGGTGTCCGGAATGTAATTGAAAACATACCATCGATCCGATGGCCGTCGAATTGCACTCTTTCTAATGGACGGAGAATCGATAGATTGTGTTCTCTACCTATCCCCGTAGTTGTTGCGAGGGTAGCTGCCGCGTCTCCGTATCGACTAGCTGCTTTTGAAAAATGTCTATTATTTAGTTTATGAAGATAACGCTCTAATGAACGTTTGGCCAATGTTTCGGTAGTAAATGGGTACTGATTTTCAGTTAATCCAATTGCTCTACACTCATCCAAAAACTTTTTGTGGATATATTTTGCCTTCATTTTCGGGTCCGAGAACTGCTGCTTGTTAGTTTGGAAATGATGTTTTTCAATTAATTCAGCAAGTTGGGGAAATGTATCAAGAAGTTCGGTGAACCTCCCTGAGTGAGAGTTGTTCTCTTTCGATTTTCTTGTGTAGCCTTTAATCTTTTATTCGGTATCAACGCACGAAAGCCTAAAATCACGCCATTCTCGTCTCGGTTGTCGATGCAACGTAACACCAGCCGTCGTAGTGATTCAAAGTCAATCCCTGTTTCATACCTGATTTCTTTAATTGGTTGATTACCTAAGTACATTTCAACTGCTTTTTTTCTCTTTAAGTAAGTAGCCTTATCCTTGTCACTTAGATTATCAGTCAAAACGATTGGCCAGTTTTTAACATCCAGATCCTCAGGTACGTATTTCTCACTTTCAATGATCTTACGTCTCGCCATGTAACCACACCTCCAGAGATGGGCCAATTAAACATTCTTCAATGTTGGCATCTAAATGTCCGCTGTAGATCAGGTTACAAATTGACTCTAAAATTCGTTGAGGTTTTAAACTGTGTAAATCACGCTGAATTTCTCCGATGGTTAGTCTGCGATTTCGTACTAAACGGGTAATTTGAAATTGGTCGAGCTCTATAGGAACCAATCGATTCCGTGTATAAGAAATAATTTGTTTGAGGTTGGACAAAAGTAAGGCATTAGATCGGATCTTTGTATCCGTCATGATTTCATATGGTTTATTGTTAAGGAGACACCAATCTTCTTGTGCTCCTGTTTGTCTTATGGTTTTAATTGACTTAGGGTTCCTTGAATCGAAATCCACTCATATTTCACTTCAATGAATTTTTCCGTTCCATCTGAGTATAAAACCCACATATCAAAAACAGACTCTACAATCTCACTTTATGGGTATGCTTATTCTTAGTGGCTGCTCACAAAAAGAAACAATATTGGGGTTGGATTCGACTAAAATCCAATGGTCGTATTCCAAATCACTAAAAACTCAACTCTTCGTTTAATCTTGCGACTGGTTGCCTTCCAGTAGTTACTGCCGTATTTTGTGTTCCTCGGCATTTTTACCGGTGTGTACATCCGTATCACCCTATATTTTGAACGATAATTGCGACTTTTCAGATAATCAAGCGATTCGACAAAGGTTCTTATGAAACCCATGATTTGACGCAAAACAAAAGGCCGCCTTTCGGCGACCCTTCTTTGAAACTTATTCGAATATCTCTTTATAAATATTAATCATCTTGCGTATATTCTGGCTTTTTGCTTCATAAGTTTTGAAATAAAAATGTGGATCAGTTTAGTTTTATCCGTATCTTTCTCAATAGGATTATCACCGAAATAAAAAACTCTGAGGGGCTTACTTCCAGGGCACGGATCAACTTATCGAGAGTGTCCACAGAGATATTTCGGTCTCCCCGTTCGACCCCACCGATATATGTACTTTGTAACTGAGCGCGTTCACCAAGTTGTTCTTGTGTTAAGCCGCGTGACTTTCTAATTTGCCGGATTCGAGCTCCTATAAGCTCTGCGAGTTCCGCCACTCATACCACCACCTTAAATAAGCGTAAGTAGGTAAGCAGTATGAAGACAGACCATTATACTATAAATACCATTGTAAAAAGAACTTATAAGTTTTATATTGGGATCAATGAAAATTCATCATGGAGTGACTAACACATGGATCAAACCATACCCCAACAAGTTGTTATAGAAAATGTCATTCAAAGCAAAATGCGTGGTAAAGTTATTTATCAAAGCAATGTACCTGCATCTATAGCATTGAACCTTACCTTTGTAAAACCGTATGATAATGAATCCGGAAAAGGATATCAACGGCCAGTGGATCCTAAGCGATGTCACGATTTTGCTTTGTACTTGTCTAAAGGTGATGATGCTCTTTTTACACCGGTATTATTAAATGCTTGTTCGAATTGGGAGTTCGTTGCTTATGATAAGCAGCGTCCTAACTTTGGCCGGTTGTTTTGTAAGGGAAAGGCATCTCTGATGGACGGACAACATCGCCTTGGGGGTATTAAGCGGTATATCCAAGAAACGAATGCTGATATCATGGTTCCTTTTTAGCGTTTCATTCCCTGGACGAAGATGAAGAAATTCGGCTGTTCGATACGATTAACACCAAAGCAAAAGGGATTGGATCTTCCCTTAGTAAATACCTGAGGCGTGATTCTGATGAATTGAGTTGGGTTGCTACCGAGCTGCTTGTTCGTAAAGATAGCCCTTTTTACAATATTGGCAGCATTATCGGGAAAAGAGCAAAAGGTCGTCATATAACTTTGCAAAATCTCTATCGAACCCTCCATTTCTTATTTAAGAAGGACGACGTCGCATTGCTAACAAAGAAGAGAAGCTCAATATATCTTTGTTTTACTTTAACACCATAAAGGATACATTTTCCTATGAATGGCTTGATTATGGCGGTCACAGGCTCACTCACATCGTATGTCTTGATGCATTATCAATAGCTGCAGGTTCGATCCTTAATCATTTTTTCTCAAATGAGCAAAAGACCAAGGATTATTCTTCTTTTGCTCAATCGATTCAGAAACTTAGGAAGGTAGACTGGTCTACTACGGGTCATCTTCGATATTTAAAAGGTTTATCTGGGTCAAAGACACTTGCCAGTGAACTATCTGGATTAATGATTAACTAAAAAAGGACCCTATATGGGTTCCTTTTTTTTCGCTCACCGAAGTAACGGGCAGACATCGTTAATGGGTGTAATAATAAGAACATTTTGGCGAGCCCTTGTCACCGCTACTCTTAAATTTAAGCGTGCTTGATCTATCTCCTTTTTCGTAGATTCGTTTCGAACAATTTTCCCCTGATATAGACCTTCATAGACGATTACTTCGTCAAATTCCTTTCCTTTCGATTTGTGTATTGTCATTACATGAACTCCTCTCCAAACTTTTGAGGAGTTGGCAAAGTATTCTTGCAATAAAGCTGCTTTTATACTTTCTCCAGCACCACTATAATTTCCGTATAAGCGCCAAAGTGAAGCTAATCTTGATCTTAATTCCGATCCCCTGTGCAGCATTTTTAAATATTTGATATCTTTTCCGACCTGCTTAAGTTGATCCGAGGAGGCACCATCCAAAAGACTACAAACATTTTTCCAATCTTGACTGGGATCTCCTGTAAATTCAAGGCTGCAACAAGCATTTACTAAGTTGATGCAGTCTTGTAGTATCATTTGTCGCTTTGATCCACGTATCTTACCTGTCGTAATAAATTCTTGAAGGGCATTTGATATATCCAAGCTTTGTTTTGGTGCAGAAGCATCTCCGTTCCTTCCACGCATATGTTCACATAAATCAGCAATGAGTTGTGTATGCTCCACCCTAGAATTTGATCCAAGATCCAATAGATTTGAAACTAATACAGCAGCAAGTGACGGCGCAGCAGTTTCCAGTGCCAATTCATGGCTAACTCGGGGTAGTGATTTATTATTTGCGAAGATATGGTGTGTATCTAGACATAGGGAAACTTCGTGCATTAATCTTTTTGATGGGACCAGTATAGCAAGAGACCAATCATTTGTATGGTTTGCTATTAGTCTTTTCCGAGCCTTCAGTACCTCGACTTTTAAATCTAAATGAGGACTCAATCCTTGACGAAAAGGGTATAAGTTGACCTTAACTTGATTGTATTGTTTTCCAACATTCTTCCCGCTAATTAGATCATTTCCAAACTGAACAATATCGGTTCCATTACTTCGGTTATTCTCTGAACCAAAATCAAATTGTTGAGGGGAATAAATAAAAATAAAATCACTTATTCTAGAAGGATCCGCCCCTCTAAATTCATAAATTCGTTGTTCAGGATCCGCCAATGCAATTAGTGTACTAAGTTGTCCAACTGCTTGGATAAACTGCCATTCGTCAAAATTTGTGTCTTGGAACTCATCAAGTATTATAACCGGATAAGCATTGGAGATTACCTTCGATAACGCCTGGCTTTCGGTTAATAGTTGTGTTCCATACTTTGCAAACAAGTCAAAGTGTAGAATGCCTTCTTCCTCAAATAGTCTTTTTTTTTCTCCTTCTCTATCTCCAGAAAAATTTGCTAGTCTAGATGCAGCCTCATGAGGAGTAAGCAATTTAATAATTCGCCGCTTGTTAATTAAATAACCATGACTTCTTATCAACGACCATATAAATCCATGATATGTATTAACCTCTAGTTGGCTTTGTATGTTACTTGAAATAACAGATCTAACTTGTTCTTCAACTCTCGAAACAGTTGCTCTCGCAAAACTTAAGAAGAGAATCTTTTGTCCCTTTTCGATGACGTTATTAATTATTAATTGATTTGCTTTGAGTAATGCTATCGTCGTTTTGCCAGATCCAGGACCACCTAATACTAGCAAATGACCATTGGTTTGTAACAATCGCTTTTTATCTTCTGAGAGTTCGAACATACACTTCTCCTTACTTAATCCTCTGGGGGAACTTCTCTATCTGACCCGACTGAATCAGATCGTCCATCAACAATAGATTGAATACTGACAATGGTTTCAACCACAAAGCTCGGCATCTCACTTATTTCACATTGTCCTAAAAAGTCGGCAGTAACACCTGATGCTTTATTTTTAACAAAAAACTCTCTCATTACAGTTTTAAGCTGGCCTAGATCCATTTGGTCATTGGGTTCATTGGCTTTCATATGACTTAGCCACTCACCGTTTTCAACAAGTCCCTTAGCATACCTTAAAATCGCTTCTGGAGAGGAACCATTAATAATTACATCCTCGAATCCTTTTTCATTTGCTTCGAAAGGGAAATTAACTGCTTTCACGATGGCAGTCTTACTTTCCTCAGTTTGTTTATCAAAAACTGCAAACGTTATTTTATCAAGAGACTGTAAGTACTCGCCGAGTGGAGCCACTTGTGATTCAGCTTCTGCATTTAATATAGCGATTCCTAGTTCTTCAAAAGTCTTATATTCACCAAGCTCTTGAAGTCTTCGAGCTGCTGCGGGAAACGAGTCAAACTCGGTTCGACCTTCTGTAATCAGTACTCTTCGAGCTAGTAAAGCTTCACAAAATCTTCTCCGAAATTCCTCCCTATATTTCTTAGGTTTTATTGTAGGTGGATATTTCGCCGCAACACCTTTTAACTTTCCATTCACTCTGTTAATAACTAGAATTTCTGATGGGTCGAATTCTTCAAGGACGTATGGAGAATGAGATGTAAATATCGCTTGGGCAGATTTTCGACTAATACTATGAATTATTCTTTTCTGGGTATATGGCGGTATTGCTATTTCGGGTTCTTCCATTGCAAAGATGACATTTTGCTTTAGTTCGGCAATCATAGATAACAGTGCAAGTACTAATGTATTAATTGTCCCGGTACCTTGATGTTGAAATGGAGCTGCATATTCATTTCCGTCTTCCCTCTTAGCCCCAGTGCCCATAAAAACAGTTAAAATCCGACGCAAATTGGAGCGAGTCAAATCAGAAACTCGGAAATGAGGATTATTGGCCCAGTCGGATGGAACATATGTTCGAACCGTTTTCTGAACTGAAGTTAATATTTCTGATATTCCAAGTTCGGGATTTTCAGCAACCGGTAACTCCCTTAATTGGTTTAATATATCCTCCCACATTGGAAGATTTAATTCCTTTAGTCTTAGTATGATATCCAGCAGTGAACCTTTTTCAAGACTTAAAGCCCTTGAACCCGTACGAAGTGTTCTCAAATATAAAAACCCACACATTCTTTTATCCTTTGTGCCAAAAACATCAAAAGTACCATCATCTTTTTGTGGAGACAGATAGTAGGTTTTGCCGACGAAGTCATCTTCTTCTTGATCGTACGCTCCTGAAAAACCAACTCTAAGCGCGGGTAATACCTGTCTTTCATCTGTTGAACTAGCCGGTGGACCTTCGATTAAATTGTTCGTTGATGTGTTCCACCATTCAATATGATTCCTAAAATGCCTTGTCTGCTCGTCGCTTAAGCCCACTACAACAACTTCAATATGTATATCCCTTTCGGTACCTTCTTTATTTAAGTATTCCCCCGCATAAAAATCATGTTCGTCTAAGACAGGGTATTTTGATAATCGTTCAGGGCCAAGAACAAGATCAATTGATTCTAAGATAGTTGACTTTCCAATATTGTTATCGCCTACCAAAACACATCTTTCCGTTAGATAGAGTTCGCCTTCTTTGACCCCTCTAAAATTTTTCACCTTTAATCTCGCAATCCGCATTGACTCACCATCCGCCCACTAATGATAATGATTGAAGAAGGAATAATTTTCCCTGTATAATTCTTTCGGCATAATATTGTATTAACCTTTCCCTTTTCC